>DATJGR010000318.1:0-14973 GCA_035494855.1 Pseudomonadales bacterium | reverse complement strand
ATCGCGCGGTGATGGGCTTCTGAAATGGCGGTAGACGTCGCGCTGCAGTTCGAGCTCGAAGACCTTTACTCGCGCTACGCATCGCTGCTCGACGACGGTCCGCTGCGCGACTGGCCGGATCTGTTTGCGCGGGAGTGTCTCTATCTCTTGATTCCGCGCGACAACTACGATCGCGGTTTGCCGCTTGCGATCATCCGCTGCGAGAGTCGCGGCATGCTCGTCGATCGCGTGCGCGCGGCGCAGGAAACGATCATGCACGAGCCACGTTATCTGCGGCATCACGTCACCAACGTCAGGGTGACGGCGGTGCACGGCGGGCGGATCGATGCGATCGCGCACTTCAGCGTGATGGAAGTGCTACCGGACGAGTTGCCGCGCGTTCTCTGTGTGGGTCGGTACATCGACGTGCTCCAGCGACGCGAAGATGGGGCGCTCGAGTTCGTGGAAAAGCGCTGCGTGTACGATTCGGTGCTCGTGCCGAACACCATCGTCTACCCGATATAGGAGTCGACACATGGCTGGGTTGCTGACCGACGAACACCGCGCCTGGATCGGCCGCGAAGAAGCGCCGATCCACGTCGAAGTGAGCCGCCGCGACATCGTCAAATATGCGATCGCCACCGAACAGACGCAGCAGAAGTATCTGCGCGGCGACGAAGCGCCGCCGATGTTCATTTTCAATCTGTTCGGGGCGTTGCGGCCGATCGCCGAATTGCGCAGCGATGGCTTGTCGCGCGGCAGCGGCAGCGGTCCGAAGCTGCCGTTGCAGCGCGTGATGGCCGGCGGCACCGAGCTGGTGCTGCAACGTCCGATCCGGCCGGGCGATCGTCTGACCGGCGTGCAGCGCGTCGTCGACATGTACGAGAAGCAGGGCAGCCAGGGTCCGCTGATCTTCACCGTGCGCGCGCTGCGGGTAACGGACGCTACGGGTGCGCTGGTGCTCGAAGAGATCCAGACCGGTATCGCGCGATGACGTTGCGCATCGCCGATCTGAAAGTGGGCGACGCGTTGCCGGAGCGCAGCCACACGCCCACCAACGTCAGCCTGTTTCTGTACAACGCATCCGTGTGGAACCCGCACCGGATCCACTACGACGAAACGTATACGACGCAGGTCGAACGTCATCCCGCGATCGTCATCGACGGACCGCTGCAGGGCGATTGGCTCGCACAATGTGTCGCGAACTGGCTTGCCGACGGCGGTACGCTGCTGCGCTTCGGCTACAGCAATCGAAAAGCGACCTATCTCGGCGAAACGCTGGTGTCGGGCGGGCGGATTACGGCGATCGACGTGGCAAAACGGCTCGTGACGGTCGAGTTGTTCGTGCGCAACGCCAACGGCGACGTGACGTCGCCGGGCGCCGCGACGGTGGAGTTGCGAGAGTAATCAGCCGGCCGCGTTCGAAGCAGCGCGAGGTTGACGTCGCTTTCGTTCATCTCGCGAAGTGCTGCCGGACGGTCGCAGCGCCGACCGGTATGCTTGCCGCTCCTTTTGCAGTGGTTCCAGGCACCTGATGTCGTCGCAACCCGCGCTCGATCTTTCCCGCGTCTTCACGCTCGAACCGCATGGTCCGGACACGTACGTAGCCGAGAGTCCGCAGTACCCATGGGGCCGTATCTACGGTGGACTGGTGATCGCGCAGGCGCTGTGGGCCGCCACGCAGACGGTGCGTGTCGAGCACGTAGTGCACTCGCTGCACGCGTATTTCATTCTCGGCGGCGAATTCGACGAGCCGGTGCGATACGAAGTCGACCGCACGCGAAATGGCCGTTCGTTCAGCACGCGGCGCGTAGTTGCGCGCCAGAGCGCAGGCGCAATCCTAACGCTCGAATGTTCGTTCCAACGATACGAAGAGGGGGCGGAGTCGCAGTCTCACTCGATGCCTGCCGGCATGCCGGACCCGGACGCGCTGTTGCCGGTGTACGACGCCGGTCTCGATCGCCGCGAAGTGCCGCATCGTGGCGGCCATCCCGGTTCGGTGGTCTGGGGCCGGTTTCCGGTCGCGCTCGGCGATGATCCGCGCCTGCACTACTGCGCAATCGCCTATCTCAGCGACATGAACGCAATGGATGCGGTGTCGAACTCGCGCGCCGGCGGAGCGCTGGCCGCCAGTGCCGAATGGTCGGAGTGGATCGGCGCAAGCCTCGATCACGCGATGTGGTTCCACCGACCGGTGAAAGCGGACGACTGGCTGCTGATCGACATGACCGGTCACGGCCTCGTCCGCACGCGTGGGCTCGCTACCGGCCAGGTGTTCGATCGCAGCGGCGTGCACGTGGCGACGATCGCGCAGGAAGGTCTTCTGCGGCCGAAGAAGAAGCCCTGACCACGACTGGACGCGCCTTCGACCAGCCGCTAGGTTTGCGCATCCCGGATCAGATGTAAGGTATACACGTGCGTTGGCTATTGCCCGTCGTAACTGTTGCGTACGTTCTGTCGACGCCTGCGCTGGCTGCACCGCCAGAAGGCCCGTCGCGGACATTCGAAGGCAGCGATCTGTTCGCGCTGCAGTACGCCGCGGATCCGCAGATCCGACCGGATGGTCGCGCCATCGCCTATACGCGCGTTTCGTACAACGTCATGACCGACCGCGCGCAGCAGTCGATCTGGTCGATCGATCCGCAGACCGGAGTGCAGTCGCCGATCGCCGCCGCTCCCGGCTCTCACCGCTCGCCGCGCTGGTCGCCCGACGGCACACGGCTCGCGTACGTGTCCACTTCGGATCAGGGTGCACCGCAACTGTACGTACGGTGGCTGGATGGCAATCGCGCCGCGAAGCTCGCCGAATTGACCCACGGGCCGGACAGTCTCGCGTGGTCACACGACGGTCGGCGGCTCGCGTTCACCATGTTCGCGCCGGACGAGCCGGCGAAGCTCGGTAAGGCGCCTGCCAAACCCGAAGGCGCCCAATGGGGCGATCCCCTCCAAATAATTACCGACATCACCTATCGCGCGGACGGCGAGGGTTACCTGGAAGCCGGCTATACGCACGTGTACGTGATCTCGGCGGATGGCGGGGCGCCCCAGCAGATCACCTTTGGCGCGTTCAACGAGCGCGGCCCGGTGTCGTGGTCGGCAGACGACCAATTCGTCTATGTCGCCGGCAATCGCGACGCCGACTGGCGGCGCGAGCCGGTGAACACCGAGATCTACCGCGTGTCGATTGCGACGGGAGAAATCACCGCGCTGACTCAGCGTAAAGGTCCGGACGAGGCGCCCGCGGTATCACCCGACGGCAAGCAGATCGCCTTCCTCGGCTTCGACGACCAGCTGCTCGGTTATGCCAACGTGTTGTTGTACGTGATGGAACGCGACGGCTCGAACGTGCGGTGCCTGACGAGCGAACTCGATCGCTCCATCGACGACGCTCAATGGGCCGGCGACGGCCGCAGCCTATTCGTCAGTTATACCGATCGTGCCGTAACGAAAGTGGCGCGGGTTTTCCTCGACGGGCGCGTCGAACCCGTGGCGCAGGGACTAGCTGGCGGTGCGCTCGACCGCCCTTACGCCGGCGGTAGTTTCACGGTTGCGCGCGACGGCAGCGTCGCGTTCACGAGCGGCACCCCCAGCAGGCCCGCAGACGTGTCGGTAACGCGCGGCGGCCGCCCGCGGCAGCTAACCCAGCTCAACGAAGGGGCGCTGGGGCAGAAGACTCTGGCGGAAGTCGTTGCGCTGCCGGTAGCGTCGTCGCTCGATCAACGCCCGATCGATGCCTGGCTCGTACTGCCGCCGAACTTCGACCGCGGTCGCAAATACCCATTGATCCTGGAAATTCACGGCGGTCCGTTTGCCGCGTACGGCCCGACGTTTTCCACCGACGATCAGCTGTACGCCGCGGCCGGTTACGTCGTGCTGTACGCGAATCCGCGCGGCTCGACGTCGTATGGCGCGGAGTTCGCAAACCTGATCCACCACGACTATCCGAATCACGACTTCGACGACCTGATCAGCGCGGTCGACGCGGCAATCGCGCAAGGCAATGTCGATCCGGACAAGCTGTTCGTCACCGGGGGGTCCGGCGGTGGCGTGCTGACCGCGTGGATTGTCGGCAAAACCAACCGGTTCAAAGCGGCGGCGACGCAGAAACCCGTCATCAACTGGGCGAGCACGGTGCTGACGACCGACGGCTACACGTATATGTCCAAATACTGGTTCGGCACGATGGCATGGGAAGACCCCACCAACTATTGGAAACGTTCGCCGCTGTCGCTGGTCGGGTCCGTGAGCACGCCTACTCTGGTCGTCGTCGGCGAGAAGGATTACCGCACGCCGGTCAGCGAATCCGAACAGTATTACCAGGCGCTGCAACTGCGCGGCGTACCCACCGCGCTCGTCAAAGTGCCGGGCGCATCGCACGAAGGAATTACCGCGCGCCCGTCGCAGAGCGCTGCGAAGGCGAGCGCCATCCTGGCCTGGTTCGAGCGCTATCGGGGAACGTGACTTTCCGGAAGCGCGATCAGCCCGCGGCCGTCGAATGCGGCTCGCAGTTGACGTCGTCGTCGTTCATTTCGCGCGTCCACGCGGCGAATTCGAGCTGTATGCCATCCGGGTCGAGGAAATAGATCGAACGCACGAACGTCGACGGCGTGAGTACCCGGCTCGCCTGGTTTTCAGACGCGTCGTGGTTGATGACGGGCGTCACCTCGACGCCGGCCTTTGCCAGACGCTCGCGGTATTCCTCGATCTTGTCGGGTGAAACGTCGAACGCAACGTGGTTCATCGTCGCGTTTGCGGTCGTGATCGGGCCGCGCCCAACGAGATTGGCAGGGTGCGTGACACCCGGCTGGGATTCCGGTGAATCCGGGAACCAGAAGAAGGCAAGCGCGTCGCCGTTGCCGATGTCGAAGAAGAAGTGCTGACCCATGCCGCGCGGCAGATCGATTGTCTTGATGAGCGGCATGCCCAGCACGCCGGTATAGAACTCGACCGTGCGCTTCATGTCTTTGCAGGTGAGCGCCAGGTGATTGATGCCGCGGATTTCGAACTTGGTGTTCTTCTTACGGGCCGCGCTCTTGGTCGCCGACGTATTCATGCTGTTCCCTCGACTGATGGCCAATGGCCGTGAATGATCCACAACCCGCGGCGTTTTTTCCAGGCGTTTGCTAGGACGCCTGCTTCGGTACCGGTACTTCGACGATGCGTTCGGCGACGTCGTCGTATTCCAGGCGCAGCGCTTTGCACGTGACCGCGTGCAGGTTGTACGTCAGCGCGTGGTACGTCAGTTCCATGATGTTCTCGTCGGACAGATGGCTGTGCAGCGCCGCGAACGTGCCGTCCGGCACGCGACCGCCTTCGAGGATCAGACAATCGACGTACGCGAGCACCGCGCGTTCCTGCGGCGAAAATGCGTCGGAGACCTGCCACGACGGGATCGCCGCGATCTGTGCTTCGCTGATCTTGAAACGGCGCGCGGCCTTGCAGTGCTGCGAGTAGACGAACTTGCTCGCCTGAGTGAATCCGACACGCATGATCGCGAGCTCGCGAAGCTTGGCATCCAGAGGGCTGAGGCTCTTGTCGGCGACCATGCCGAACAGGCTGGTGGCGTGATCGAAGATGTGCGGCACCAGCGCGAATACGGTCCACCAGTGTCCCGGTGTGCCGGTGGCGGTGCCCGGTTGCGCAACCGGATCGCGTTCGCCGAACAGCTGGTCGTAATACTTGCGGATGTTGCCGGTCGCCTGGTCGCGCGTCACCTGTCTGAGTCGTGGCATGGTCGTTTCCCCCTCGTTTGCTGGTTAGTGGCCGATTGTCGGTGTGCGGGTCATTTGTTGGCGCGCTGAATCGCGGCGCCCAATGCGTTCGATTGTGCGGTGTCGAGATATTCGTCGATGCGGGTAATCCGGCCATCGCGTACCGATACGAAAATGCACGCTGGAATGGCGACTTCCTCGCCGTTGGCGACGCGGCAGCGCAGCACGTGCCGTTGCATCACCCGGTCGCCGAGCGAAACGCGCTCGATCACCTCGTAGCGGATCTGCGCGACGTTCTTCGTCAGGCCGCCAAGCGTCTTCAGATTGTCGGTCTTGGACTGCGTCGTATTGGTGAAGTTGTGCCACACGAGAATGTCGTCGGCATACAGCGCGGTAATTCCGGCCACGTCTTTCTTCTCGATGCGTTCAAATAGCTGCTGCGCGACTTCGATCGCGATGTTCGGCATTGCACTTTCCTCAGTTGCTGACGATCCGGTAGTCGGAAATCTGGATCTCTGCGCCATAGTCGGCGTAGTCGCCGGCGGTGCGACTGGCACGGAACTCCCCCCAGTTGATCGGTCGGTAGTGCGGCGGTTCGGACTCGCCCAGCACGCCCGGCAGCGGCGCATAGTGAGCGTTCGGAGCCGGATTGAAGAAGAACGGCGCGCTGTATCGTTCGGCCGAACTGCTCGCGATCACGCGGTGCAGTGCTGCCGGATAGCGATCGTTCGACCACACCTGCACCACGTCGCCGATGTTGACCACGAGCGCTTCCGGGTTCGGTTGCACCAGCGTCCAGGCGTTGCGCCGATACACCTGCAGGCCGGATTGATCGTCCTGCAGCAGGATCGTGATGGCACCGGCGTCGGTGTGGTGATTGATGCCGAACTGACCGGCGCCGCCGAGCGGCGTTTCCGGCCCGGCGGGCGCGGGGCAACGGGGGTAATAATTCAGCCGCAGAAAGCTGCTGTGACGCGGTGCGAACGCGCCCTCGAGATCGGCCGCCGGTGTCTGAAGGCAACGCGCGATTGCGCCGAGCATGCGTAAGCTCAACCTTTCGCACTCGGCGTAGAACGAGAGGATCGTGCGCTTGAAAACCGGCAGCTCGCTCGGCCACTGCGCGATGGAACCGGCGAGCGGTCCGTCGGTCTCATCGGGACCGACGTCGAAGATCTGTTTCCAATCGCGCGTGTTCTTGGTCAGTTCCCGATCGTAGAAGCCCCACGAGTTCGTTGCCGTGCGCTCGATCGCGCGTTTCGCGTCCGTCGGCAGCGAGAAGAAGGCGTGCATGGCGGCGTGCGTGGCATTGAGGAGCTCGGCCGGCACGCCGTGTCCGACGATGTGGAAGAAACCCCAGTCGCGACAGGCGTGGTCGATCCGGCGCAACGCGATCGGATCGTCGTCGAGACGGCTGATGTCGATCACGGGGATCTGCGACGGATCTGTCACGATTCTCTGTCATGATTGCGTTCGTTCGTGAGTCTGACGCGGGTGCGGTCGCGGCGGCAAGTTCGCCCGCTTCGCACGCACGGGTGGCGCCGGAATCGAAGCGCTGGCGCGTATAGGGAAAGGATTCGGGAGTCGACGTTGAAGTACCGTGTTGTGGCGGGTATGGCCATCTGCATTCTCGCTGCCGCATGCAGCAAGGGCGGCGGCACCGCGTCGCAGGATCCTGCGCCGATTCCGGTGGTGGTTGCGCCCGTCGAACAGCGTGAACTGCCCGTGGTGCTGAACGAAGTCGGCACCGTCGAATCGACCGGGAGCGTAGCTATTCAGTCACGCGTCGACGGCCAGATCGTGAAGGTTTTCGTCGCCGACGGTCAGGACGTGAAAGCCGGCGAGCCGCTGATACAGATCGATCCGGTGCCGCTCGAAATCCAGCTGCGCATCGCCCGCGCCACGCTCGCCCGCGACGAGGCGACGCTGGTGAATGCGCAGTCGAAGGCTGATCGCGGCAAATCGCTGCTCGCGCAGAAATTCATTTCCGAAGATGCGTACACGCAGTTGAAGACGGACCTGCAGTTCGCGCGTGCGACCGTCGACGCCGATCGCGCGGCGGTCGACAACGCGGCGCTGCAGTTGAGTTACACGACGATCACGGCGCCCGTGGCCGGCAAAATCGGCCGCGTCAATCAGCAGGTCGGCAACATGATCCGCGCAGTGGCGCAGACCCCGCTCGTTTCGCTGAACGTGCTCGATCAGGTCGACGTTGCGTTCTCCGTGCCGCAGCAGCAGTTGGAATTGGTGCGCGCAACGCTCGCGACTTCGACACCGCAAGTACGTGCGATCACCACCGGCGCCGGCGGCGAACACGTGGAATCGATCGGTACGCTGACGTTCATCGACAATGCCGCCGATACGCTGACCGGCACGATCCGGCTGCGCGCGCGCTTCGACAATCAGTCGCGCGCCCTCTGGCCCGGCGCATTCGTCACGGTCGCGCTGTCGCTGCCGGTGGACGGTAATTCGATCGTCGTGCCGACTGTCGCCATCGGCGAAGGTCCGCACGGCCAGTTCGTTTACGTGGTGAACGAGTCGATCGCGGAGCAGCGCCAGGTGCAGGCAGGGCGCGCCAGCAACGAGTGGACGATCGTCACCGGCGTCCAGCCCGGCGAGCTGGTCGTGGTGGACGGCCAGTCGCGACTGAGCCCGAACGCCCGCATTTCGATTTTCCCCGTCGCCAAGCCGCCGCAGGGAAATCCCGCGTGAACAACTCGTGAACGTCTCCGAGCTGTTCGTCCGACGCCCGGTTGCAACCGCGCTGCTGACGTTCGGCCTCGCATTTTTCGGCACGCTCGCGTACGTGTCGTTGCCGGTCTCCGATCTGCCGGCGGTGGATTTTCCGACGATATCGGTGAATGCGTCGCTGCCCGGAGCGAGCCCCGAGACGATGGCCACTGCGGTGGCGACGCCCCTAGAGAAACAGTTCTCGACCATCGCCTCGCTCGACTCGATGACGTCGACCAGCGCCGAAGGCACCGCGCAGATCACGCTGCAGTTCTCGCTCGATCGCAACATCGATGCGGCCGCGCAGGACGTGCAGACGGCCATCGCCACGGCTGCGCGGCAACTGCCGCCCGACATGCCCACGCCGCCGTCGTTCCGCAAGGTGAATCCCGCCGACTCGTCGATCCTCATTCTCGCGCTCACGTCGCCGACGCTGCCGATGTCGAAAGTCGACGAATTCGCCGAAGGCATTCTTTCGCAACGCATTTCGACGCTGCCCGGCGTGGCGCAGGTGCAGATCAATGGACCGCAGAAGTTCGCGGTACGGATTCAACTCGATCCGAATCAGCTCGCGGCGCGCAACATCGGCGTGGACGAGGTGATGCAGGCTGTGCAGGACGCCAACGTGAACCTGCCGACGGGCACGCTCAACGGCGCGCAACAGGCGATTACGGTCGAAGCGAGCGGACAGCTGCACAACGCCGAAGGCTATCGGCGACTGGTGGTCGCCTATCGCAGCGGTGCACCGGTGCACCTCGACGATGTCGGCAGAGTCTTCGATGGCGTAGAGAACGACAAGGCCGCGGCGTGGGTCGGCGGCGATCTGACGCGCGCGATCATCCTCGCGGTGCAACGGCAGCCGGGAACGAACACGATCGGCGTGGTCGATTCGGTGAAGGCCATTCTGCCGGCGTTGCGCGCGCAGATGCCGGCGGGAATGTCGATCGATGTCGTCTACGATCGTTCGCAAACCGTGCGCGCGTCGGTGCACGACGTGAAGGTGACGCTCGCGTTGTCGCTGGTGCTCGTGGTGATGGTGATCTTCGTATTCCTGCGCAACGCCCGCGCCGCGATCATTCCGAGCATCGTGATTCCTCTGTCGTTCGCCGGCACGTTCGCGGTGATGTACATGCTCGATTTCAGCATCGACAACCTGTCGCTGATGGCGCTGACGTTGTCCGTCGGCTTCGTCGTGGACGACGCGATCGTCATGCTCGAGAACGTCAATCGCCACGTCGAGCACGGCGAGTCGCCAATGGCCGCGACGCTGAAGGGCGCGAAGGAAATCGGCTTCACCATCGTGTCGATGACCATCTCGCTCGCGGCGGTCTTCATCCCGGTGCTCTTCATGGGCGGCATCGTCGGACGGCTGTTCCACGAGTTCGCGATCACGATCATCACCGCGATTCTGATTTCGGGCGTGCTGTCGCTGACGCTGACGCCGGTGTTGTGCAGCAAACTGCTGCGGCCGATGCTTTCCGGGGCGACCGAAGAAGACAGTCGCTTCGATCGTGTGAAAGCGGCATACGCACGTTCGCTCGACTGGGTGTTGGCGCATCGATCGGCCGCGCTGTTGACGTTGCTGGTGTCGTTAGCGGTAACCGGAGCGCTCTACGTATTCGTGCCGAAAGGCTTCATTTCGAACGACGACACCGGAATGCTGGTGGCGACCACCGAAGGCGCGCCGGACATTTCGTTCGATGCGATGTCGCGCAAACAACAACAGGCGATCCGAACGATCGCCGAAGACAAACACGTGGCCCGGACGATTGGTTTCGTCGGTACCGGCGGGCCCAACGGTACGTTGAACAACGGTCGCATTCTGGTGGCCCTGAAGCCGCAAGCCGACCGGCCACTGGCGCAGGAAGTGCTGGAAGGGCTGCGGCCGCGGCTCGACGGAATTCCAGGGTTGAAGGTATATCTGCAGAACCAGCCGGCATTGCGCATCGGCGGCTTCGTGAGCAAGAGCGAGTTTCAGTACGCGTTGCTAGACGCCGACATGAACGAGTTGATCCGGTGGGTGCCGCAGCTGGTCGACCGGCTGAACCATTCGGGCACCGTGGTCGACGTGAACACGAACCTGATCCTCGACAATCCGAAGGTGCAGATCACGATCGACCGCGAACGCGCGTCGCGGATGGGCGTGAGCGCCGACCAGATCGAACAGGCCCTGTTTACGGCTTATGGTGCGAGGCGGGTATCGACCATCTATGCCTCTACCGATCAGTATGCGGTGATCATGGAGTTGCTGCCGGAATTCCAGCGCGACCCCGACGCGCTCGGCTTGCTTTACGTGCGCGGCACGAACGGCGCGCTGGTGCCGCTGCGGGCGCTGGCGGATTTCAAGAGTGTCAGCGGGCCGCTGACGATTTCGCACGTCGGCCAACTGCCGTCGGCAACCGTGTCGTTCAACCTCGCGCACGGCAAATCATTGGGCGATGCAGTAACCGAAATCGAGCGCGTAAAGGCAGAACTCGGCACGCCGGACACGCTGCTCGGCCGTTTCCAGGGCGCTGCGCTCGCGTTCCAGTCGTCGCTGGCGGGGATGGGTCTGCTGTTGGCGCTCGCCATCGCAACCATCTATCTCGTGCTGGGCGTTCTCTATGAGAGCGCGGTTCACCCCTTGACGATTCTGTCAGGACTGCCGAGCGCCGGGCTTGGCGCTTTGCTGACGCTGCTTATGTTCGGCAAACAACTCGATCTGTACGCGTTTCTCGGGTTGATACTGCTCGTGGGCGTCGTCAAAAAGAACGCCATCATGATGATCGACTTCGCGCTGGAAGCGCAGCGCAATCGAAATGTCGACGCCGAAACAGCGATCCGCGAGGCGTGTCTGCTACGATTTCGTCCGATCATGATGACGACGTTCGCGGCGCTGTTCGGCACGCTGCCCATCGCGTTGGGATTGGGTGCCGGTGGCGCCTCACGCCAGTCGTTGGGGCTGGCGGTCGTCGGTGGCCTGTTCGTCTCGCAGATGCTGACGTTGTATCTGACGCCAGTCATCTACCTCGCGCTGGAGAATCGTTTGCAGCGCTGGCGCGATTCGCGCGCGGCGCGCGGCGATGACACTACGACCACCGTGGTGTCTTAGCGGCGTTCCTGCTTCGTGGTGGCGTCGTTCGGGCGCGTTTCCTGACGCGGTTCCCGGAACGCCTTGCCGAGCTCGACCAGATTGTCGCGGTTGCGCCGCGATCGGATGTCCACGTCGTACACCATGACGGGTCCGTCGCGTTCGACCAGCACGCCGTTCGATTCAGAGAGAATGCGGCGAATCCGATCGTTGTCCGCCAGCGCGTGTGCACGCATTTTCACGATGCCGCTCGATCGGGCATGGCGCGTCATTGCTTTGAGCAAAGCACGTCCGAGCCCCCGACCGTGCAGTTCGTCCACCACCGCGACTGCCGGCTCGACGGTATCGTCGGACCCATAGGAGCGGTAGTAGCGCGCGACGCCGATGATTGGCGGCTCAATGCGCCCGTTGGCGTCGATGAGGCGAGCGCCTATTGCGACGTGGTGGTGCTCATCGGTGTTCAGCAGGCTGTCGACCAGGTGCGTGGACAGGGTGGGCATCGCGGAGAAGAAGCGCAGGTAGCGCGAGCGGCGCGACAGACCGTCGAAACCGGCCAGGAGGTCGGTCCGATCGGCAGGTCCGATCAGTTCCAGGCGAATCCGGGTACCGTCCTCTAGCGTGACGATCGGGGGGAACGTCGGGTCTGGTCGTTTGGCGCATCCTGCAGCCATGCTTGCGATCTCCATTGCGTTGCAGCAATGGTAGCGGATTTTGGTGTCGATCGAGCGGCATTGGTCGACGGCTTTGCTACTTCGGCTCGATCGAAAAGAGATCTAAATAAAATCAAGGAGATAAAGTAAGAACGTCGTCTTTGCTCGGCAATCGCCTCGGCGTCCGGCTCGGCGACGGACCTCAGGGCGGCCCGCGCTGCACCATTGCAAGGGGTCGTGCGCAGATGCACCGAGCGGCGGGCGTGGCCACCGGAGCCTCGGCGAGAATTAAAAAAATCAATTCCATACTTGAATTAATCAATTTATGAGGATTAGCATCAGGCGCGTCGAACCCACAGGAGCGTATCGAATGAACGACGAGATCGACCGGATTCTGTCGATGGTGAAAGACGGCACCCTGACCCCGGAGCAGGCGACCGAAATGATCGGCGCGCTGCGCGAGGCGTCGCGCGCGAACTCGCAGGAACCTCAGCCCGATTCCGCACCCCGCGAAGAGGCGGCATCGACGAGCAGGAGCGATCGGGGGCAAGGGCACCGGCATCGTCATCGACGCCGTCATGGTCACCGCGGTTTCGAGCGCGTGTTCGACGATCTCGGCGACGACATCGAGCGCGCGATGGGTGCCGGAGCGCGGACACTGCGATGGGCGTTGAAGTCGGGGTTGCACCTGAAAGGTTCGGTGTGGGGCGACGACACCAACAGTGCGGTACTGTCGCGCGCGGATTCGCCCGTGGGTCACGACTTCGTGTGCGAAGCCAACGACCTCGCGGTGTCGCATCTGCGCGATGTTCGTCTCAACCGCTCGACGTTCTCTCACAACGAGTTGAACGCCGCGTCGATGCAGGACATCGAGTTGAACGATTCCCGCGTCACAGGCCAACGGTTGCGCGGTTCTTCGATCAAGGGTGCGCTGATCGAGAACGGTGAACTCGCCGACAACGACTTCAATGGCGCTGGTGTGGTCAGCCTGACCGTCGGAAAAGGTCACCTCAACGGATCGAAGTTCAACGGCACGCAGATACGCGACCTCGGCATCTCGGCGAGCGGCGTCGAGAACTGCCGTTTCAACGGCACGAAGCTGAAGACGGTGGTGGTACGAACCGAGAGCATCGTGAAGGCCCTTTCGTTGAACGGAGTTCTCGGCCGCAACTGGCTGTTCGAAGACGCGGTGGTTGCCGATACGCACATCAGCGGCTTGCGCGTCGACGGTCTGGTGTTGAAGAGCAGCGGGCTGGAGCGGGTGACGTTCAAAAAGACCGAATGGTCGGAGCACATGGACCCGAGCGCGCTCGGGTTGATTCGCGACGTGGAAATGCAGCGCGTGATCCTGAAGGACTGCAGATTCGAAGACTGTCGCTTCGACGGCACGCGTCTCGAGGGGTTCGATGCGTCGAATCTGACTTTCAAGAACGTCGACTTCTCGAACCTGGTCATCAAGACGGCCGAAGACTTCGCGCGGCTCGCCGGAGAGCGCCACGTTGCCTGACGAAACGCATACGCCGTGCCCGGCTTGTCGGGGACGGCTGTATCCGAAGTTGCTGCGCTGTGCCGATTGCGGCATCGAAGTGACGACGCGCTATGCGACCAACGAGTTCTCGGATCTGGAAGCCGAAGATCTGCATCTGCTGAGGATCTTCGTGCTGTGTGAAGGACGCATCCGCGACATGGAGTCGGCGCTGGGAGTCAGCTATCCCACGGTGAAGTCGCGACTGGCCGCGCTGCGCACGCGGCTCGGCCTCGCGTCGGATGCAGTGAAGAACAAGCAGGCGGACGCGCGAACCGAACCGGCCTCAGCGCGCGACATTCTGGATCGGTTGTCCGACGGCGGGCTGACGTACGAGGAAGCTCTCGAGCGGATACGTGCGCTGCGAGGGAAGACGTGAGCGAGGGCACAACTTCAGTTCAGCTTCGTGATCGCCTGGTACGTCAAAGCCCTCAGCTCGTTGTCCCACGACCAGGGTGAGTCCATCAGCTGAATCATGCTGACGACCACGACGTCCTCGACCGGGTCGACCCAGAAATTCGTGCCTGCCGCGCCGCCCCACGTGTATGCGCCGACAGAGCCCGCCACGGCAGACGCTGCGACATCGACGAGCACTCCGACACCGAGTCCGAAGCCGTAACCGCGAGAATAGTCCCCCTCGCTGGGAAGCGTCCTGTTCGCGGGATCGTGCAGGACCGCCGGGAGCATGTTCGTAGTCATCAGTCGAATCGTCTTCGGCGACAGAATGCGCGCGCCGTCTAGCGCACCGCCGGCACGGAGCATTTCGCAGAATCGCATGTAGTCGCCCGCCGTCGACACCAATCCGCCGCCGCCTGAGAAGAAGGTTGTGTTCTGGTAGATCGGATACTTCGGCACCGGCAACGCTTCGAGCGCCTTTGTCTCGGCGTTCCAATGGTAGTTGGGGCCGAACCGGTGCAGTTGGTCGACCGGAACGTCGAAGAACGTGTCGTGCATTCCAAGCGGCGTAAAGAGGTGCGTCTTCAGGAACTGATCGAACGGCATGCCGCTGATCCGTTCGACGACAGCGCCCGCGACGTCCGATGAAAGGCTGTAATACCAACGTGAACCGGGCTGAAAGCGCAGCGGTATCCGGGAGAGGCGCTGGGCAAATTCGGTGAGATCGGGGCTGAGAAGGAGCTCGCGATCCCAGTATTGTCGCTCTACCGGATTTTCTTTGTCGAAGCCGTATGCGAGCCCGCCCGTGTGTGACAACAGGTGCTGCATCGTCATTGGCGTCTTCGATGCGACCTCCTGGCCATCTTCGAACACCTTCTGATCCTTGAACTCCGGCAGAAACGTCGAAACCGGATC
>DATJGR010000317.1:0-5529 GCA_035494855.1 Pseudomonadales bacterium | reverse complement strand
GGGATTTCCCGCAATGAGCCGTCGAGATGCCACGACATGCCGTGAAACGGGCAACGCAGGAACTGTTTGCCGGTGCCGCTCGATCCGGCCTCGCAGAACTGCATGCCGCGGTGCGGACACGAATTCACGAATGCCTTGATGTCGTTCGACGGTGACCTGATCACCAGCACCGAATACGGACCGACGTCGTAAACGACATAGTCGCCGACGTTCGGGATGTGCTCTTCCCGGCAGGCCCACTGCCACGTGCGCGACCACATGTGCTCGATCTCTGCGTCGTAGAAACGCTGCGACGTGTAGCGCGCGAACGGAATGTCCGCGTCGCCGAGAAACGCATACGACTCGGCGGTGAGTGCCGCGGGCGCACCACCCGCGTCGCGCAGAATGATGTCTTTCGTGCTCGGTCCGGGGCAGCGCGCCGAACCGGGCGGCAACGTCGGGTCACCGCGTTGAGTGAGGTCGTACGACATGGCGAGTCCTTGGCGGGTTCGGCTTATGATGCCGGGCATCGGTGAGAAGCTGAAGGAGGGATCGATGGACGAGGTGCGGCGCCTGCTCGACGAAGCGGCGATCCAGCGCGTACTGGTGCAATACTGCCGCGGCATCGACCGCGGCGACGAAGCGCTGATTCGGGAGGTGTACTGGCCCGATGCCACGGACGATCACGGTGTCTATAAAGGCAGCGGTCAGGCGTTCGCGCCGTTCGTCGTGAAGGCATTGAATGCGCACGCGCTCGCGACACAGCACGCGATGCAGCAGGCGACGATCGAATTTCGAGACACCATGGTCTTCGTCGAGAGTTACGTGCTGGCGCGGCACAAAGTGCGCCGCGACGGAACGCTCATGCTCGAGACGTTCGGCGGGCGCTACGTCGACCGTTTCGAGAATCGCGCCGGTGAATGGCGCATCGCGCACCGTCAGGTCATTCACGACTGGAGCAAGATCGAACCGGTCGCGGCGGAATATCCCAGCGAATCGTTCGAGCAGGGCAGCCGCAGCCGGGCGGACGCATCGTATCGGCGTTGACGTCGCGCGTCGTCACCGTTTCCGCAGTTCGTCGCGACGGCTCGACAGGTCGTCCGCGCCGCGCGCACCACGCAGCGCCTGCGGCGCGGTGCGGAAGAATTCGTCCGCCGCCGGCTCGGTGCGAGCCCAATCGTTCACTTCGGCGCGGAAAGCGATCTTCCAGACGCCGTTGCGGCGCTCGTAACGGTCCACGTATCGGCCGGCAATGAAGAGGTCTTTCTCCGCGCCCGAATCGACGATGCGATGAAAAGCCTGGAAGTAGATTTCTCCAAACGCGATGTCGCCTTCGAGATCGACGCTCATCTGACCGATGAAGTGATGGTTCGACCGGTGATCGCGCAGGGCGCGCATCGCAAACGGGACGAACTCCTGCGCGGAGCCGCGATAGAAACCGTAGTCGACCTGTGCGTCGTCGAAGAACACCGATCGCAGCAGGTGCGCATCGAGCCGGTCGAGACCGCGCATGTATTGCAGCGACAACGCGCGGATGTCCTCCTTGGCCAGCAGTGCATCGACATCGGCCGGGTGGGTCATGTTGCCTCCAGTTGAATCCGCCGCGTGCGGCTAGGTTTTCGGGAAGACGTAGTTCACGTCCGAGAAAGAGTCGGTTGCGAAAACGTACAACAGTCGCAGCACTTCGTTGCCGGTGTTGCGCGCGCCGTGCCACACGTCGCCCGGAATGAACGCGCTCGATCCGGCGCGCAGCGGGTGCTCGACTCCGTCGATGCTGACGACGCCTTCGCCCGACAGCACGTAGTAGATCTCGGCCTGCGCATGGCGATGCGGCAGAAACGGATCGGGCTGCCCCGGCGCAACGTCGGTTACGCCGAGCGTCATCTGCGCGGTCGGTGTTCGGTCGCCGCTCAGTAGCGTGCGCCACACGATCCGGCCGCGCACGGCGTCGTCCCATCCTTCGAGCGGACACGTGGTCTCGTGCACTACGACGCCCTGCAACGCGCTCATTGCCGTCTCCTCTCTAGGTGGCAGCAGACCGTCCCAGTCTGTGCGCCGCGCGTCAAGCAGGCCGGTGATCTCGCGGAGCGCTTTTTGCGCCGGCATACTCACCGGTTTCCGCACGCTCGACGCCGAGATGACCGACTCCGACGCGCTACGCCCGATTGATGCCGAGGGGCATCGGTTCGTACAGATCGCCTACTTCGTTGCAGACGTTCGGGCAGCTGCCGTCGTGTGGGCGCAACGTTTCGGCGCCGGTCCGTTCTTCGTCGCCGAGCACATCGCGCTGACGAGCGTGGTGGTGCGCGGGCAGGCGAGCCAACTCGACCACACGTCCGCGTACGGTTGGCACGGCGACCTGATGGTCGAACTCGTGCAACAGAACTGTGGCACGCCGTCGATCTTCGACGACCGCGCATACGGCCTGCACCACATGGCGTATTTCGCCGCCGATATCGACGCGGAACTGGCGCGGCTCGATCGTCTCGGCATTGCAACCGCGATGACGGCAACCACCGCCGGCGGCGTGCGCTTCGCGTTTGCCGACGCGAATGCCGCGATGGGTCATTACCTCGAGCTGTACCGCGACGACGCAGCAATCCGGGGTTTCTACGAATTCGTGCGCAGAGCGTCGGTTGGTTGGGATGGCCGCGAACCGGTACGCGTGCTGTGACTGATAACATCGCTGCGGCAGGAGTGACGCAAAGAGGGATGGGCAATTCATGCAGAAGACACCGAACCACGCGCTGAGCGCCATCCGTTGCCCGATAGCGCTGGAAGACGTGGACCTGTTCTCGCCGGGCGCGCAGGAGCACTGGTACGAGGCATACGAGATACTGCATCGCGACGCGCCGGTGCTGCGTCTTCCAGGCGAAGGTCCCACGCCCGGCACCGACGGCTTCGTTCTCACGAAATATGCCGACATCGCGCGCGTAGTGCGCGATCCGGTGCGGTTTCCGCCGACGTTGTCGCTCGCAGTCGATCAGCTGAGGCAGTCCGGGCTGCCGCCGGAGCAACTGCAGCAGACGAATGCGATGATCGCCTCGATGATGACGCTGCGCCCAACAATCGATCTGTGGCGCGCGCACCGGCAGGAACTGACCGATCCGTGGGTAGGGCCGGGAGCCGATCGCCACACGGCAATGATCACGCGTTGCGTAGACGATCTCATCGATGCGTGGATCGATCGCGGCGAGGTGGAGTTCGTTTCGGAGTTCGCGCGGCCGCTGCCGCAGCGCGTGATGGCGAACGTGCTCGGGTTTCCGTCGGAAGACATTCCGCGCCTCGCCGAGTGGGGCACGGCACAGGTGAAAGCGTTCGTTTACGGCCGCGGCCACCGCAATCTGCTCACGAAGGAGCAGATCGCCGAACAGTTCGAACTGCTCGACGGCTTCAAGGAGTACGTGAACGAACACGTGCAGGCGAAGCGGCGGCAACCCGAAGACGACATGATCAGCTTCCTCACTCAGGTGACCTACGGCGCGCTCGGTCGCAAGTTGACCGACCTCGAGATCAACGGCGTGGTGTACGCGATGATCATCGGCGGACTCGAGACGACGCAGTACGCGCTCGAAGAGCAGGCCCAGTTGTTGTGCGAGCGTCCCGGAATCTTCGCGGCGGTGAAGAACGACCGCGGCAAGCTGCGTCATTTCGTCGAGGAGGGCATGCGCTTGCGGGCGCCTACCCAAGGTCTGTCGACGCGCGTGACGAGTCAGGACGAAGTGTTCCAGGGCGTGAGCGTGCCGGCCGGTTCGTTGCTGCACCTGCGTTGGGCCGCGGCGAACATCGACGCCGACGAATTCGAATGCCCGCACGAACTGCAGCTCGACCGCAAAGCCGTGAGCCGCCACCTGACGTTCTCTGCCGGTCCGCGCGTGTGCCCCGGCGCGGGCATCTCGAGGCTGGAGCAGACGATTGCGTGGACGCGCCTGTTCGATCGGCTGAACGCCATCGAATACGCGCCGGGCAACACGTTCATGCACCAGCCGGGCATCATGCTCGGCACGCTGGAACTGAAGTTGCGGTTCGAGAAGTCTCGCTAGTCGCCGCTCGATCTCGCGCGCGCCCATGCGCGCGCGTCCGCCGACGAAACCCACCGCAGCGCGTTGCGCAGCAGGCGGCGGAATCCGGCGTTCGCGAATGCCAGCGGGCCGTCGCCCACGTCCGAAACGACCACCGGGCTGTTCACCGCCGCGTTCGCCCACACGATCAGATTGCTGCCGGGCGGATGGTCCCACTCCGTCTGCTCCTGTCTCGGTGCGAGCGGCGGCGCAGTGAAGTTGTTGGCGACGAAGTCGTACTGCCCGCGTAGAAGCGGCACCACACGTGTTTCGAACGCCGCGGTCTTCAGATAGAACTCGTCGGTGATCTCGAAGCCGTCTTCCAGGCCGTCGAGCACGGGGTGCACACCCGCCGGCACCAGTTTGACGCTGGGATTCGCCAACGGTCCGTGGCCGCCGCGATAGCCGGAGCCGGGCACCTCTACGCCGTCGAGCAGACCACGCCTCAGCATGAACGACGATCCGGAGATCTGCCGCCACAGCGGCCAGTTCGGCCACGACACCGTTGCATGATTCAGCATCACGATGCCGGTGCCGCGATCGAGCAGTCCCTCGATGGCGTGCCGATACGCGGGCGATGGGTTTCCGTTCTTGTCGGCGCCGTCGTGCACGAGACCGATGCCGGGGATGCCGCTCATGTCGTAGAACAGTACGCAGTCGTATGCGCCGACGTGCTCCGGCGCCAGAAGCACTTGTGCCGCGGGTTGCTGCACCAGCGTCGCATTCACGTCATTCATCGCGGCGAACATGGCGAGAAAGGCGTTGTGGTCGAAGTCGTGTCCCTTCGAAACGATCAGTACCCGCGTCGAATCAGCCATTGGCGTCACTCCCCGTAGCGGTTGATGTTATGGCACAGTGAATCGGGCTCCAACACGGCGGGGAGGGGAGCGCGGTGGAGCACACCGAACGCGTCGCGATCATCACCGTGCACGGCGTGGCCGACCAGCAACCCGGACAGACGGTGGGCGAACTCGCGCGCCTGCTCTGTCACGGCGGCAGCGATCAGGCTCGATACGTCGAGGGCGAACGGCACGAGATCCTCCTGCCGGTTCGCAAACTTGCCTGTGTCGAAGAATCGCCGGCGAGGGCAGCGAATGACGCCAACACGGGCGCACCGCCGGAGCAGGTGATGCGCGTCAGGCCCGGTCGTCCCAGCAACTTCTTCCTGGCGCACCGGCGCGCGACGAGCGAACGCGGCGAGCCGGAGCAGGAAGATCTCGGCGTAACGCTGACGGATTATCTGCTGTCGCGCTATCAGCCGGACGAGCGCGACGCGCTGTACGAATCCACCCGCATCGCGTTGCAGCGTCAGAGCGACGGCCTGCCGGTGGATCTGTACGAAATGTACTGGGCCGACTACTCGCGGCTGCGGCCGGGCGGCATCCGCGCGTTGTCGGCCAGTTACCAGTTGCTGTTCCACTTGAGCACGCTGGCGCGCGACGTGGTGGATCAGGTGGCGCTCGCTACGCAAGGCGGCATGGCGTTGCGC
>DATJGR010000316.1:0-20161 GCA_035494855.1 Pseudomonadales bacterium | reverse complement strand
GCGTACCTGCTGCGTTCCGGGGCGTTCGTGCTGTAAACGAGCTGGGGGCGGCCAGGCCGCCCCCGATTCGTCCTGTTGGACAGTCAGCGCTTCTGTACGACGAGGCTGCCGATCGAATAGCCGGCGCCGAATGAACAGATCACGCCGCGATCGCCCGCCTTCAGGTCTTCGTGGTGTTGCGCGAACGCGATGATCGACCCCGCCGATGCGGTGTTGGCGTATCGGTCGAGCACGATCGGCGCAATGTCGTCGGACGGATCGGTGCCCAGCAGCTTGCGCGTGATCAGCTGATTCATGCTCAGGTTGGCCTGGTGCAACCACCAGCGTCGGATGTCGCTCACGCCGAGTCCGAGCGCGCCGACCTGCGCTTCGAGATGCGCGGCCGCCATCGGACAGACCTCCTTGAACACCTTTCTGCCGTTCTGGTGAAACAGTCGATCGGCGTCGTACGGATCGCCGCCTTCGGCGCGGCCGACGTAGCCGAAGTTCGAGCGGATGTTGTTCGAGTACTGCGTGACCGCTTTCGTGCCGAGAACCCGATAGCTGTGCTCTGAGACGCACGTCGATTCGTTTTCGAGCACTACCGCCGTCGCGACGTCGCCGAAGATGAAATGACTGTCGCGATCGCAGTAGTTCACCTGCGGCGACGTGAGCTCAGGATTGATCACCAGCACGCCGCGCGCGCTGCCGGCTGCGAGCGCGTCGAATGCGCGCTGCAGCGCGAACGTTGCAGCCGAACACGCAACCAGCATGTCGAAGCCGAAACCGACGATGCCGAGTGCGCCCTGCACTTCGATTGCAATCGCCGGATAAGCGCGCTCCGTATAAGCGCACGCCACGATCACCATGTCGATGTCGACAGCGGTCTTGCCCGCAGCGGCGAGCGCCTTGCGCGCCGCGTGCAACGACATCTCCGCCTGGTGCGAAACTTCGTCGTCGGTTCGCCGTGCGATGCGCGGCCGCATGCAGTCGGGATCTAGGATGCCGTCTTTTACATACGCGAAGCGGCTCTTGATGCCTGACGCTTTCTCGATGAACTCGGCGCTGGAGTGCGGCTTGGCCTCGATTTCGCCGCGCGCGATCTCGGAGTCGTGTTCGGCATTGAACCTGTCGGCATAGCGGTTGTAGCTCGTGACCAGTTCGTCGTTGCTGATTGCGTTGGGCGGCGTCCACTCTGCGACGCCGCTGATGACGATTGCCATGTGCTTCCCCTAAAGCGTGATGCCGAAGCGGTCGTGATACCAGCTGTTGTATTCCTGGTCGCTCAGATCGGCGCCCATGCGAACCCACTCTTCGTCGCTGATCTGCGGCCGCCCTGTCGCGAGTCCGTGTGCGTCCTTTCCCACAGGCCAGCGCAGGCGGTAGTCGGACGTCGCGATCGCTTCGAGAATGGCCTTCGCGACCTCGTCCGGTTGCGCCGCAGCGCGGAATCCCGCGGCGAACAGCTTGCCGTTGCGGCGCATGATCGGCTGATACGGCGATGCCTTGTCATAGCGCGTCGCCTCAGCGGAGTTCTCGAAGATACTCGTCATGATGACGCCCGGTTCGACGTTCACCACCCGGATGCCGAAACGGTACACCTCGTGCGCGAGCGCTTCACCCAGGCACTCGAGCGCCCACTTCGACGCCGAATACGCGACCTGGTTCGGTGTCGCGATGAGTCCCGTAATCGACGTGATGTTCACGATCGCGCCGGTACGGCGCTCGCGCATGCTCGGCAACACGGCCTGGATGCAGCGTACCGCACCGAAATAGTTGGTTTCGAACATCTGGCGATGCTCGGCCTCAGGCGTCAATTCGAGCGGCGACGCACCGCCGATGCCTGCGTTGTTGACCAGCACATCCACCGTTCCGACTTTCGCGAACGCGCGGTCGCAGGAGTCCTGCGACGTGACGTCGAATTCGATCACGTCGATCGGGAGCCGGTCTTTCGATGCCGCGTCCCGCAGCGGCTGCGCCTTGGCGAGATTGCGCATGCCGGCAAACACGCGGTACCCGTTGGCGGCGAGATGCAGGCTGGTCGCAAGGCCGATGCCGGTGCTCGTGCCGGTGATGACGGCGGTTTTCATCGCGGATGCCCGAGGTGGGGTTCTTGAAGATGCCGCTATTAACTCTGTCGTGCAAGCTATTGAGGCATCTGTACTTTCGTTGGCGGAAGGATATATTACGGCGGTCCTTGCGGGCGAGACGATGATTAATGGACGAACAGTCGATTATCGGTACGCGAGAGCAATTGGATGCGCGTTCCGGCGAAGACCGGAGAATGGCGACTGACCGACGGCGCGGAAACCATCGGTTGCAGGAGCTGAACGCGCGCCGCGACGGCGAGGAGACGGATCGACGACGTCGCGATCGTCGGGAAGGGGGGATGTCCCGACTGAACTTTCTTTGGCGCTGGACCAAGAACTAGCGCCGACCCCCCGCTGATAGTTCAAAGACTCGGACGCTGAACTGCTGCCGCCATCAGCCGTTGCGGGTAGCATTCCCCTAATGAGAAGGAGCGATAAATGCGTTCGATGATATGGCTGCTCGTCTGGTTCGTCTGCGTTGCGGGCGTCAGCTCCGCCCGCGCGGCCGACGCCGCAGCGGGCAAAGCGGCGTACTCCGTCTGCTCGACCTGCCACGCACCCAACGGAGGCGGCAACCAGTCGCTGAACGCACCGCGCATCGCCGGCCAGTACGACTGGTATCTGAAGCGACAGCTGCAGGCGTTCAAGGACGGTGTTCGCGGTGCCGCAGCCGGCGACATTTACGGTGCGCAGATGAGGCCGATGGCGATGACGCTCGCGAACGATGTCGCGATCGACAATGTGGTCGCCTATATAGGTACGTTGACGGCGCCGGCGCCGGCCGCGACAGTGCAAGGAGATGCGGCAGCGGGTAAGCAGCTCTATGCGACCTGCGCCGCATGTCATGGGCCGAAAGCCGAAGGAAACGTGGCGTTGAATTCGCCGCGCCTCACCGATCAGGACGATTGGTATCTCGTGCGCGCATTGCAGGACTTCAAGAAAGGTATTCGCGGCAGCAATCCGAAAGACACTTACGGCGCGCAGATGAAGCCGATGGCGGCGATGCTCGCGAACGATCAGGCGATCAACAACGTGGTCGTGTACATCCGATCACTCAAATGACGAGGCGAGGTCGCGTGTGGCGAGCCGTCTGACGGTCGATCTCGGAGCGCTGGCGCGCAATTACCACACGCTCAAGGCGCTCGCGGCGCCGTCCGAATGCGGCGCGGTGGTGAAAGCCAATGGTTACGGGCTCGGTGCAGCCGCGATCGCTTCCCGCCTCGCGGCCGAAGGATGCACGACGTTCTTCGTGGCGACGATCGCCGAAGGAATTGCCCTGCGCGATGTGATCGATCTGCCGGAGCTGTACGTCTTCGAGGGTGTCAGCGAGATCGAAGCGCCGCGTGCCGCGGAGTACGACCTCGTGCCGGTGATCAACACCGATAAGCAGCTCGAAGCGTGGCGTCCCTATCGCTCGCGGCCCATTGCAATACACGTCGATACCGGCATGAATCGGCTGGGCTTCCCACCGGCCGATGCGCGCCCCGAACGGTTCGATCAGTTCGAAGTGGCCCTGCTGATGACGCATCTCGCCTGCGCTGAAGAACCGCAGCATCCGCGCAACCCGATGCAGCTCGAACGCTTCACCGAAGTGACGGCGCGGTTCCCCGGCGTGGCCACGAGCATGGCGAACTCGGCCGGCATTCTGCTCGGCCCGCAGTATCGCGGCGACGTCTGTCGCCCGGGCGTGGCGTTATACGGCGCGAGTCCGTTCGACGACCCGATGACCGCGCTCGCCACGGTAGCCACGCTCGAAGCGCGCATCCTGCAACTGCGCCGGGTACCGGCGTTCGAACCGGTCGGTTATGGCGCCACAGGCGTCGCTGACGAGGAACGGGTCATCGCGACCATCGACGTCGGCTATGCGGATGGTCTGCCGCGTGTGCTGTCGGGTCACGGCTACTGCGCGGTTCTCGGCGCCGGTATACCGATCGTCGGTCGCGTATCGATGGATCTGACGACGATCGACGTCACCGGTCTCGCCGATGGGGTGAAGGTGGGCGATTGGGTGGAACTCATCGGCCCGCAGGTGCCGATCGAAGATGTCGCAGAACTCGCGGGCACGAATACCTACGAGATACTCACCGGGCTCGGCCAGCGCAGCGAGCGCCGCTACGTCGGTTGAGTCGCCCCCCCGCCCCTCCGCCCGAACGTTGGCTACTTGTACGCTTCCGGCGCCAGCGTCGCGGCCTGTCGGAAGTCTTTGTCCGCAGCGTCGGTTTCACCGAGTGCGAGGTGTGACTTCGCGCGGTTGAAGTATGCCGGCGCGAGCAGTCCGTGTGACAACGTGATCGCCTGGTTGTAGTCGGCTACCGCTTCGTTGTGGCGGTTGTAGCGGTAATAGACGTTGCCACGATTGACGTGCGCACGCGCCGAGTCCGGGTCCAGTGCGATCGCGGCGTTCTGATCCTCGATCGCCTTGTCGAGTTCACCGTGGTTCGCGAGGATGATGCCCCGGTTCGAGTACGTTGCCGCCAGCTGCGGTCGCGACAATTTGCCGCGTTTGATTGCGTCGTCGCATGGCGCTTCGCTGGAACTCTTCGGACTGTAGGTGGCGGCTTCGTAACAGGCCTGCGCGTCGCTGGTGCCGAACACCTGCTCCGCCGCTTGTGCGCCGACTGCGGCCATCGCGGTGGTCACTACGACTGAAAGCACAATCGATCGCATGATTCGATTTCCTTAGCCGTGGGCATCGATCATAACGCTCGATTTCGTCGCGTTGTATCATCCCGAGGGACGGGGAACTCACGAGAAAAACGGGGGAGTCATGGCCGGGATCAATCGCAACGGGGTATTGGCGGGTCAGGTCGCGGTGGTGACCGGCGCGAGTCGCGGCATCGGCGAGGCGATCGCGAGACGCTTCGCGATGGAAGGCGCGAAGGTGGTCGTCAGCGCGCGCACCGTCGAAGCCGAAGACCACTACCTGCCCGGTACCATCACCGACACGGTAGACCGGATCAACGCGGCGGGCGGCAGTGCGACTGCGGTGCGCGCCGATCTGGCAATCGCCGCCGATCGAAAAGCGTTGATCGATGCGGCCGAGGCGGCATACGGGTCGGTCGACATTCTGGTCAACAACGCCGCGATCACTTACTTCATCCCGGTCGAAGATTTTCCGGAGAAGCGCTTCCGCCTGATGATGGACGTGCAGGTGTGGGCGCCGTTCGAGTTGTCGCAACGCGTGCTGCCTGGAATGAAGGAGCGCGGCCGGGGCTGGATCCTCAACATCTCGTCGCACGCGGCGATTCATCCGCAAAAGGATTTGGCCGGCCGCGGCGGCACCGTCTACGGCATGTGCAAAGCCGCGCTCGAGCGGTTCACCACGGGGCTGGCGCAAGAGGTTTACGAGAGCGGCATCGGCGTGAACGTGATCTCGCCCGGTCTCGTGGCAACCCCCGGCGTCATGCATCACAAGCTGATCAACGAGACCAACAAGGAACGGGTGACGCCGATCGAGCACATGGCCGAAGCGTGCCTGCGGCTGTGTCACGGCGACCCTAAGCAGATCACAGGGCGCATCGACTACGCCGATGCGCTGATCAAGGAGTTCGCGCTGAAGCCGGTCGATCTGCTCTAGCGAGTCGCGCGCCAACCGATCAGGAGACGAAGATGCTGTCGTTCGATGACTACGCGCGCCTCGATGGAACCGCGCTCGCCGAGTTGATCCGGCGCCGCGACGTCTCGGCCGCAGAAGTTCGCGAAGTCGCGCTGTCGGCGGTCGCCCGCTTCAATCCCAAGCTGAACGCCGTGCTCGACGTTCTCACCGACGCGAGCGCCGCCGATGTGGCGGCCCTTAGGAGCGATGCGCCGTTCGCGGGCGTGCCGTTTCTGATCAAGGAGCTGGCGCTGCATGCCGGCGGCGCGCCGTGCCGGATGGGCAGCCGACTCGCGGCTGGCGTGTCGTTTCCGACCGACACGGAACTGATGGCCCGCTTCCGCCGCGCGGGCCTGGTCACCATCGGCACGACGCAAACGCCGGAGTTCGGGTATTGCGGCACGACCGAACCGGTGGCGTTCGGTCCCGCGCACAATCCGTGGCGGCTCGGCCATAGTCCCGGCGGGTCGAGCGGCGGTTCCGGTGCCGCGGTCGGCGCGCGGATCGTGCCGATCGCACATGCGAACGACGGCGGCGGGTCGATTCGGATTCCGGCGTCGAGCAACGGTCTCGTCGGTTTGAAACCGACGCGCGACCGCACGCCCAGTGGCCCGGACGCATCCGACCCGTTGTTCGGCCAGGCGATCGAGTTCGTGGTGACGCGCAGCGTCCGCGACGCGGCCGGAATGCTCGACGCTGTCGCCGGCGCCGACATCGGTGCGCCCTCCATCGCGCCGGTGGAAGCAGGCGGCTTCCTTTCACAGATCGGCCGCCCGCCGGAACGGCTGCGCGTGGCCTGCATGTCGAAGTCGCCGTTCGGCGCGCCATTGCATCCGGAATGCGCGGAGGCGATGACACGCACGCGCGCGCTGCTGGGCGACCTTGGACACGAGGTGGTGGACGCCTCCCTCGCGTTCGACTTCGAATCGTTCACGAAGTACGTCCACGTGATCTGGTGCGTCGGTACCGCTGCGGGAATTGCGATGGTGGCGTCGTCGACCGGGCGGAAGCCATCGCTCGACACGCTCGAGTCGGCCACCCTCGCCTGCTACGAAGACGGATTGAAGATGACCGCGCTCGATGTCGCGACGGCGCTCCACTACTTCAACGTGGTCTCGCGCAAAATCGGCCAGTATTTTGAAGGCATCGACGTGTTGCTGTCGCCGACCTCCGGACAACCGCCACCTAAACACGGCGTGGTGAATCAGAACGCGCCCGGTATCGACGGACTCACCTGGACGCGGCAGACGTTCGAGTTCTTCCCCTTTACCCCGTTGTTCAACGCCACCGGCCAACCGGCCATCTCGCTGCCGCTGCACTGGTCCAAAGACGGTCTGCCGATGGGGAGTCAGTTCGTCGGGCGGTTCGCTGACGAGGCTACTCTGCTGCGCCTCGCCGCGCAGATCGAGCAGGCGGAGCCGTGGTCGTCGCGGATGCCCGCGCTGATTCAATAGACCGGCGGCTGAATCAGCGCACCGGGATCTCGGTCTTCTTGATCACGGTGCGCAGCGCGAAACTCGAATGCACGCGGTCGACGCCCGGCAGTTGCGTCAGATGCTGGCTGTGGACGCGTTCATAGTCGCGAGCGTCTGCGACGATCACCCGCAGCAGATAGTCCGCGTCACCCGACATCAGATAGCACTCCATCACTTCCGGCACCGCGCGCACCGCGCTCTCGAAACGCCGGAGGTCGTCCTGCTGCTGGCTGGTCAAGGTAATCCGTACGAACACGTTGTCGGGATAACCGGCGGACGACTGGTCGATCAGACCAACGTAACCGCGGATCAAACCGGCGCTTTCGAGCCGCCGAACGCGTCGCAGGCACGCCGACTCCGACAGGCTCACGCGTCCTGCAAGCGCTGCATTGGTGAGGCGCCCGTCCAGCTGGAGTTCGTGGAGGATTAGGCGGTCAATTCGGTCAGTATCGATGGATACTTGTGCCATAGGTCGGTGAAGTAGTGATTCCTTGCGTACATTCGCTGGTTTGACGCGCCTTCGCAAGGAACTGCTTCGCCGAACCCACTAACCTACGCGGCAGTTTCATTTCAAGGACCGGCTGACATGCGTATCGGAGTTCCCGCTGAGATCAAAGTGCACGAATACCGGGTGGGGCTGACCCCCGGTTCCGTCGCCGAATTGACCGCCGCCGGGCACGAAGTCTTGGTGCAGACCCGCGCCGGCGCCGGCATCGGCTTCATGGATCGCGACTATCAGCGTGCCGGCGCGACGATCGCGCCGGACGCCGCGACCGTGTTCCGCAGTGCGGACCTGATCGTGAAGGTTAAGGAGCCGCAGCCGGCCGAATACCCGATGCTGCGGTCCGGCCAGATTCTGTTCACCTACCTGCACCTCGCCGCCGATCGCGCACAGGCCGATGCACTGATGGCATCCGGTGTCAGCGCGATCGCGTATGAAACGGTCACTGCGGCGGGCGGTGGTCTGCCGCTGCTCGCGCCGATGAGTGAAGTCGCAGGACGAATGGCAGTGCAGGTCGGCGCGAAGTGCCTCGAGAAGGAGTCCGGCGGCATCGGCAAGCTGCTCGGCGGGGTTCCCGGGGTGGCGCCCGCGAAAGTCGTCATCCTCGGCGGCGGCACGGCAGGCGCGAACGCCGCGTTGATCGCGCTCGGCATGCAGGCGGACGTGACTATTCTGGACAAATCGGTCAACCGGCTGCGGTGGCTCGCAGACCGCTTCGGCGCAGGGCTGCGCGTGGTGATGGCGAACGCGCAGACGATTCGCGAATACGTGGTCGAAGCCGACCTCGTAATCGGCGCGGTGCTGGTTCCCGGCGCGGCGGCCCCGAAGCTGGTCAGCCGCGAGATGGTGCGCGAAATGCGCGACGGCTCCGTTGTTGTCGACGTGGCCATCGACCAAGGCGGTTGCTTCGAGACCAGCCGTCCGACCACGCACTCCGCACCGACGTACATCGAAGAAGGCGTGGTGCACTACTGCGTCACGAACATGCCTGGCGCCGTCGCGCACACCTCCGCGCTTGCGCTCAACAACGCCACGCTCCCCTTCGTCAAGGCGTTGGCGGATCGCGGCATTGCAGCGTTGAATGCCGATCCGCATCTGGCTGCGGGACTGAACGTGCATCGCGGAGCGATCATGCATGCGGCAGTCGCCGAAGCGTTGGGATATCCGCTCAAAGGATTCCCGTTCGCCGCGTAGGCGCGTTCCGTGACCTGAAAGAACGCCCCGATCGGGGCGTTTTTTTTGGCGCACCGCCCTCGATGCGACGTTCACCGCGCCGGCGACTCCACTCGTCGCACCTCTACTATCTCGTTATCTCCGCGCAGGCATAGTCTCGCATCGAGTCCGGCAGACCAGCGTCGGGCGCCGAATTCGAGACCGATGCCCGAGGAGAAGCCGGGATGCACCGGAGATCGTGGCTCGTTGCCGTGCTCGTCGTTCTTCCAACCTGCGCGTTCGCATCGCCGAACACTTGTGAAGTGGTGCAGACCTCGTTCGATCGTGACCGCGCTTATGCGAGCGTGGTCGCGGCGGTGGACGCGATGCGCCGGGCGCACCTCCAACGTTCGGTGCGATCCGATCGCGAGTTCGTGGGCGCAGTCGTCGAGAACGGTGCCGGCGGATACTGGACGTCGGTTGGCAGTGCTTGCGCGGGTCAGGACACCGTCACGTTTGCCGTGCAGATGCCGCCGGAAACACGCCTCGCCGCGTTCTGGCACACGCACGGCGCGGCGGCGGCGCTACGCGACGTGTTCTCGCCGGACGACATCGACCTGGTCCGCAGCACCGGACGCGACTTCTACCTGATCACGCCACGCGGCGAGATCAGAGTGCTACGTCCCGGTGACGTGGCTCGGATCGTTTCGATCGGCGTCGGTCGCATCCCGGCGAACCGCGCCGCGACTGGTCACGCGGTGAAGCCGAACGTCGCGTACGGGCAGCGCGTGGCGAAGCAGAACGAGGCCCTGCCGACCGTGTCGAGGGGTGACGCGCCGGTCGGCTGATGTCTGCGCCGGCCAGTGGTTTGCATGGGCGTCCGAATGCTCTTAGCCTAGCCCCTCCGTTGCACGCAGGCCGGGCCTACCATGGCGGCGAAAGAGCAGGAAGTCGTTCGAAATCTCACCCAGCTGGACCGAGAGGCGCTCGAAGCATACTGGATGCCGTTCACTTCGAACCGGCAGTTCAAGGAGAACCCGCGGCTGATTTCGGGGGCCGACGGTTGCCACTACATCACCGCGGACGGACGTCGCGTTCTGGATGGACTGTCAGGCTTGTGGTGCTGCGGCGCCGGACACAATCGACCGGAAATAGCAGACGCGGTAGCGCGGCAACTGCGCACGCTCGACTACTCGCCGGCGTTCCAGTTCGGACATCCGCTCGCGTTCGAACTCGCGAACAAGATCAAATCGCTGACGCCCGCCGGTCTCGACTACGTCTTCTATACCAACTCCGGATCGGAAGCGGCCGATACGTCGCTGAAGATCGCGCGCGCCTACTGGCGGCAGAAGGGACAGCCGTCCAAGACGCGTCTGATCGGCCGGGCGAAGGGCTATCACGGCGTGAACTTCGGCGGCATCTCGGTCGGCGGCATCGGGCCGAATCGAAAGCTGTTCGGTGAAGGCGTTTCGGCCGATCACCTGCGGCACACGCTGTTGCCGGAAAACATGTTTACGCGCGGTATGCCGGAGAAGGGTGCGGAACTCGCCGAGGAGCTGGAAGAACTGGTGGCGCTGCACGATGCGTCGAACATCGCGGCGGTCATCGTCGAGCCGTTCGCGGGATCGGCCGGTGTGCTGCCGCCGCCGAAGGGTTATCTGCAGCGGTTGCGCGCGATCTGCGACAAGCACCAGATCCTGCTCATATTCGACGAAGTGATCACCGGCTTCGGCAGAGCAGGTGCGCTGAGCGGCGCGGACGCGTTCGGCGTAACGCCCGACATCATGAATTTCGCCAAACAACTGACCAATGGCGCGGTGCCGATGGGCGCCGTCGTGGTGAAGGAAGAGATCTACCGGACGTTCATGTCCACCGGCGGTCCGGATTACATGCTGGAGTTCCCGCACGGCTACACGTACTCCGGCCATCCGATCGCGTGCGCGGCCGGTATCGCCGCGCTCGATCTGCTGCTGCAGGACAAACTGATCGACCGGGTGAAGACGCTCGCGCCGTATTTCGAAAACGGCATTCACTCACTGAAGGGGCGGAAACACGTCGTCGACATCCGCAACTACGGCCTCGCCGGCGCGCTGACGCTCGCGCCGCTTCCCGGCGAACCCGCGCGACGACCGTTCGAGGTCGCGATGCGTTGCTGGGAGCGCGGAGTTTATGTCCGCTACGGCGGCGACACGCTGCAGTTCGGTCCGCCGTTCGTCATCGAGAAGAGCGATCTCGATCGCATGTTCAACATCGTCGCCGATTCGCTCGACGCACAAGGCTGATTCCGTCCGGGAGGACACATGACTCAATCCATGCACAACATGGCGCCGCCAGGTTCGCTCGAAGCGAAAGACCTCGAACACCTGCTGCACCCGGCCACCAATCTGAAGCTGCATCACGAGAAAGGGCCGACCGTGATGATGCGCGCGAAAGGCGTCTACATCTGGGACGGCAAGGGTAAACAGTACCTCGAAGGTATGGCCGGGCTCTGGTGCACCGCGATCGGATACGGCGAAGAGGAACTCGCGCGGGTCGCGTCGGAGCAGATGCAGAAACTGAACTACTCGCATCTTTTCGGCGGGAAGAGCAACGAGCCGAGCATTCTGCTTGCGGAAAAGCTGAAAGCGATGATGCCGTTCGAAGCCGGACGCGTGTTCTTCGGCCTGTCGGGTTCCGATGCGAACGACACTCAGATCAAGCTGATGTGGTACTACCACAACGTCATCGGCAAACCCGAGCGCAAGAAGATCATCTCGCGGCGGCGCGGCTATCACGGTGTAACGGTCGCGAGCGGCAGCCTCACCGGACTGCCTGCGTTCCACAAACACTTCGATCTGCCGATACCGGGCATCCTGCACACCGACGCGCCCCACTATTACCGCGAAGGCAAACCCGGCGAAAGCGCCAACGCGTTCGTCGATCGCATCGTCGGCAATCTCGAAGCACTGATCAAATCGGAAGGACCGGAAACGATCGCAGCATTCATCGCGGAACCGGTGATGGGCGCTGGCGGCGTGGTCGTTCCGCCGGCCGGGTACTACGAGAAAGTGCAGGCGGTGCTCGATCGGTACGGCATTTTCTTCATCGACGACGAAGTGATCTGCGGTTTCGGCCGCACCGGCAACCCGTTCGGCGCGCAGACGCTGAACATCCGTCCGACCACGATGAGCATCGCGAAGGCGGTGTCGTCGGCGTATCTGCCCTTGTCGGCCGTGATCGTGCCGGAGTTTCTGTATGAGCCGCTCGTCGAAGCATCGGGGCAGGTCGGCACGTTCGGACACGGCTTCACCTATTCGGGCCACCCCGTGTGCGCGGCCGTGGCCCTGCGCAACCTGGAGTTGATGGAAGAGCGCGATCTGTTCGCGCACGCAGCGCGTATGTCGCAACCGTTTCAGGCGCGTCTGCGCGCGCTCGCAGATCATCCGCTGGTCGGGGAAGCGCGCGGCGTCGGAATGATCGGTGCGGTGGAGGTGGTCGCTGACAAACCCACAAAGGCGCCATTCGAGTCGAAGAGGGCGGTGGCCGCGTACTGCGCGGGACGCGCAGAGGAACACGGGCTCATCGCGCGCAACATCGGCGAGACGATTGCGATATGCCCGCCGCTGGTGATCACCGAAAACCAGGTGCACGAACTCTTCGACAAGCTCGGTCGGGCGCTCAATGACACGCTCGAGTGGACGCGCCGGTCTTGATGGACGGGCACAACTGCGACAGGGTCTAATTGCGATGCGGAAGGGATCAGGGGAACTGCACATGGTCAGAGTCTGGGTTGTGGCGGCGTTGATGAGCGTTTCCACCGTTGCGCCGGCAGACGCAGCGGAACCCGCCGCGACCGTCGCACCGCTGCAGGCAGAGCAGGCGACGTCCGAAAAACTCGGCGCGCCGAAACCGCACTGGTTCTTCGTCGCCGACACCAACTTCCTCGGCTATCTCGACAGCAAGGAGTATCTGTACGACGGCGACACCGGAGCGATGCTCGGGATGCTGTCGACCGGCGCGTTCGGTAACGCAGCAGAGTTCGCGCCGGACTTTGCCGCGATCTACGTGCCGGAGATCTACTACAGCCGCGGCAGCCGGGGCGACCGTACGGACGTCGTCACCATCTACGATACGAAAGAGCTGAAAGCGATCGGCGAAGTGGTGATTCCCGCGAAGCGCGCCACCGGCGTTCCGCACCGCGCGTATCAGGGTCTCAGCGACGACGGGCGATTCATGTACGTCTCCAACATGACACCGGCCACGTCGGTCAGCGTCGTCGACGTTCAGGCGCGCAAGTTCATTGCTGAAATCGAAGTCTCCGGTTGCAATCTCGTATACCCCGTTGGCGACCGCGCGTTCGCGTCGCTGTGCGGTGACGGCACGGTTCAGGTGGTCTCGCTGGACGAGCAGGGCAACCTGAAGGGGCGCGAGCGCAGCGCGAAGTTTTTCGATCCCGACAAGGATCCCGTTACCGAGAAAGCGTCGCGCTTCGGCAACACCTGGCTCTACATTTCGTTCGACGGTTATGTACATCCGGTGTCGTTCGACGGCGGCAAAGCGAAGCCGGGCAAACCCTGGTCGCTGTTCACCGACAAGGAGCGCGCCGATGGCTGGAAGATCGGCGGCGGACAGTTCAACGCCGTGCACCAGAGTCTCGGCCGTCTGTTCGTGATCGTGCACAAGGGCGGGCCGTACAGTCACAAAGAAGCCGGCAAGGACGTGTGGACTTACGATCTCGCGACGTCGAAAAAGCTCGGCTCGATCTCGATGGTCGCGCCGGTGACGATGTTGGGGCTGACCAAAGACGCGGCACCGCTGTTGATTGCCGACTATCCGGCAACAGCTGCGGTGTACGTTTATGACGCGCTGAAAGGCACCCACTTGCGCACGATCGCGGGTCCGCCGACGGTGCCGGGCTTCATTCAGGCGCCATGAGCGTCGACCCGGTCATCGCCACGATCATCCGCTTCGCGCTGGGCTGGCTGTTTCTCGCCGCAGCCGCGCACAAGCTGCGAGACATGGCGGATTTCCGCTCCGTGCTCGCTACGTATCGGATCCTGCCGGAGCGACTCGTCGCGGTTGCCGCGTGGCTGGTCGTCGTCGTGGAGGTCGCCATCGGTCTCGGCATGCTGTGGCAGTTCACGCCGGCGTTCGTCGTCGGCGCAGCGTTGCTGCTCGTCTATGCCGGTGTCATGGCGATCAATCTGCTGCGCGGCCGGCGCTTCATCGATTGCGGCTGCGGCGGCGCAACGCAACCGTTGTCGATCGGACTGGTGCTGCGCAACCTCGTGCTGGCGATCGCCGCCATCACGGCGCTGGCGCCCTCCCCGGCACGTCCGCTGGGCGGGCTCGACATCGTCAGCATGGTCGCCGGCGTGCTGGTGCTCGGCGCGCTATATGCGGCAACGAACCAATTGCTCGCCGCTCGGGCGCGCCTCGAAGAGTGGGTGTGATGGACGCACTGATCGTTTCGAATATCGTGCTGTGGCTTCTGGTCATCGGACTTGCGTTCGTCGTGTTCGCTCTCACCCGTCAGATCGGCGTGCTGCACGAGCGCGTCTCGCCAGCCGGTGCGTTGACGCTGTCGGGCGGCGTGAAGTCCGGCGAAACACCGCCAGCCCTGTCTCTGACAGGGCTCGACAAGAGCGTGTTGAAGCTCGACTCGTTCGCCGCGCGCGGGCGTGGCGTGCTGCTGTTCTTCCTGTCGCCAACGTGTCCGCTGTGCCGCTCGCTGCTGCCGGTTGTCACGCGCATCGCGAAGGAGGAGCGCAAATGGCTCGATCTGGTATTCGCCAGCGACGGCGGCACGCGCGCTGAACACGAGGCGTACGTGAAAGAGCGGCAGATCGAAGCGTTCCCATATGTGATTTCGCAGGAACTCGGCGTCGCGTTCCGCGTCGGCAAATTACCGTACGCAGCGTTGCTCGACGAGAAGGGCGTGCTGGTCGCGAAGGGTTTGGTCAATTCGCGTGAACACCTCGAAAGTCTGTTCGAAGCGAAACGGCTGGGAGTGGCGAGCGTCAACGAATACATGGGCGCCAAGGCGCGCGATGAAACCGAGGTGACTACATGAACTGGCTCGACAACTGGATCACGAAGGGGACGCGGCGCGTTGCGCGGAATACGTCGCGGCGCGATTTCCTCTCGCGGATGGGCGTGGCGCTGGTCGGCGTCGGCGCGGTGCCGTTGTTGCCCGTTGCGCGCGCGAATGCAGCTGAAGGAACGCGCGCGCCTCAACCGCAGGAAAAAGGTGATCCGCTCAGCTGCGACTACTGGCGGTTCTGCGCGTTGGATGGATTCCTGTGCGGCTGCTGCGGCGGCTCCACGAACAGTTGCCCGCCGGGTACAGAGCCATCGCCGGTGACGTGGATCGGTACCTGTCGCAATCCGGTCGATGCGAAGGACTACATCATTTCGTACAACGACTGCTGCGGTAAGACCGCGTGCGGCCACTGTCTGTGCAACCGCGACGAAGGTGACCGTCCGGTGTATCAACCCGCGAAGAGCAACGACATCAACTGGTGTCACGGTACGAAGACGAACATGTATCACTGTTCGACTTCGGTCGTGTTGGGCTTAGCTGTTGCGAATTGAGCCGCGCCTCGCACCACTCGTCGCGGGCGCACTGTTGTGTGGCGCCTCGGGCGCGTGGGCGGATGCGCACCAGGACTACGTTCTCAACTGCATGGGTTGCCACATGGTCGACGGCAGCGGCGCGCCGCCGACCATCCCGCGTCTCAAAGACCGGGTCGGCTACTACCTGACGATTCCGAACGGTCGCGGTTACCTCGTGCAGGTGCCCGGCGCAGCGAACTCGTTGCTCGACGATCGGCAGCTGACCAACGTGCTGAACTGGATGGTCGACGAATTCGCCGGTGCATCGCGCCCGCCGACGTTCGAGCCGTACGCGATCGAAGAAGTGGCGCGCTATCGCGGCACGCCACCCGAGGACATCGATGCGCTGCGGCATCAGCTCAGCGACGCCATCGCCGCGGCTTATCCGCACACCGGGCGCTGGTAGCATGGCGGTTCTCGCTTCGAAGATCGACGCCAACACCGCGGGTTTTCGCGCGAACGAAGCACATCATCGGAAGCTGAGCGCCGATCTGCGCGAGTTGATCGCGAAGGTCGCGCTCGGCGGCGACGAGCGATCGCGCGCGCGGCACGTCGAGCGCGGCAAATTCCTTCCGCGCGAGCGGCTCGAACGGTTGATCGATCCCGGTTCCGCATTCCTCGAAACGAGCCAGCTTGCCGCACACGAACTGTATGCTGACGTCGTGCCGTCGGCAGGCATTATCACCGGCATCGGCCGCGTTGCCGGGCGTGAGTGCGTCATCGTCGTCAACGACGCGACGGTGAAAGGGGGTACTTACTATCCGATGACCGTGAAGAAGCACCTGCGGGCGCAGGAGATCGCGCTCGAGAATCACCTGCCGTGCATCTACATGGTCGATTCGGGCGGCGCGTTCCTGCCGATGCAGGAACAGGTGTTTCCCGACAAGGATCACTTCGGTCGCATCTTCTACAACCAGGCCAGCATGTCCGCGCGCGGCATTCCGCAGATCGCGCTGGTGATGGGGTCGTGCACGGCCGGCGGCGCGTACGTACCGGCGATGTGCGACGAATCGATCATCGTGCGCAATCAGGGAACGATCTTTCTCGGCGGTCCGCCCTTGGTAAAAGCCGCGACCGGCGAAGACGTCGATGCCGAGAGCCTGGGCGGGGGCGACGTGCACGCGCGCATTTCCGGCGTTGCCGACCATCTCGCAGCAAATGACGAACACGCGATTGCACTGGCGCGCGAAATCGTCGCCGGCAGCAATGTCAGGTATCGCGACACCGTGGAGCGGCAGGCGGGTGCAGCTCCGGCCTATCCGTCCGAACAACTCTACGGCGTGCTGCCGCGCGACACGCGAACGCCGTACGACGTGCACGAAGTCATCGCGCGCCTCGTCGATCGATCGGAGTTCCACGAGTTCAAGGCGCTGTACGGCGAAACGCTGGTCACGGGGTTTGCACACATCGACGGCATGCCGGTGGCGATCGTCGCCAACAATGGCATTCTGTTTTCCGAATCGGCGCTCAAAGGCGCGCACTTCATCCAACTGGCCGACCGGCGCGGCGTGCCGCTCGTGTTCCTGCAGAACATCACCGGCTTCATGGTTGGCCGCAAATACGAGAATCAAGGCATCGCGAAAGACGGCGCGAAGATGGTCACCGCGGTGGCGTGCGCGAAAGTGCCGAAGTTCACCGTCGTCATCGGCGGTTCGTTTGGCGCCGGCAACTACGCGATGTGCGGTCGGGCCTATGGCGCGCGCATGTTGTGGACGTGGCCGAATGCGCGGATCTCGGTGATGGGCGGCGAACAGGCCGCGCACGTGCTGGCGACGGTGCGGCGCGAAGGTGCCGCGGCGCGCGGCGAAGCGTGGCCCGAAGCCGAGCAGAAGACTTTCATGGACGGCATTCGTTCCACCTACGACAAGCAGGGTCATCCGTTCTATGCGAGCGCGCGATTGTGGGACGACGGCGTGATCGATCCGGCCGATACCCGGCGCGTGCTGAGCCTTGCGCTGTCCGTTGCCTGCCGCGCACCGGACGGCGATGCCGACACGCGCTTCGGCATCTTCAGGATGTGACATGTTCAAACGTCTACTCATTGCGAACCGCGGCGAAATCGCGTGCCGCATCATGCGCACCGCGCGCCGTATGGGCATCGAAACGGTGGCGGTGTACTCCGACGCGGACCGCGGTGCGCTGCACGTGCGGACGGCCGATCGCGCAGTGCACATCGGTCCCGCAGCGGCGCGCGAAAGTTACCTGCGCATCGACGCGATCGTCGATGCGGTCGTGAAGAGCGGCGCCGATGCCGTTCATCCCGGTTACGGCTTCCTGGCCGAGAACGCCGAATTCGCCGCCGCGTGCGGCGCGGTGTGCACCTTCGTTGGCCCGTCAGCTGACGCGATTCGGGCGATGGGATCGAAGATCGAGGCAAAACGCATCGTGGCGGCCGCCGGAGCGCCGGTGGTGCCCGGGTATCTCGGCGAACAGGATCCGATCATGCTCGCGAGCGCCGCCGAGGAGATCGGTTATCCGCTGTTGATCAAGGCCTCGGCAGGCGGCGGCGGCAAAGGCATGCGCGTGGTGCGTTCTGCGCGGGAGTTCGCCAATGCGCTGGCTGCTGCGCGGCGGGAGTCCAAAGCTGCGTTCGGCGACGACGCCGTGCTGCTGGAAAAATACCTCTCGGCACCGAAGCACATCGAAGTGCAGATTCTGGCGGACTCGCACGGCCGCACGCTGTATCTGTTCGAGCGCGACTGCTCGGTGCAGCGCCGGCATCAGAAAGTAATCGAGGAAGCACCGGCGCCGACGCTGAATGCAGCCCAACGAGTCAGTATGGGGGAGGCCGCGGTGAAAGCCGCGGCCGCGATAGGTTACGAGGGCGCCGGCACGATCGAATTCATCACCGAAGCGGGTCAGTTCTACTTCATGGAGATGAACACGCGGTTGCAGGTGGAGCATCCTGTGACCGAGGCGATTCTTGGCCTGGACCTGGTCGAATGGCAGTTGCGCATCGCTTCCGGTGAACCGCTGGGGTTCGTGCAATCGGATCTCACGATCCGCGGTCACGCCGTCGAAGCGCGGGTGTATGCAGAGAATCCGCGTAAGAAATTCCTGCCGTCCACCGGCGCTTTGCCGCATGTCCGATTTCCGGACGGTGTTCGCATCGACGCCGGTGTGGTCAGCGGCGGCGAAGTGACGATGCACTACGATCCGATGATTGCGAAAGTGATCGCGCACGCAGCGACGCGAGAAGAGGCCATCGAGCGACTGAACGCGGCGCTCGGCGAGTGCGAGATCGCCGGTGTCGAACACAACGTGGCGTTTCTGCGCAACGTGCTGCGCGACGAGGCCTTTCGCAGCGGCGTTTACGACACCGGTCTGATCGAAGCACGCGGTGACGCGCTGATACCGGCCGAGTCACCACAGATGACGATCGCTGCCGCGCTGATTCTGCTCGATGCCCAGCGCACCGACTCGCCCTGGCAGCGCGGGGATGCGTTTCGCGTCAATCTGGTGCACGAACAGCGTCTGCGGATGCGCCGGCGGACCGACCCGATCGTGGCGAACGTGGCGCATGATGGGGACGGTTATCGGGTGACGGTCGACAACCGCACCTTCGCGGTGAGCGGATTGTCGGTTGTCGACCGTCGCGTCGATGCGTTCATCGACGGCGAGCCGTTCCGCTGCAGCTATGTCAGCGACGGCGATGATCTCTACGTGATGCGCGGCGGCGCGACCGAGAAATTCAGCCTGCCCACGTTCGACGCCACGAGTTTCGCGGCAGACGCGCTGAGCGATGGCCGCGCCACGGCGCCGATGCCGGGCCAGATCATCGCGCTGTTCGTGAAGGCAGGCGACACGGTGCGGCGCGACCAACCGATTCTGGTCCTCGAAGCGATGAAGATGGAGCACACCATCGTGGCGCCGATCGATGGCACACTGGAGCGCCTCGCTTTGACCGTTGGCGATCGTGTGGTGGAGGGCACGGAGTTGTTTCAGATACGCTGATCGCGGCGGTATCATCCGCGCATGTCGCAACCACTTCCCGCCTTCGATTTCGGCCTCGGTGAAACCATCGAGATGCTGCGCGAATCGACGTGGGCGTTCGCGAATAAAGAGATCGCGCCGCTGGCGGCCGAAGTCGATCGCACCAATACCTTCCCGCGGGCGCTGTGGCCGAAGCTCGGCGAATTGGGGCTGCTCGGCATCACCGTCGAGCCGGAATACGGCGGCGTCGCGATGGGTTATCTCGCGCACTGCGTCGCGATGGAAGAAGTGAGCCGAGCCTCTGCCGCGGTCGGTCTCTCCTACGGCGCGCACTCGAACCTGTGTGTGAATCAGCTGCGGCGCTTCGGCAATGCGGAGCAGAAACAGCAATACCTGCCACGACTCGTGTCGGGCGAGCATCTCGGCGCGCTCGCGATGAGCGAACCGAATGCGGGCTCCGACGTGGTCAGCATGAAGTTGCGCGCGGTCGATCATGGCGACTGCTTCGTGTTGAACGGCACCAAGATGTGGATCACCAACGGGCCCGGCGCGGACGTGCTCGTCGTATACGCAACGGTCGATCCGGCACTGGGGCCGAAAGGCATCACCGCGTTTCTGATCGAGAGGGGCTTCGAGGGTTTTTCGACCGCGTCGAAACTCGACAAGTTCGGCATGCGCGGTTCGGACACGTGCGAGCTGATCTTCGAAGACTGCGAAGTGCCGGAGGAGAATGTGCTCGGCGAGGTCGGCGGCGGCGTCAGGGTGCTGATGAGCGGCCTCGACTACGAGCGCCTCGTCCTCGCCGGCGGTCCGCTGGGCATCATGCAGGCCTGCATGGACG
>DATJGR010000315.1:0-8631 GCA_035494855.1 Pseudomonadales bacterium | reverse complement strand
GCAGGTATGATGGAAGCGTCTCGATAGACTCGATGAGGGAATATCATGACGATTCACACTATCAGACGCACCGTCCTGGCGATTTCATGGGTAGCTTCTATCGCGGGCAGTGCGGTGGCGATGGCCCAGCAAACCTACCCTGACCGTGCCGATTCGGGTGCGATGGCGGCAGATCTGATCTTCGTTCGCCCCTTCTCCCTCGTGGGCACGGTGCTTGGTGCGGCGATTTTCGTGGTGACGCTGCCATTTACCCTGCCCACCCAGAGCGCGGAGGAGGCGGGGAGAGCACTCGTATCCAGCCCTTTGGAATACACCTTCAACCGTCCCCTCGGAGATTTCGATCATTGCGGCGCTACGCGCCACGCTTGCGGGGGCGGCTGAGTATCGGGCCGACGTGCAACAGGCAGCCGGCCTTGCGGGGGCTGTCCACGTTGTGATCGATGTGTCGCGGGCACCATGATGCACATTTTTGTAGGACGGACAACGCGTCGGCCGCCGCCTAGCTCAGTTGTTGGGAAGTTGCGCGAAGATCTCTTCAGGTGATATTCGAGGCCGCGCAGTCAGCGTCGCTTCCGGCTCGCCCGCATCGAATCGACGGATCAGCTCGTCCGCGTCGAATTTCACGCCGATGGGATTGATGCCGAAGTCGCTGCCCCGGAACCACTCGTCCACCGCCGCAGGTGAGTCGAAAACGTCGATCTGCAGCTCCACCTGATTGGCATCCGGGTCGCGATAGTAAAACGACAGATTCGGCCCGTGGTTGATGCACCAAAACGGCGTAATGCCCAGCGCGCGCAAGCGCTTGAACGTGCTCAGCAGATCGGCCAGTGACGCATATGATGTACGGGTACTAGTCAGGCACCGACACGTTGGGCCGAGGCCGTCGGACGCGGCGTTCGCGTGCTCCACCAGATCAACATCAGCAGCAGCACCTGCACTACGAGACGCACCGACAGCAGCGTCGGCGACACGTCCGGAAACAGTTCAGGATGCAGCCACATGTGTACGTTCGCCGGCGTGACGGCCAGCGTCAGCAGCATCAGCAGATTGCCGGACCATTCGCGCGTGACGGGAATCAGAATGCCGATTGCGAGCAGCACTTCGAACACGCCGCTGACATAGACGGCCGCGAGTGGAAAGGGCACGTACGGCGGCATGATCGCCATGAAGAAACCAACGTTGGTGAAGTGCGAGATACCGCCGAGGAAGAACCACGCGAACACGATGGCGAGACCGGCGTACCGCGCGAATCGGATCATGCGGACTCTCCTACGCGGATGCACCGCCCGTGCACAATCGCGTCTCCGTACTGCGCCCGCAGTCTACGGGGCAGCGCGATATCACGGGATCGGGGTGGCGTGGCCGCGACGCTCGATCGCGGCGACAGGCTCACTCGGGATTGACGTTTTCCGCTTGCGGACCCTTCTTACCCTGGGTGACTTCGAAACTGACGCGCTGGCCCTCTGCCAAGGTCCGACGGCCGGTTCCGTTGATGGCGCGGAAGTGCACGAATACGTCCGGGCCGCCCTCACGTTCGATGAATCCAAAACCTTTCGCATCGTCAAACCATTTGACGGTGCCGGTGATGCGTTGAGCTGACATAGTTCCTCTCGATATTCCTGACTGTATTGCGGGTACGCGAACTATTCGACAGGGGCGTCATCGCTCGGTTGTTCGCCCGCCCGAGCGGCCTTCTTGAGACGCTTCTCCTCCTTTTTCTTCTGTTTGGCCAGATCCTTCTGGCGCTTCTGAAACTTGTAGTTCGGTTTTGCCAAGGAGATCCCTCCTGGGATGTACGGCGTGCGGAGATTTGCGGCTTCGCAAAGGCCGAAGGGTCTGGAGTATAACCTCAACTCAGTCACGATTTGCCACGCGTCGCGGCATCGCGCTGCGAATCACCGCGCGGCAGAACGACTTCGAAGGATCGTCAGCACGCCGCCGCGGTCAGAGCCCGCTTCGGTCGGCCTGTGTGGTGGCGCAGGAGTCATTAAGCTCGGCTACGCAGGGTTGCGTCGTCTCGCCGGCACCGGCTAGTGTGCCGGCGGTGAGCAATCCGTTCGGACGCCCGGACCGGCGTACGGACATCGAGGAGCCGAACGATGACCGCAGCCGAATCATCCGGGCCTTCCCTGCAACCATTGCGCAAGCGTCGCTTCGCCGCGCAGGTTCCCGCCGAGGGCGACGGCGGTCTGTTCACCCAATCGTGGTTTCCGATCTGTCCGTCGTACGAAGTGATGCCGGGGCAGATCGTCGGCAAATCATTCCTCGACGGTCGCGTCGTCGTCTATCGCGGTAACGACGGCCGCGCGTCGGTCCTCAGTGCGTTCTGCCCGCACGTCGGCGCTGACCTCGCGGTGGGCGCCGTCGTCGGCAACGACATCCGTTGCGCCTTCCATCACTGGGAGTTCGACGCAGACGGCAGGTGTCTGCGCACCGGCATCGGCGATCCGGCGCCGAAGAACGCGTGTCTGTTCAAATTCCCCTCAGTGGAAAAGTTCGGGCTCATCTGGGCCTTCAACGGCGATGAACCGTGGTGGGACATTCCCGAGTTCCCCGTTCCGGAGGAAGAACTCGCAATCGACGTGCGTTACGACGTGCCGACGATGCCGGTCGATCCGTGGGTGGTGTGCGCGAACACGCCCGACTGGCAGCACATCAAAGTGGTGCACCGGCTCGAATTCGATCACAGCAACCTCTATGACCAGATCGAATGGACCAGCCATTCGATGCGTTACAGCTTCGCGGGGCGGATGGAAAACGGCAACGGCCCCGAGATCAATTACAACGTCGGTATCTACGGCACCAGCATCTTCCATCTGCACGGCACGCTGAACGGCCAGTGGTACGCGGTCATGACGGCGTTCGGCATGCCGCAACCGGGCGTCACGCAGAACTACTTCGTGTTGTGCGTGCAGAAGGGGGACGGATCGCCGGAAAGCAACCAGCAGATCAAGTTCCTGCACGATTTTCTGTTCAAGCTCGGCAAGACCATGACCGACGACGACCGGCCGATTCTGCACACGATCAAGTATTCGCCTGGAACGCTCACCCGGTCCGATCGCGCGCTGGCACGCTATCTGGAGATGGTGCGCAAGTTTCCGCGCGCGCATCCGTCGGCCGACTTCATCAAGTAATCCGTTCGCTAACAATCCAACAAAGGGAGGAAGCCATGGCTCACGTCAGCCAGGTGCAGTACTACAACGAACCGGTCGAAAAACAAATGGGCTTCGTGGCGATGGTGCAGTCTGGCAAGACATTGCATCTCGCCGGCATCGTCTCGATCGACGATGCGCTCAACGTCGTCGCGCCGGATGACATGGCGGGACAGATCGAGCGGGTGTACGACATCATGGAAAAGACGCTCGCAAAGAGCGGTGCGACGCTGCAGCACGTCGTCAACGAGATGATCTTCGTCACGGATCTGCAGAAGTTCGGCCCCGATGCGAGCGCAGCGCGGGCGAAGCGCTACGCAAGGTGGACTCCTCCGGCCACGACGGCGGTGCAGGTCAGCGCGTTGTTCTTTCCGGCAGCCATGATCGAAATCCAGGCAACCGCGGTACTGCCCTGACATCCGGCGCGTGCCGAGGAGAGCATGAATGTTGATCGATGTGGATGTGGGGCGCGGTCGCGTTACGGGCCGCTGCGATCCGGAGTTCTCGCGCGTCGGCGATGCGTTCATCGAAAACTTCACCACGCGCGACGAGGTCGGCGGGTCGGTGTGCGTGAACGTCGGCGGCGAGACGGTGGTCGATCTGTGGGGCGGCCGGGTGGCGGCCGACGACGACGCGGCACCGTGGACCGACGAGACGATCTCGCTCGTGTTCTCGTGCACGAAGGCGGCTACCGCGTTGTGCGCACACATGCTGATCGATCGCGGCCAACTCGATCTGCACGCGCCGGTCGTGCAGTACTGGCCGGAATTCGCAACCAACGGCAAAGAGCACGCCACCGTAGAGATGATGTTGAACCACTCGGTGGGTCTGCCGGCGCTGCGCGATCCCGTGAAAGAAGGCGGTTACTACGACTGGAACTACATGGTCGAGCGGCTCGCCGCCGAGAAACCGTTCTGGCAGCCGGGCACACGCAACGGCTATCACATGATCACGTTCGGCTGGGTGGTCGGCGAACTGGTGCGGCGCGTATCGGGTCGATCGCTCGGCACGTTCTTCCGCGAAGAAGTGGCGGAGCCGCTCGGCCTCGACTTCTGGATCGGGCTGCCCGACGCGCATCTGCCGCGGGTCGCGCCGATGATTCCGTGGTTTCCCGACGGCAATGGCCCGGCGATGCCGTTCACGCAGGCGCTGATTTCCGATCCTACGTCGATCCAGTTCCTGTCGTTGATGAACGCGGGCGGTCATCGGGCAGATTCGCCCGAGGCGTACGCGGCCGAGATCGGCGGTGGCGGCGGTCTCGCGAATGCGCGCGCGCTCGCCGGCATGTATGCGCCGCTCGCCAACGGCGGCGAACACAACGGCGTACGTCTGTTGTCGAGCGACCACATCGTGCGGATGCGCGAGGTGTCGGTCGCGACGATGGTGGATGCAACGCTGCTGATGCCCACGCGCTTCGGCCTCGGCTTCATGCGCTCGATGGACAATCGCCATCGCCCGGCTGGTCACATGGAGACGTGCGTGCTCGGCGCCGGTGCGTTCGGTCACGCCGGCGCGGGCGGCAGCATGGGGTTTGCCGATCCCGCCGAAGCGCTCGCGTTCGGCTATTCGATGAACCGGATGGGCGCGGGCATTCTGCTGAATCCGCGCGGTCAGTCGCTCGTCGATGCGACGTATCGTTCGCTCGGCTTTCGGACCGACGCGCCGGGCGCGTGGATCCGTTAGGGCGGACCCGTCCGCGACCTTTCGCGCAATCGCCGGATGAAGCGGGGCACCTGCGCCTCCGCGGCGTCGCGCGCGTCCGGCGCGGGTGGCGGCGGATACACGCCGGCGAGTCGCGCGATCAGGATCGCGAGGAACAGCGCGCCCGTCAGCTGCTCGAGCACGCATAGCGCGCGAACGCGCCGCAGCAGCGGCACGATGTCGCCGAAGCCGGTGCTCGTCAGGGTGGTGATGCTGAAATAGAGCAGGTCGGTGAAGTTCGGAGCGGTTGGGGTGCCGCCGATGGCGAACGATCCCGGCTCGAAATAGCTGGCGATCGCGTAGAGCAGTGCCCACAGCACGCCGAGCATGAGATAGCCGCTCGCGGCGCCGTAGAGTTTGTCCGCGGTCATGACGTCGCGCCGGAACACGTAACGCAGCAGGTAGGCGATCGTGACGCCGAACAACGCCGCGTTGAACGCCCATGAAATGACCAGCCGCGTGTCGTCGCCTTCCGCAATGCCTCGAATCTGAAAGTACATCGCCGGAAGGGCGAGCATGGTGGCGATCAGGAACGACGAGGTGGAACGCCCTACGGCGGCCACCGCCGCGACATCGATCAGCAGGTTGATGGCGTTCAGCAGCAGTCGCCCGCGCGGCGTCGGGTCCAGGAGCAGCACCGCGACTGTCAGCACGAGGAGGCCGGCGAACAGATAGAAGCAGCGTTGAGTGAATACCCGACCCAGCGCGGTGCGCGCGCGATCGATCGCCATGTTGGAGCCCCTGTGGGAAGTCGTCGGTCAGTCTAGCGACATAGCCGGACCGTTGGCGACACGTCCGGCGATTTACAACGTCAGCCAGAGGCGAAGCAGGTGCCGCTTGCGGGCGCCGTCGGTGTAGGCCGTGCGCGCGTGCACCACGGTGTGGTTCGACAGCAGCTGGATGTCGCCTGGCGAGAACTGCATGTCGAGGCGTATGTCGGGCCGTTCGGCAATCGCTTCGAATGCGTCGAGCAGTTCGAGTTCGTCTTTCGACAGAGGCCCGACGTGACGCGTGACGGAACGGAAGTAATCGGAGTGATAGAACGTTCGCAGCGTGTGACCGTCGAAACACGACGGTTGGATCAGCGCATACACGGGTTGCCCGGCTTTCTCCTCGTTGCGGCGATCGAGCCGGACGGACTCGAACAAGCGCGCCGCCAATGATGGACTCTGCCGCCACAGCTCGTTGAACACCGTCACCGAACTCGCGATGCGGCTGAGCCCGCCCGTTGGGGTCGCGTTGAGGCACAGTAATCCGACGACATCCGCGCCGTCGCAGTGATAGTTGATGTTGCTGGCGGTTCGATAGAGGCGCACCAGCGGATCGGTTGCGGCGTCGCCGGTGTCGACGACGTGGCCGAGCAGGTCGCCTTGCGGATTCTGCAATCCGGGAATGCCGAGGTGCTGCCCGAACGCCCAGAAGAAGCGCTCCGACTCCTCCTGCGACCAGCCCTCCACCGGAACGCCGGAAATCACCACGAATCCGAGACCCTCGCGCAGCTCGTCGCGCCATCGGGCGATCTGTTTCGACAATGTCGGCAGCGGCAGATCGCGCGCTGTGAGGTCGATCGTCGGTTTGTGCGTTGCCATCGCGTGGGCGAGACCGGCGTCGATCTCCGCTAAGTCCGCGCGGTTCAGGTGGTAACGGTAGTCGCCTCGCGCGCGTATGGCGTCTCCGCGCCACGCCGAGAGCACGCGCAGCGGTCCGTGCGGAATGCCTACGTGCGGACGCCCGGTGAAGAACCGGACCGCCTGTTCCTGACTCGAATGGTGCGCCAAGGTGCTCTCCCTGATCACCCGCGCGGAGGTCGATCCTCCCATAGTGGTGCGTACAACGGAATGTCCGAGGCGGTTTCGTTTACTCTGTCGCGATGAAAATTCCGAAGGAGCTGCAATCCCTCATCGAAGACGGCGTGATCGACGAGGTGGTTCGTGCGTTGAAGAGCGGCAAAGAAGCCGCCGTATACGTCGTGCGCGTGAAGTCGGAACTACGTTGCGCGAAGGTGTACAAGAACATGGCGCAACGCAGCTTCCAGCAGCGCGCGCAGTATCAGGAAGGCCGGCAGGTGCGCGGCAGCCGGCAAACCCGGGCGATCGGCAAGCGCACCCGATTCGGGCGCAAGGAAGAGGAAGCGGCCTGGAAGAATACCGAGGTCGATGCGCTGTACCGTTTGATGGCGGCCGGCGTTCGAGTGCCGACGCCGTTCGGTTACACCGATGGCGTGCTGGTGATGGAACTGGTCGTCGATGCCGAGGGCCGGTCCGCGCCCGGTCTCGGTGACGTCGAGTTCACGGCGGAGGATGCCCGCCGATATCACGCCCGGCTCATGCAACAGGTGCAGCGGATGCTGTGCAGCGGGCTGATCCACGGCGACCTGTCCGAATACAACGTGCTGGCCGCGGCAGACGGCCCGGTCATCATCGACCTGCCGCAGGCCGTGAATGCGGCCGGCAACAACGGTGCGCGCGCGATGCTGTTGCGCGACGTGAACAATCTCACCGACACGCTCGCGCGATTTGCGCCGGACCTGCGCGAGACCCGCTTCGGCGACGAACTGTGGCAGCTGTTCGAGCGCGGCGAATTGCGCGTCGATTCGGTCCTCACCGGGGAATTCGTCGACGACGAAACGGCGGTGGATCTCGACGGCGTGCAGCAGGTGATCGACGACGCCCGCGACGAAGACGAGCGCCGGCGGCGCGGTCGCGAGGAGGCCGAGAGTCTTTCGCAGTAACGGACGCCGTTCGACGTCGCGCGACGACCGCGCGTCGAAGTATCCTCCGGGTGCCGATTCCTTCGTCATGGCCAAAAGAAAGGAGCCACCATGTCCGAATACCTGAAGGACCTCGACGACGTTCGCGCCGTCATTCAACTCTATGTCGACGGCGCGAACGGCGACGTCGCGAAACTGAAGCAGGCGTTCCATCCCGACGCGCGGATGATGGGTCACATCGGCGCGATGGACACGTATGTGCCGATCACCGACTTCTTCGCGATGGTGCAGGCGCAGCCGGGCATGGCCGGACCGAAGTACAAGGCCATTGTCCGGTCGATCGACATCACCGGCGACGCGGGCGTCGCGGTGCTCGCCGAAACCGATTACCTCGGCTGCGACTTCGTCGACTACTTCTCGGTGGCGCGCATCGATGGGCGCTGGTTCATCACGAACAAAACCTACGCGCACACCGGCGGATCGCCGCCGTCCCGTTGAGGCAGCGACATGACTACGGTGAATCGCGCTGCACTTTTCTTCGAACCGGGTAAAGCGTTCGAGATTCGTGAGCTCCCCGTTCCGGAAGCACGTCCTGGCGGACTGACATTGCGCGTGACGCGCGCGAACATCTGCGGATCGGAGTTGCACATCTGGCGCGGCGACGGACGCTTCGCACAGGTGACAACGCCGCAAGGCCGCATTCTCGGTCACGAAGCAACCGGCGTGGTGCACGCGCTGGGTGATGGCGTCACGACCGACTGGAACGGCCAACGGATTCAGGAAGGTGATCGCATCGCTTATCAGTACTTCCGACCGTGCGGCCAGTGCCGCAGCTGCATGCGCGGCGTCAGCGAGGCGTGCCGGCAGAGTTTCTCGATTCAGCGTGGCGCCCTCACCGAGTGGCCGTACACGCGCGGTTCGTTCGCCGACTACCTGTTTCTGCATCCGGGCCAGGCGTTCTTCAAAGTACCGGAGAACGTCACCGACACGATGATCGTCAGCGCCAACTGCGCACTCGCGCAGGTCGTGATGGGGCTCGAACGCGTCGAGGTGGGCCTCGGCGATCGT
>DATJGR010000314.1:0-19474 GCA_035494855.1 Pseudomonadales bacterium | reverse complement strand
AGCTGGGCGGGTGCATCGGCTGCGGGTGCATGTCGCTGAAGGTGTGTCCGCTGCGCAATCCACTCGACGCACTGAGTCGCGACGGTACCGGGCCGCGCCTGCTCGATCGGCGCTGAACGGGACATCGGCCGCGATCAATCTGCGAGCGATGCCTCATCCTGGTGCATCCGTGATTGCGGATCGATCCGGGGACGTTATGGTGTGTCCGCTCAATAGCTTGGAGTGAAGAATGGATCAAAAGATCAAGAGATGGACACGTCGTGCGGGACTGGTTGCGGCGATGCTGCTGGCCGGCTCGGCCGCGGCCAGCGAGGGTCCGCGCTATACCTACGGCGAACTCGGCTACGCGCGCATCGACTTCGACAACTTCAACGAAGACGCAGATGTGTTCGGCGCCAACGGCTCGCTCGCCGTCTCGGACCAGATTTACCTGATCGCGGCGTATTCCGACGGCAACATCGACGCGTCGGGATTCGACATCGATCTGAAGCAGGCAGAAGCGGGTGTTGGTCTGCACTTCCCGCTGAACTCGAAGGTCGACTTCACCGCTGACGCTGCGTACGTCTGGGCCGAGGTGGATGCCGACGGCTTCAACTCGCAGGACGACGACGGTTACGCACTCCGTGCCGGCATCCGCGCGATGCTGACGCCGCAATTCGAACTGAACGGTGGCGGCAGTTACGTCGACGTCTCGGACGACGACACGGCGCTGTACGTTGGTGCGGTGTTCAACTTCACTGACATGTTCGCGCTGACCGGCAACGTTTCGGTCGGCGACAACGCGACCGCTTACGGCATCGGTCTGCGGATGTACTTCGAGGTCAAGTAACCCGCCTTTGCGACGGCACCGTTACGGCGCCAATTGCCGTACCGTCGCCGTCGCCTTCATCAGCGGTGCGTAGTCGGAGTCGTGCCGCATTTCGTGATTCGCCATCCCCGGCTTCGTCAACGTGCCTTTCGGCGCGATGTAGCTGTCGATCCGCCGTTGCGGCCGTTCGTGCCAGCTGATGTTGAACGCGCCGAGCTTCGGATAGAACTCCGCCACCGAATACGGCAGGTGGTCGTGAATCCACCACGCCATTGCGCGCCAGTCGCCGCCGTCCACCAGAAAGTCCGTAAAGCTCGGAACCGCGACACATGCCATTGCACCTTTGTGGCCGGCCGCGTTGCGTCGATCCCAGATGTGCGCGCCGTAGTTGGTTTCGTTGCGCGCGCAACTGTAGCCGTGCTCGTTGCCGAATTGGTTGACCGTGCACGAGCGGAACGCCGATCTGATTGCGATGCGTCCGAATTGCCGTTGCAACGGCTCGAGTATCTCGCCGCACAGATGCGTGCCGACGTCGATCGCGAGATCCGGGTCGTCTGGGATGTTGGGCATGCCGTGCAGATTCGCGATTTCGCTGTGCAGAAAATCGCGCATGAAGAAACTCGGCGAGAGACGCGTGCGTCCGAAGTCCTCGAGCGCTTTTACGGTGGTGGGCTTTTTCATCGGTGCACCGCTGTGAGCTTCCTGAATGCGAGGGTATTCGCTTTCCGATAATCCTCGGTGCATATTTGGCCGAAACGGACATCGGAGCGAGAAGCATGAAGATCAAGGCGCTGGGCCACGTCGTATTACGGGTGACCGATCTCGAGCGGGCCGAACGTTTCTACAACGGCGTGCTCGGGTTGCCGATCTGCGCGCGGCTCGATCAGGGCGGCATGAAGATGGCGTTCTTCTCGCTCGGGAATCATCACGATTTTGCGGTAATGGAGGTGAAAGACGACGGTGATGCGAAGCCGCGTCGCGGCGCCGGTCTCGATCACGTCGCGTTCAACATCGGCACCTCGATGGACGAATTGCGCGAAGCACACGCTGCGCTGGAAGCGGCTGGTGTCGCCTCGACGCCGATCGATCACGAAGTGAGCAAATCGCTGTATTTCCAGGATCCCGACGGCAACGGCGTCGAGGTGTATGTCGACGCATCTCAGGTGTGGCGCACCGAACCGCAACGCGTCGCGCAGGTCAAGCCGCTGCAGTTGTAGGCGCGACCCCTCCGTTCCGGCTCCATCGTCCGACTGATACATATATAGGTACACATCGTGACTGACTTCCCGGTGCACGGCACCGTTGCGCCCGGTTTCGAGGCCGTCCGCTCTGTGTTCGAACGCAATTTCACTGACGACATCGAAGTGGGGGCGAGTTTCTGCGTCGTCGTCGACGGCGAGACGGTGGCTGACCTGTGGGGCGGCTATCAGGACCGGGCGTGCACCCGGCCGTGGAAAGACGACACGCTGGTGAACGTGTACTCCACCACCAAGGGCGTTGCGTCGATTGCGTTCGCGGCGCTCGTTGAGGACGGTCTGATCGACTACGCAGCGCCGGTGGCTGCGTACTGGCCGGAGTTCCGGGCAGCGCGCAACGGCTTGACGGTGGGTCAACTGCTTTCGCATCAATCCGGCGTGTGCGGCCTGCGAGAACGGCTCGAGGTGACCGATCTATACGACTGGTCCGCGATGGTGGCGCGAATGGCCGCAGAGGAGCCGTTCTGGGAACCCGGCACAGCGGCCGGCTATCACGCGGTGCTGTGGGGTTATCTGCCGGGTGAACTCGCGCTGCGCACCAGCGGAAAAACGTTGGGAACGATTCTGTCGGAGCGGATCGCGCGGCCGCTCGAAGCAGACGTGCACCTCGGACTTCCAACGGCGGAACACGGTCGCGTTGCCGATCTCGTCGGCCCCAATCACGCTCGCGTTCAGCCCGATCTGGCCGCGCTGCTCGCGATCAAGATGCCGCCGCTGTATCGGTACGCGCTGCAGAATCCGTCGATACGACCGTGGCAGGATGCGTGCAGCACGCCGTGGCGTGTCGCGGAGATCGCGGCCGCAAACGCGCAGGCGAATGCGCGCGGCATCGCGCGCATCTACGGTGCACTCGCGCGCGGCGGCGAACTCGATGGCGTGCGTGTTCTGAACGCAGACACGATCGCTGCGATGTGTCGCGAGGAGGTGGGTGAGCAGGACGACCTCGTTTTGGGGCGGCCGCTGCGTCGCGGACGCGGCGTCATATTGAACACGCAGGGCATGTACGGGCCGAATCGCGAGGCCTACGGCCATTCAGGCGCCGGCGGCAGCGTCGGCTTCGCCGACCCTTCGCTGAAACTCGGCATCGGTTATGCCATGAATCAGATGCAGCCCGGCATCGAGACCGATACCCGCGGCAATCGGCTGATCAATGCGGTGTACGAGGCGCTGGCATGATGGAGAGCAACGCATGAGCACGTTCGTTCTGGTTCACGGTGCGTGGCACGGCGCCTGGTGCTGGTACAAAGTGGCGGCGCGACTGCGGCAGAAAGGCCACACGGTGCTGGTGCCCGATCTTCCGGGGCACGGTCGCGACCAGACGCCGATCAACGCGGTATCGATGCAGAGCTACGCGCAGCGCGTCGCAGACGTCATTCGCACCGCCAACGAGCCGGTGATTCTGGTCGGCCACAGCATGGGCGGGTTCGTGATCTCCGCCGCTGCCGAACAGCAACCGCAGACCGTCGCGAAGCTGGTGTACGTCGCCGCATTTCTGCTCGAAGACGGCCAGACCTTCGGCGATGCGGCGTCGCGCGACGCAGGTTCGACCGCTTCGGGCTGGCTCGTTCCGTCTGCGGACGGCGCGTCGGTGACGGTGGCCGTGAGTCAGCTGAAGGACCTCTTCTACGGCGAGTGTTCCGACGAAGACGTTGCGCTCGCCGAACTCTCTCTTGGACCCGAGTCCAGCGCGGTGCTCGGCGCGCGGATACACGTGACGGCAGAACAATGGGGCCGGATTCCGCGCGTGTACATCGAATGCACGAACGACCGCGCAGTGTCGATCGGATCGCAACGCGCGATGGTGGAACGGCTGCCGTGCGAAAAGGTGATCACGATGCGCACCGATCACTCGCCGTTTTTATCCGCGCCGGAAGCGCTGGCGGCACATCTGATGTCGCTCTAAGTCGGACGCCGCGTCGAACCGGATCCGGGTTACAAACGTCGGCCACAAACAACGAACCGAAAAGGAAGACCGGACATGCAACACGGATTTCGAACATTACGGCACGTGGCGATGGTCTTTGCATTCTGGCTCGCGCTGGCCGGTTTCGCGCACGCGGCTGAAGGTTCGGGCAAGCCCAACATTCTGGTGATATTCGGTGACGACATCGGCATCACCAACGTGAGCGCGTACAGCGATGGGTTGATGGGGTACGAGACGCCCAACATCGATCGCATTTCGAAGGAAGGAATCCGCTTTCTGCAGTACTACGCGGAGCAGAGCTGCACCGCCGGGCGCGCCGCGTTCCTCACCGGACAGCACGGCATCCGCACCGGACTGACGAAAGTCGGCTATCCCGGCGCGCCGATGGGAATGAGCCAGCTCGATCCGTCGATCGGCGGGCTGCTGAAGAACCTCGGTTACGGCACCGGTCAGTTCGGCAAGAACCACGTCGGCGACCGCAATCCGTCGCTGCCCACCGTGAACGGCTTCGACGAGTTCTTCGGCAACCTCTATCACCTGAACGCGGAAGAAGAGCCGGAGCTACCGGACTATCCGAAGGATCCCGGCTACGTCGCCAAGTTCGGTCCGCGCGGCGTGCTCCACACCAAAGCCACGAACGTCGACGATCCGACCGTCGATCCGCGCTTCGGTAAGGTCGGCAAGCAGACGATCGAGGACACGGGCGCGCTGACCAGGAAGCGCATGGAGACCATCGACGACGAAACCTCCGCCGCGGCGATCGATTTCATGAAGCGCCAGCACGCCGACGCCAAGCCGTTCTTCGTCTGGTACAACGCGACGCGCATGCACCTTCGCACGCACGTTAGGGCCGAGCACCGCGGCGTGTACAAGCACGGCGACAGCGAGTACGTCGACGGCATGATCGAACACGATGGCACGGTCGGCGCGTTGCTGCAGGCGCTGGACGACATGGGTATCGCGAACGACACGATCGTCGTTTACACCAGCGACAACGGTCCACATATGAACAGCTGGCCCGACGGCGCGATGACGCCGTTCCGGTCGGAGAAGAACACCAACTGGGAAGGCGCGTTTCGCGTGCCGTGCGTGGTGCGCTGGCCCGCTGCGATCAAACCCGGGACGGTAACGAACGAATTGATGAGCCACAACGACTGGTTGCCGACGCTGGTTTCGGTCGCCGGCGAGCCCGACATCGTCAACAAGCTGCTGAAGGGGTATCAGGCGAACGGTAAGACGTACAAAGTGCATCTCGACGGTTATGACCAGAGTGCGTTCCTGCGTTCCGTCACCGGCAGCGCGGCGAACAACAACGGGGTGAAGAGTGCACGCCACACGTTCTTCTACTCGGACGACGACGGATTGCTCGTGGGCCTTCGGGACGGTGACTACAAGTACGTGTTCGCTGAGCAGCGCATGCAAGGAACGCTGGGTGTCTGGGCCGAGCCGTTCACGAAGCTACGCCTGCAGAAGATCTTCAATCTGATGCAGGACCCGTTCGAGCGAGCCGACATCACTTCGAACACCTTCTGGGACTGGCAGCTGAATCACGTCGGATCCGCGTATGGCGCGATCGACCAGGTCGTCAAATTCGCAGAGACGTTCAAGGAATTCCCGCCGCGCTCGATTCCGCCGAGCTTCAACCCGACGACGATCATGGAAGAGACGCTCGACGACATACAGGAGGCGCGCAAGCAGGCCGGCTCGAAACAGTGAGCAGCCCGGCACGCCGGTAGAGCGGTCAGCTTCCGCCGAGGGCTGCCTGCTCCAGCTGGCGGTGGTTCAGCAGCCCCGGCTGTTGCCACGCGAGCTTACCGTCGCGGAACAGCGCGAAGTTCGGAATGCTCCGCACGTTGTAGCGCTGCGCGAGATCGCCGTGCGCTTCGGTATCGACTTTCAGAACGATGGCGCGGCCGGCGAGATTCGCGGCGGCTTTTGCGACCTCGGGAGCCGCCATTTTGCATGGCCCACACCACGACGCCCAGAAATCGACCAGCACCGGAACGCTCGCGCCGCGCGTGATCTCGTCGAACTGCCCGACGTCGACGTCGAGAGGCTCGTGCAGCGGCGGCAGCGGTTGCCTGCACGCGCCGCAACGGCCGCGGCTGGCGAGATGTCGCGGTGGAATGCGGTTGGGGGTTCCACACGCGGGACAGTTTCGAATCATGACGGACTCTCGATTTCCGGCGGCGCGCTCCATAATGCGGGCATGATCCAGGAAGGCAAGGCTGCTTCGATGGCTGCTTTGACGAAGATGCAAACCGGGCGAACGACGTGCGCGCTGCTGCTCTGCGTGTTGGCGCTGGCCGGTGTGGGCGTCCACGCCGAAGCGCCGCGTCCATCCGCTGCCGACGTGCGCGGGGCATACGACGACGGCACGGTGTTCGTAGACGTCCGTACCGATGCGGAATGGTCGGGTGGCCACGTGAAAGATGCGGTCCATCTGCCCCTCGATCAGATCGCCGCCAGGGCGGCGTCGCTGTTGCCGGCAAAAGATGCGACGCTGGTGTTGTATTGCCATACGGGGCGCCGCGCCCAGAGCGCGGCCGAGCAACTTCGTCAGTTGGGTTACACGCACGTGTCCGCAATGACGGGCGGCTACGACGATCTGAAAGCGGCGGGCTTCCCGGTCGTCGAATGAGCGGCGGTGGCATATAGTGCTCCGGTCCAACCGCCCGAGCGAAACGCGATGACGCAGATATACGGCAGAATTCTCGTTCCCGTCGACGGTAGTCCGACGTCCGACAAAGGTCTTCAGGAAGCGATCAAGATCGCGAAGGCGCTGGGAAGTACGCTGCGCATCGTGCACGTGGTCGACGAACTGGTCGTCGACTACTCCGGCATCGGTGGCACCAACTACTACTACTCCGGCGACATCATCGAAGGGTTGCGCGAAGGCGGTAAGAAGGTCCTGGCCAACGCCGAAGCGGTGGTCCGCAAGGGCGGACTCGAACCGGAAGCCGTACTGCTGGAAGCCATCGGCGGCCCGTCGTCGCGATTGATCGTCGCACAGGCGCAGGAATGGCCGGCGGACCTGATCGTGATGGGTACGCATGGTCGTCGCGGCATCCGGCGTCTCGCACTCGGCAGCGACGCCGAACACGTACTGCGCGCGTCGCCGGCACCGGTGTTGCTGGTACGCAGCGCGCCCGAGTGAGCTACGGCACCAGCACCGCGGCGCCGTCGAAGCGGCCGTTGCGCAGATCGTCCAACGCCTGATTCGCGCGCGTCAGCGGATACGGCGTCGTTTGCGTGACGACGCCGGCGCGCGGTGCGACCTCCAGAAAATCCACCGCATCGCGTCGCGTGAGATTCGCGACTGAAACCAGCTGGCGTTCTTCCCACAGCAGGCTGTATGGAAAGGTGGGTATGTCGCTCATGTGGATGCCGGCGCACACCACGCGACCGCCTTTGCGCACTGCCCGTAGCGCGATCGGAACGAGTTCGCCGACCGCAGCAAAGATGATGGCGGCATCGAGCGGTTGCGGCGGCGGGTCGGTCGAATCTCCGGCCCAGACCGCACCCAGCCGCCGCGCGAACGTCTGCGCCGCTGTATCGCCAGCGCGCGTGAATGCGTGCACCGAACGTCCTTGCCACGCGGCCACCTGCGCGAGGATGTGTGCGGCGGCGCCGAAGCCGTAGAGTCCGATGCGCTTTCCAGCGCCGGCAATCACCAGCGCGCGCCATCCGATGAGTCCGGCACACAACAGCGGAGCGAGCGCTACGTCGCCGCCATCGTCGCCGAGCGGGAATGCGTAGCGCGCGTCGGCGATGGTCGCGGTTGCGTAGCCGCCGTCGCGCGTGTAGCCCGTAAAGCCGGGCGAATCGCACAGGTTCTCGCTTCCCGACGCGCAATAGCCGCAGGTGCCGCAGGTATATCCGAGCCATGGCACGCCAACGCGTTCACCGAGGCGCAAGCCTTCGACGCCGGCGCCGATGGCGTCGATGCGGCCGACGATCTCGTGTCCGGGAATGATCGGCACGCGCGGCGCGGCCAGCTCCCGGTCCACGACGTGCAGGTCGGTGCGGCACACGCCGCAAGCCGCTACCGCAACCCGGATCTCTCCCGGTCCCGGCGCGCGATCGGGCAGTTCGGTCCACTCGAGCTGCGCACCGAACCGTTTCAGCATCATCGCGTGCATGTTCGCCCCTGGTCGAAACGACTGACGGTAGAACCGCTCTGTGGCGTCGCGTCGTGTGTGCGACTAGTCTGCGGGGCGCCACGGCGCAGTACACGAGAGACGGTCATGCCCACGAAGATTGCCATCAACGGTTTCGGCCGCGTTGGACGTTGCATCTTGCGCACACTCAGCGAAGTGCGCCGCGACGACATCGAACTGATCGCCATCAACGATCTCGCCGACGCGCGGACGCTGGCGCACCTGTACAACTATGACACGGTGCACGGGCGCGCCAAAGTTCGCGCCGAGGCCGGCGATCGGGCGTTGGACATCGCGGGTCACACGGTCAGGACGTTCGCGGCGAAAGATCCGATGGAGCTGCCATGGCGCGCGCTCGGCATCGACATCGTGCTCGAATGCACGGGCGTATTCACCGACAGAACGAAGCTGCAGCCGCACTTCGATGCAGGCGCCCGCAAGGTGGTTCTTTCCGCTCCGGCGAAAGACCACGAGGCGATGATCGTGATCGGCGTGAACGAGGCCGACTACGATCCCGCGAATCATCACATCGTTTCGTGTGGCTCGTGCACGACGAACGCGCTCGCGCCGGTGGCGAAGGTGATGGATGAGAACTTCGGCATCCGGTTCGCGTTGATGACGACGATTCACGCCTATACGAATGATCAGCCGGTGCTCGACATACCGCACCGCAAGGGCGATCTGCGGCGCGCCCGCGCGGCCGCGATGAACATGGTCCCGACGTCTACCGGCGCAGCGAAAGCGATCGGCGACGTGCTTCCGCGGCTCAAGGGAAAAATCGACGGACAGGCGGTGCGCGTGCCGACGATGGACGTGAGCCTGGTCGACCTCACCGTGCAAACGGAGCGGCCGATCACCAAAGCTGCAATAGACGCGGCAATGAAACGCGCGAGCGAGGGCGCGCTGCACGGCATTCTCGGTTTCAGCGACGAACCGCTCGTTTCTACGGACTATCTCGGCGATCCGCGTTCGTCGATCTACGACGCGACGCTGACGCAGGTGATCGGTACGAGCCTTGCGAAAGTCATGGCCTGGTACGACAACGAAACGGGTTTTGCCCACCGTATGGTGGAGCTGACGCAACTGGTTGCCGCGAAGACGAAATGACCCATCGCGCCCAACGCGGGCACGAAGGCGCGATGTCTGTGCGGACTACCGCTTTTCAGGTGCGGCATTCACTCGCGCTTCAGCGGCGATCCAGTCTTCGATTTCGTGTCCTGGTTCGAAGCCGCGTTTTTCTGCCAGAAAGTAGGCCGCTTTGGCGATCGCTTCGCGGCGCGCTTCCTCGGTCATCGCTTCGTTGCGCTGCTTCGGAATTTCGACAATCGTCTTGCGGGATTTCATCGTCAGGACTCCTTCTTCGGCGCGATCCCCAATGCGTTGGTATCCCAGGCCTGCGATTAGTTCAACGTCGGCGTGAATAAATCTGGCGTGGTCTACTAGCGGACATGAGTGTCGAGAACATTCTCGTATTGAACGCCGGGTCCGCTACCTTGAAGTACGCGGTGTATGGATCGGTCCGCGAAGCTTCGCCCGGAACCTGCCTGTTGCGTGGTCAGGTGGAACTCGCGGCCGGAGGCGGCGAAGAGGCGGTGCGCGACGCGTTGCGGGACATCGCGCGAGAGCTGAACCCGTTTGCAATAGGCGCGGTCGGACACCGCATCGTGCATGGTGGTGCGAAGTTCGTTGCGTCCGCGTTGATCGACGATGGCGTCGTTGCCGAACTGCGGGCGCTGCAGCCGCTGGCGCCGCTGCACCAGGCGCTTGGACTCGCCGTGGTGGCTGCCGCGCGCGCAGAGCGACCGCTGGTTCCCCACGTGGCGGCGTTCGATACGGCGTTTCATGCGTCGATGCCAATGGTCGCGCAGCGTTTCGCGCTGCCGCAGGTGTGGTTCGACCGGGGCGTCCGCCGCTTCGGCTTCCACGGACTGTCCTACGAGTTCATTGCGTCCAGGCTCGATCAATTGGACGTTAGCGAACCGACACGGCGCGTAGTGGTTGCGCATCTTGGCGGTGGTGCGAGCCTGTGTGCCCTGCGCGGCGGGCGCAGCGTGGCGACCACCATGAGCTTCACGCCTACGGACGGTCTGGTGATGTCGACCCGCAGCGGCGCACTGGACCCCGGCGCGGTGCTGTTTCTGGTGCGCGAACATCGGATGGACGTCGATGCCGTGGAGCACCTGTTGAATCTGGAGTCGGGACTGCTCGGTGTTTCCGGCGTGAGCGGCGACATGCGTGCGCTGCTCGAAAACCGCGAGCCGGCGGCGCAGCTCGCGGTGGACCTGTTCGTGCACAGGATCGTGATGGAAACCGGAGCGATGGTAGCCGCGCTCGGCGGTGTAGATGCGATCGTGTTCACCGGCGGTATCGGCACGCACCAGCCGCGGATCAGATCTCGCATCTGCGATGCCCTCGCATGGCTTGGTATCCACGCCGATCCGGCGCTCAACCAGCGCGGGCAGATGCGGTTCGACAGTCCCCGCAGCGCGGTCGGTTTGTGGAACATCCCGACGGACGAGGAAGGCGTCATCGCGGCGCACACGGCGCGGCTCGTATCGGGAATGAACAATGAACAATGAGTGACGAAGATGCGTGACGAGATGGATGACGACGAGGTGGCGGCGATCGATGCGTACTGGCGCGCCGCCAATTATCTCAGCGTGGGTCAGATCTACCTGCTCGACAATCCTCTGCTGGCGCAACCGCTCGCCATCGAGCACGTGAAGCCGCGTCTGCTCGGGCATTGGGGCACTACGCCCGGCCTCAACTTCCTGTACGCGCACCTGAACCGCGCGATCAGGCAGCGCGATCTGTCGATGATTCTGATCACCGGACCCGGTCACGGCGGACCGGGCATCGTCGCCAACGCTTATCTCGAGGGGACCTACAGCGAGGTTTACCCGTCGATCACGCGCGATGCCGAGGGGATGAAGAGGCTGTTCAAACAGTTCTCGTTTCCGGGCGGCATCCCGAGTCACGTGGCGGCGGAAACGCCCGGCTCGATCCACGAGGGCGGCGAACTCGGTTATTCGCTTTCGCACGCGTACGGCGCCGCGTTCGACAATCCGGGTCTCGTCGTCGCCTGTGTGATCGGCGACGGCGAAGCGGAAACAGGGCCGCTCGCGGCGTCGTGGCACTCGAACAAATTCCTCAACCCGCGCGGCGACGGTGCGGTGCTGCCGATCCTGCATCTCAACGGCTACAAGATCGCGAACCCGACGCTGCTCGCGCGCATGCCGGCGGAAGAACTGGATCAGTTGCTCAGTGGGTACGGGCATCTGCCGTATTACGTGGAAGGATCCGATCCGACCACGATGCATCGCCGGATGGCGGCGGTTCTCGGCGACGTACTCGACGAGATTCACCGCATTCAGCACGACGCGCGCTCCGGGCGCGCCACGGGTCGCCCGCGCTGGCCGATGATCGTGTTGCGCACGCCCAAAGGATGGACCGGGCCGCAGGAAGTGGACGGACAGAAAACCGAAGGCCATTGGCGCTCGCACCAGGTGCCGCTGTCGAAACTCGCCGAGAGTCCTGCGCATCTGTCGCAGCTCGAGCGCTGGCTGCAGAGCTATCGCCCTGAAGAACTGTTCGACGAACACGGCGCGCTGCGAACGGGGCTGTCGCTGCTCGCGCCGCGCGGCACGCGCCGCCTCGGCGCGACGCCGCACGCGAACGGCGGGCTGCTGTTGCGCGACCTGCATCTGCCGGACATCCGCGACCACGCGGTGCCCGTCGAGAAGCCGGGCGTTCTCGTCGCCGAATCGACACGCGTGCTGGGGCGCTATCTGCGTGACGTGCTGAATCTCAACGCGGAAGCACGCAACTTCCGCATCGTCGGACCCGACGAGACCGCGTCGAACCGGCTGGGTGACGTGTTCGACGTGACGTCGCGGGTCTGGATGGACGAGATCCTGCCGTCGGACACGAACCTCGCGGAGCACGGCCGCGTGATGGAGATCCTGAGCGAACACACCTGTGAAGGCTGGCTCGAAGGCTACCTGCTAACGGGCCGACACGGTTTCTTCTCGTGTTACGAGGCGTTCATCCACATCGTCGATTCGATGTTCAACCAGCATGCGAAGTGGCTGAAGGTGAGCGCTGCGATTCCGTGGCGCCGGCCGATCGCGTCGCTGAACTATCTGCTCACGTCGCACGTGTGGCGGCAGGACCACAACGGCTTCTCGCATCAGGATCCGGGTTTCATCGACCACGTCGCCAACAAGAAGGCGAGCGTCGTCAGCGTGTACCTGCCGCCGGATGCGAACACGCTGCTGTGGGTGATCGACGAATGTCTGCGCAGCCGTAACCGCGTCAACGTCGTCGTCGCGGGAAAGCAGCCCGAGTTGCAGTGGTTGACGATGGACGAGGCGCGCAAGCAATGTCCCGCGGGTATCGGCATCTGGGAATGGGCAAGCAACGACGCAGGCGTCGAGCCCGACGTGGTGATGGCGTGCGCCGGCGACGTGCCGACGCTCGAAACGCTGGCGGCCGTGCAGCTGTTGTGGGAGCACGTGCCGCAGATGCGCATACGCGTGGTCAACGTCATCGACCTGATGACGCTGCAGCCGAACGAGGAACATCCGCACGGTCTATCGAACCACGACTTCGACCGGTTGTTCACGATGGACCGACCGATCATCTTCGCCTACCACGGCTATCCCTGGCTGATTCACCGGCTGGCGTATCGCCGCACCAACCACCCCAATCTGCACGTGCGCGGTTACAAGGAAGAAGGCACCACTACCACGCCGTTCGACATGGCGGTGCGCAACCAGATCGATCGGTTCGATCTGATGTTCGACGCTGTAGATCGGGTGCCGCGATTCGCGCATCTGGCGCCGCACATCAAGCAGGTAGTGCGGGACAAACTGATCGATCACCGCGAGTACATCGAACGCGTCGGCGACGACATGCCGGAAATCAGGAACTGGACCTGGCGCGGGCAGCGTCCGAACAGTTGACGCAGGCGTCGGCCTACGGTCCACTGCGCTTCATCTCACGAATGACGGATTTCCGATGATCGAATTCCTTCTGAACGGCGAGAGCATCCGCGTCGACGTCGAAGACGACACGCCGCTGCTGTGGGTGCTGCGCGAAAACCTGAAACTGACCGGCACCAAGTTCGGCTGCGGCATGGGGCTGTGCGGCGCGTGCACCGTGCATCTCGCCGGCGTCGCGGTGCGCTCGTGTCAGACCACGGTCGGCAGCGTGCAGGGTCAGGCGATCACGACGATCGAAGGCATCGGCGCCAAAGGTCTCACGCCGGTGCAGCAGGCGTGGGTCGAAGGCAACGTGCCGCAATGCGGTTATTGCCAGAGCGGCCAGATCATGGCGGCGTCGGCGCTGCTGGCACAAACGCCGCATCCGACCGACGACGAGATCACCGTGGCGATGAACGGCAATCTGTGCCGCTGCGGCTGCTACAACCGCATCCGCGCCGCGATTCACCGCGCCGCGGAACTGAGCGACTCGAAAGTGGCGGTGCGCATGTTCGATCCGAACGCGCTGCTGGCCGGGAGCGTGTCATGAGCGAATTTCACCTGAATCGACGCGCGTTTCTGACCGGCACCGCGGTGGTCGCCGGCGGCCTCGTGCTCGGCATTCCTGCGCAACGCGCCGTCGCAATGCCGAATGCGCGCGCCGGTTCGTTCCAGACCAACGCATGGTTGCAGATCACGCCGGCCGACGAAGTGATCTTCCAGCTCGACAAGACCGAAATGGGGCAGGGCGTGCTGACGGCGTTGCCGACGATCCTCGCGGAGGAACTCGAGATCGATCCGCGGCGCATCCTCGTCGAACTGGCGCCGGTGAACAAAGCGTTTCAGGACCCCATACAGATGACTGGCGGCTCCGCATCGGTGAGCCAGCGTTGGGACATTCTTCGCACCACCGGAGCGCAAGCGCGCGAAATGCTCGTTGCGGCGGCGGCCGCTCGTTGGGCCGTGAGGCCCGACCAGTGCCGCGCGGACAACGGACGCGTGCTGCGCGTCGGAACGGACGAATCGTTCAGCTACGGAGAACTCGCTAACGACGCTGCTAAGCTGCGGGTGCCGAAGAAGCCTGCGCTGAAGGATCCCGCCGATTTCAAATACATCGGCAAATCGCTGCGTCGTTTCGACGGCACCGAGAAGAGCAACGGCGCCGCGATTTACGGGATGGACGTCGACGTGCCCGATGCGGCGGTCGCGATTCTGATCCGCAATCCGCATTTCGGTGGTTCGCTGCAATCGTTCGACGCGGCGGCTGCGCGGAACGCGCCCGGCGTGATCGACGTCTTCGACGTGAACGGAGCGATCGCGGTAGTGGCCGACACGTATTGGCATGCCACGAAAGCAGCGCGCGCGGTCAGCGTGACATGGGACAAAGGTCCGCTCGGCGCGCTCGACAGCGCGGCCATCCGCGCCGCGTGGGTAGAGATGGCGAAGGAAGGCGGCCATTCGATTCGCGACGACGGCGACACCAAGAGCGCGCTCACCAAGGCGGCTTCGGTGCTCGACGCGGTGTACGAAGTACCGTATCTCGCGCACGCCACGATGGAGCCGCAGAACACCACCGCGTCGTATCGCGACGGCGCGTGCGAGATCTGGTCGCCGAATCAGGGGCCGGACGTAGCGCAGGCGCTCGCGGCCGATGCGCTCGGCATTCCGCGCGACAAGGTCACCGTGCACACCACGTTGATGGGCGGCGGCTTCGGCCGGCGCGGCATTCCGGATTTCGTACCGGAAGCGGCGCTGGTGTCGCGCCAGGTGAAACGGCCGGTAAAGCTGATCTGGTCGCGTGAAGACGACATGCGGCACGACTTCTACCGGCCCGCAACGTACAACGTGATGAAGGCGGCGCTGAACGACCAGGGTCAGGTGCAGAGCTGGTCGCACAAGATCGTGGCGCCGAGCATGTTCCGTTCGCTGTTGCCGGTGCTCGGTAAAGTGGCGCCGGAGTGGATGCCGCACTGGCTGACGAACTCGCTGTCGGCGGTCGCCGGGTCGCTGGTCAAGACGCGCGACCCGACGGCGCACGAAGGCGCGGTGGATCACCCGTATGCGATTCCGAACGTCGACGTCGCGCACGTGTACTACGACCCTGGCGTGCCGCTCGGGTTCTGGCGCAGCGTCGGCCATTCGCAGAACGCGTTCGTGGTCGAGGGCTTCGTCGACGAACTAGCGCACGAGGCCGGTGAAGATCCGTATAAGTTCCGGCGCCGGCTGCTCCAGAACAGTCCCCGTCATCTGGCCGTGCTCGATCTGGTTGCCGAAAAGGCGAATTGGGGTAACCCCACGCCGGGCACGCATCAGGGCATCGCTGTGCACGAGTCGTTCGGCAGCGTGGTCGCGGAAGTGGTGGAGGTCCGTGTCGTCGACAACGACATCAAGGTGCAGCGCGTGGTCTGCGCCGCGGACTGCGGGTTGGTAGTTAACCCCGATCAGGTGCATGCGCAGGTGGAGAGCGCAGTGATATTCGGCCTAACGGCTGCATTGAGGGGCAAGATCACCATCAAGGACGGTGCGGTGGAGCAATCGAACTTCCACGACTATCCGTTGTTGCGCATGAACGAAGTGCCGATCGTCGAAGTGCATATCGTACCCAGCACGAACAGCCCCACAGGCATCGGCGAACCCGGCACGCCGCCGATTGCGCCGGCCGTCGCGAACGCCGTGTTCGTCGCGACCGGAACGAGATTGCGCAGCCTGCCGCTCACGCTCGGTGCCTAGTCTTCCGAACGTTTCGACATGACCGTTGGAGCGCCTGATCGACCCGTTCTGGTCGTGGGCGGCGGCATTGGCGGACTGACCACCGCGCTCGCGTTCGGACGGCGCGGGTTTGAAGTGCACCTGTTCGAGCAGGCCGGGCATTTCGGCGAAATCGGCGCCGGCATTCAGTTGAGTCCGAATTGCGTGCGCGTGCTGTTCGACCTCGGCCTCGAACAGCGCCTGCGCAACATTGCGTTCGTGCCGCAAGGCACCGAGATGCGCGACTGGAAGAACGGCAATGTCATTTCCACCACCGCGCTCGGGGCGGCGGCCGTCCGGACATACGGTTTCCCGTATTTTCACGTGCATCGTGCCGACCTGATGGAAGCGCTGGTCGCCCGAGCGCGCGAACTGCCGAGCGTTCACCTGCATCCCAACGCACGATGCGACGCGTTCGAACAGACGCGCAACGGCGTAGAGGTGAAGATCGGACGCGAGTGGGTGTCCGGCGCGTTGCTCGTCGGCGCCGACGGCATTCACTCGTCGGTGCGCACAGGTTTGTTCGGGGCCGAATCACCGCGATTCACAGGAAACATTGCGTGGCGCGGCATGGTGCCGGTGGAGCGGCTGCCGCGAGGGCTCATCAATCCCGTCGCAACGGTGTGGATGGGGCCGGGAAAACACTTCGTGCATTACTACGTGCGCTCGGGTCGATTGGTGAACTGCGTGTGCGTGGTCGAGCGACGCGGCTGGGAAGTGGAATCGTGGACCGAGCGTGGCGAACTCTCGGACCTGAAGCGCGACTTCGTCGGGTGGCACGACATCGTGCAGGAACTCATCCGCAACATGGACGACGAAGCCTGTTACCGATGGGCGCTGTTCGATCGCAATCCGATGCGCACGTGGGGGGAAGGACGGGTGACGTTGCTCGGCGATGCGTGCCACCCGACACTGCCGTTCATGGCCCAGGGCGCTGCCATGGCGATCGAGGACGCCGCCGTGCTGGTCGGTTGTGTCGTCGATGCTGACGACGTTACAGAGGCGCTGATGCGGTACGAGTCGTTGCGGCGGTCGCGTACGGCGAGAGTCCAGCTCGGGTCGCGCAGCAATGCCAAACTGTTTCACCTGCGTCCGCCGTATGCGTGGGTGCGCAATCGCGCACTGGGCAACGCGAAGGGCAATCCGATGGACTGGGTGTTCAGGTACGACGCGCTGAGCGCCGTGCGCGCTGAAACGTAGTGATCCGTCGAGGTTGGACCGGCCTCGACGGATCTGCGATGCGCTGAATTACAGAGGCTTGTACGAGTACTTCTGTCCGCCCAGCGTCGCGGCGTACATGAGACCGCCTTTCGCGACGGTGAAGATTGCCATCCCCTTCTTGTACTCGCCGGCGGTTGCGGCATCGTGCTGACCGCCGCTTGCGCTGGCGGTATTGCCCTCGGTCGTGGCGGACGCCGATGCGCCCGCGGTGATCGCCACTGCACTCGCTTCGGCACCGAACTCGAAGTTACCGCTGGTGAATTCGTCGAACGCGCGCTTGTCTTCGAAGAAGATGATCTGGCTGAACACCTGGCCGCCGAGCTGCAGACCGACGCTGACTTGAGTCATGGAGCTCTTACCAACTGCTTTCCCGCCGACGAATACCTTGCCGTCGCCGTGCGCCGCGCCGACGCCGATGCCGCCTTTGCCGATCGAAGGAAACACCGCGTAACCGTACGCGCTCTTGAAGAATTTGCCGCTTTCACCAGCGCCTTTGAATACGGCGATGGCCTCGGCGGTTTCGTTCTTGTCGTCTGCCCACGTTGCGGCGGCCGGAATCAGCAGCATCAGGAACAGAGTGAATGGACGGATGATCGATTTCATGGGTGTGCCCTCTATGGAGTGGATGCAGGTTCGTTGGTGTTATGACGCGCCGTTCATCAAACCCCCGCGCCGGTATCGGGGTCAACTGTGGAAGGCCGCGGCGGGCTATGCCGGCGGGAAGCTCTTCAGGATCGCGGCGACCGCTTTGTTGATCAGTTCATCTCTGTTCTTCTGATCGGAACTCGAAATGCTCTTGGTGGCATGACCGTGCCACACCGGTTGCCGTTGCTTCACATCGAAGATGTCGATCGCGAGCCGTCCTTCCGTGAATTCGTGCACGTCGATGTTCTGGTAATACGGGCCGCCCCACATGTACGGCCCCATGCCGTAACCGGCCGCATACGGGTTGCTGGTGACGCGCACCTGCTGGCGCGCGCCCACGGTGAATGCAAGTACGAAATCGGCCTTCGCGGGATCGTCGACGAAACGAAAACCTTTCTGGCTGAGAACCGTCATCACCGCATTCTCGATGCGCCCTTCGGTGAGCGGGCTGACTTCGGGCGATTTGCTCACGAGCGGCGACTTCGAGATCCACGAGAACGTGTGATAACCGCTGAAACTGAAGTTCGTGTCGTAGTCGGTCTTCGTGCTGATCGATTCACAACCCGACCCGAATGCGCATAGGAACGCGGCGAACAGCAACGGTTTGAATGCGCCTGCGAGTCTCATGACTTCCCCTTCGAGTTTTTGTTCGATCCGCGATCGCGTCGCGGGCGGCTAGCATACGTCAATCCGTCTGATCGACCAACGCAGCTCGAAGCGTGCGCGCGGCTTTACCGCGCACGGCCGCAGCGTCTAACATCCGCGCCTTTCAACGGAGGCACGACATGAATCGAACGAACCTCGGAACGGCATGCAGGATTGCGGTGTTGGCGGTGGTCGCGATGCTGCCGGCAGCAGTAGCAGCTGCCGAAGAGCCGACCATCGACCAGCAGGTGCAGATGATCCGCTCGCTGACGGAAGCGCAGCGGCAGGCCACAATGGCCGCCAACGTGGTGCTGACCGAGGACGAGGCGGCGAAGTTCTGGCCGTTGTACCGCGACTATCGGAACGACGTTTCCAAGATCAACGATAAGCTCGTCGCGCTGATCAAGGACTACTCCGAGAACTACGAAGCGATGACCGACCAGAAAGCCAAGTCGTATACCACCGGCTATCTCGACGTGCAGAAGCAGCGGATCGATCTGAAGTCGAAGTACGTGGGCAAGTTCGACAAGGTGTTGACTCCGATCAAGACGGCGCGCGTGCTGCAGATCGAGACGAAGCTCGATTCGATGGTGGAAGCGGGATTGGCGAAGACCATTCCGCTGGTCACGCCGCAGTCGCAACTGCCGCCAAAAGCCGCCGAGTAGCGGCCCGCGTCGAACGGCGCGACGCTGTTCGCGCCTGTTCTTTTCCGGCCGCTGCCAACGAATGCAGAGAGGGGCTCGCGCGCGACGGCTACGCGATATCACGTAGCGGCGCCACGAGTCGGGCATGGTAGCCTCGATCGCCTACCCTGAGGGGGGCGACATGACGACGATCAGCGACGTTTCGGAGAATGCGGCTCCGGAGGCCGGCACTGACGCGGCCCCCGCACAACTCCGCTCACGGGACGAGCGCCTGGCGGCGGGCAAGGCGCTGCGCGATCGGGCCTCGCGCAAAAGCCACTCCGTCGGGGCGCCGCCGGGCGATCGACGCGATCCGCTGACGCTTCGTACCGAATGAACACCATCACGCCGGCGCATGCACACGACTGGGATCTGCTCCGGAATCCACCGGAGTTTTCTCTG
>DATJGR010000313.1:0-6685 GCA_035494855.1 Pseudomonadales bacterium | reverse complement strand
CGCCGACTCGACAACGGCCGCGCTCGGGCGCGCGGTGAGCACGTGCTCGAACGACGTGCGGGCGATGATGAACGAACTCCACCCCACCGTGCTCGACGACCTCGGCTTCTGTACCGCGCTGGAGGAGTACGTCGCCGGTCTCGCGAGTGCGGTGCCGATTCGAATCGAGCTCGACATCGACGCCGACGCCCGCACCTGGCGCTCGCCCGATCAGACGTTGCTGTTCCGCATCGTGCAGGAGGCGGTTCTGAACGTGCGTAAGCATGCGAATGCATCCAAAGTGCAGATACGCTTCGAGGCGACACACGACGGCTATCGGTTGAACATTCGCGACGACGGCACCGGCATTGCAGAGCACGTCGACAATGGCGCGGCGCAGCGTGGCCACTTCGGCCTTGCGACAATGCGCGAGCGCGCCGAATCGCTCGGCGCGAAGCTGAGCATCCGAGGTGCGCAACCGCGCGGCACCATCGTACGCATCGATCTGCCGGGCTGACTTCCCATGACCCCACCGATACGCGTGTATCTGATCGACGACCATCACGTGGTGCGGCAGGCGGTGGTCGAGATGCTCGGTGCCGAATCCGACGTGGCCGTGGTCGGCCAGTCGGGCGACGTGCGCGGCGCGCTCGAAGCGATCGTTCGCGAACGCCCCGACATCGCGATCGTCGATCTGCGTCTTCCGGGCATGAACGGTCTCGCGGCGATCAAGGAAATTCGCGCGCGGGCGCCGGACGTCGGCATCATCGTGTTCACGATGTACGACAGCCCCGCGTACGTTCACGAGAGCATCAATCTCGGCGCGCGCGGTTATGTGTTGAAGAGCGCGTCCAAGTCCGATCTGCTGCGCGCGGTGCGTGCGGTGTTCAACGACGGCACTTACTTTCCCACCGAGATCACCAAGCCGCTGCTGAGCCGCCTCGTGCAGCAGTCGAGCGCGGGCGACGAGACGAGCGTGCTCACGCCGCGTGAACTCCAGGTGCTGGAATTCCTCGCGGAAGGTCGCAGCAGCAAAGAGATCGCGAACTTTCTCGCGATCAGCGAGGCGACCGTCAAAGGTCACCTGAAAAATCTCTACGACAAGCTCGGCGCATCGGACCGAGCGCATGCGGTTGCCATCGCGTTGCGTCAACGCATCATCGACTGAACCAGCGTCCCGTGAAGCCGTCTATCTCACTCGTGATTCCCGCCTATAACGAAGAGGTTCTGCTGCCGCGCCTCTTGAGGTCGGTCCGGACTGCGTGTGATGTTTTCGCCGCCTGGTCAGGTGGAAGTGTCGAGGTGATCGTTGCAGACAACGCGTCGACCGATCGCACTGCCGAGGTCGCGACGGAATTTGGTTGCCGAGTGGTCGCAGTGGAGCGCAGGGTCATCGCGGCGGCGCGAAACGGCGGGGCGCGAGTTGCTTCGGCGTCGATCATTGCGTTCGTAGATGCAGATCTGCAGATCCACCCAAATACGTTCGTTCGGATTCAGGAAGAGATGAGCAGCGGTCTGTACGTCGGAGGAGCGACCGGGTGGCGATTTGAACGTACCTCAATGGGCCTGAAGGCAACCGAGCTTGCTACTCGGCTCTTCATGCGCGTTTTCAAGGTTGATGGCGGCGTTGTGTTCTGCTCGCGGGCAGCACTCGACGCAATATCTGGCTACAACGAAGCAAAGCACGTTGGCGAAGATGTCCAGTTACTGCTCGACCTGCGCAGATTTGGAAAGTCCCAAGGCAAGACTGTCCGTCTGAATATCGGCGCAGATGCGGTCGTTTCAACGAGAAAGTGGGACATGCACGGCGACTGGCATATGTTCTTCATGCTGTTCTGGCCAATCACTCAACGCCGTTCGATGAGCGCCGCAGTTCAAGACTACTGGTACAAGGAACGATAGAGAGACATCGCACCCCCTCCGAAAGGAGGGGTCCGCTCCCTCCGAACGAACCATAGCCGCGGCGCACGTCCATGCCGATGATCCGTGTGATATCGGGAGGGGTTGCATGGGGCGCGGACGTTCTGCCGTCGTCATCGGCGCGGGTACCACTGGGTTGCTCACGGCCGCGGCGCTGTCGCGTCATTTCGCGCAGGTCACCGTGCTCGAGCGTGACGAGCTGCCGCAATCGCCGACCTGGCGCAAAGGCTCGCCGCAATCGCCGCACGTGCACGTGCTGCTCCAGCGCGGCGCCGACATCATGCAGACGTATCTGCCCGGCGCGCTCGACGACATCGAACGCGCCGGCGGACACCGCATCGACATGTCGCTCGACACCGACTGGTATTACGCCGGCGGCTGGAAAGCGCGGCTGCCGAGCGGCATCACCATGCACAGCCAGACGAAGGGGCTGCTCGAGTTCACGCTGCGCCAGCACCTGTCGCGCGAGTCGCGCGTTGCGGTGCGCGACCGCGCCGAAGTCGGCGCCTTCGTGTGCGAAGACATGCGGATCTGCGGTGTGGAACTCGTGAGCGGCGGACGCATGCTGGCAGACCTGATCGTGGATGCCGGCGGGCGCAACTCGAAAACCGCCGCGCGTCTGCAATCGGCGGGCTTTCCGAAAGTGAATACGTCCGAAGTGCCGGTGGACGTCGGTTACGCCACCGCGTTGCTGGAACTCCCGCAGATGCAGCGGCCGTGGAAGTCGCTGCTCGTTCATCCGAAGTATCCCGATGCACGGCTCGGCGTGCTGCTGCCGGTCGAAGGCACCGGTAAGTGGCTGGCTACGCTGGTCGGCTGGCGTGGCGATCATCCGCCGGACGACGTAGAGGGTTTCATGGCCTTCGCGAAGTCGCTGGCGGTTCCCGATTTCCACGCGGCGATCAAAGACGCGGCGCCGGTCAACCGCATCTGGCGATATCGGTTCGCGGGCAATCTGCGCCGGCATTTCGAGTCGATGGATCCAGCGCCGGACGGGCTCGTGGTGTTGGGCGACGCCGCGTCGTCGTTCAATCCGATCTACGCGCAAGGGATGAGCCAGGGTGCTACCGGCGCGGCGCTGCTCGACGAATGTCTGACGGATTATCCCTGCGACCTGCGCGGCTTCGCGCGCGTGTTCCAGCGCAAGTACGCGCAGTTCGTTTCGCAGTGCTGGTTGATGTCGACGACCGAGGAATATCGCGACCGTGCCGCGTTTCCAAACTCACCGGGCTGGACGCGTTTCGCCAACTGGTACCTCGATCGCGTACACGAACGCACGTGGCACGATCCGGTGGTGGCGCTGCGTTTTCTCGAAGTCATGCACCTGCAGCGCAGTCCACTCTCGCTGATGACGCCGGGTGTGTGCGCGCGAGTCCTCGCGCCGAAAAGTCAAAGTGACGAACGCGGAGGCGCGCATGTGGCTCACGAAAAAACAGCTTAAAGGGCTCGTTGGCGCGGAACGGCTGAAGGATTCGCCACCGGTACCTACGCGCATGGTCAGCAACGGCGAGTATCTGCCGATTGCGCAAACGCAGGCGCAGGCGCGCGTCGAACGGCTCGTGCTCGACATGGCCGACCGCCACGCGACGAAAGCCGGCACCGGCCGGCGCCAGTTCCTGCGCTCGGGCATCGGCCTGGCCGCGAGTTTCTTCGCGATGAACCGCGTCTACGGAGATTTCTTCGCAGTGGCGGCCGCCGAAACTGCCGATGCGGCCGCTGTCACCGAGCGAACGCTGCGCTTTCGCGATCAGCCGGTGATCGACGTTCAGCTGCACTTCGTGCGCGACGACTATCAGTGGGACGGCATTCTGAAACTGGGCGAATACGCCAAGCATTGGAACGAAGCGCTGCGCAACACGAAGATCGATTTCAACCTGTTCAAGTTCGACAACTTTCTCAAAGAGGTCTACTTCGACAGCGACACGAAGATCGGGCTCATCAGCGCAGCACCGGCGGATCACGGCGCCAACGTGATCATGAACAACGACGGGTTGGCCGCCGCGCGCAACTTCATCAATGCGGCCGCCGGTTCGCGACGCGTACTTGCGCACACGGTGATGGCGCCGGGGCAACCCGGTTGGCTCGACGAGATCGACCGCGCGATCGTGGAACTGAAGCCCGATAGCTGGAAGGGCTACACGCTGGGCGATCCGTTCGAAGATTCGCAATATCCGTGGCGGCTCGACGACGAGCAGCTGATGTATCCCGCCTACGAGCGCATGTTGAAAGCCGGCATCACCAACGTGTGCATTCACAAAGGTCTGTTGCCGGAAGACTTCACCCAGGTGACCAAGCATTGGCGCCACGCGATGGTCGACGACGTGGGCAAAGCGGCGAAAGACTGGCCCGGCCTCAACTTCATCATCTATCACTCGGGATTCCGGCCGCTGATGACGAGCCCCGAGCCGCTGCTCGACCAGTTCGATAAGACCGGCCGCATCGACTGGGTGACCGACCTCGCGGAAACGCCCGCGAAATGGGGCGTGAAGAACGTCTACGCAGAACTCGGTACGACGTTCGGCAGCTGCGCCGTCACGCACCCTCGGCTCGCGGCCGCCGTGCTCGGCACCGTCGTCAAAGGTATGGGCGCGGACCACGTGATCTGGGGGACCGATTCGGTGTGGTACGGCTCGCCGCAATGGCAGATCGAAGCGTTCCGCAGAATCGAAATTCCGGAAGAGATGCGATCAGCGCACGGATACGCTGCGCTCGGCGACGGCGACGGACCGGTGAAAAGCGCCATTCTCGCCGGCAATTCCGCGCGGCTCTACCGCATGCCGCAGATGCTCGCGGCCGATGCACCCTGGCGCAACGACGCGCTCGCGCGCGTAAAAAGCGAATACGTGGCGGCCGGCGCGGAGCCGTCGAATGCGTTCTACGGTTTCGTCAAACGCGCGCGGGGCAGCGGCGCGTGAGGGCGCCTGGGGCAATCACTTATTCAATGAGGGTACAGGGAGATTTCCATGGCTACGCGTTCCACGTCTGCGGCTGAATCGAAAGCGCTGGTGGTCAGGTTCCTCGACTCGTGGGAACGCCGCGATCTCGAAACGATCATGAGTTGCTTCAACGACGACGCGGTCTATCACAACGTGCCGGTGGCGCCGATCGTCGGGCGCGCCGGAATACTCGCGATCTTTCAGGCGTTCCTCGAGACCTTCGAGGTGCTGACGCTCGAAACGGTGCGCATCGCGGCGGAAGACAATCTCGTGTTCGCGGAGCGGATCGATCACTTCGTGCTGCGCAACGGCAAACGCTTCGATCTGCCGGTGAACGGCGTGTTCGAGCTCGAGAACGGCAAGATCCAGCGGTTCAGCGACTACTTCAATCTGCCGTCGTTCGAAGGGCCGAGCGGGTTGAAGCTGTAGCTACTGCTCTAAACGACGAACCGCGTATTCAGTTCGTCGCGCTGCTGTCGAGCTGCTGCTGCAACTGCCGCCACTCCGCGCTGTCCGGGTCGAGCTCACGCAATGCGGCGGCATATTGCTTCGCCCCTTTCAGATCGCCCGTCTGCTGCGAGAAATACACCAGCCCCTGCAGCAGATTCCGATCGTAGGGGCTCGCTTTGAGTGCGGTCTTCAATACGTTGAGCGCATCGGCCTGTTGGCCCGAATCGTTCAGCGCTACTGCGTAAACGTACGCGAAGCGGCCATCGTTCGGCGCGAGTTTCACGGCGGTCTTGAACTCCTGCAGCGCCATGTCGCGCGCTTTCTGCCGCGTCAACGCGAGGCCCACCGTGTGATGCAACACGGCCGAGCGCGGGTCGGCTTTGAGGCCTTGCCTGAGAATCACCTGCGCGTCCACTTCCTTGCCGGTGGCGCGGTATACGTCGGCGAGATTCACGTACGCGGCGATGAACAGCGGATCGATCGCGAGCGCCTGCTGGTATTGCGCGACAGCCGTTTCCGCATCGCCGCGGGCGGCCGCCAGGTTGCCAACATTCATGTGGCCTTCCGGCCGATCGAAGTTGTACGTCTGCGCGGCGATGTACTCGTCGATCACCGCACGGAATCGCGCTCGCCGGTCCATCGGCAACGATTGTTCCGGGGCGCCGGCCAGCGAGCGCGCCGCTTCGATACGCACTGACAACACCGGATCGTCGAGTAACGGAAGCAACACGCGCTTGCGCAACTCGGGGTCGACGTTCGCGAGCGCCTCCACGGCTGCCTGCCGCACCAACGCATCGTGGTCCTTCAGTGCGTGCACTACCGCGTCGGTGCTTTGTGGCGTCAACAGATTCGCGAGCCGGTCGATCGCGCTGGCGCGCGCGATCGCCGGTTGCGTCTGGTCGTCGATCAGCGCCACCAGCGCGTCGCGCGCACCCGGTGCGGCGTTCGAGCCGGCGTGCAGCGCGGCGCCGAACTGCTGGAAGCCCGTCGGTGGTTTGCCGGTCCACTTCGTGATGGCGTCCGCCGCCCACACAGGCGTCTTCTTCGCGTGACAGTTGGTACACGCATCGGGCGTGCCGAGTTGCGCTGACAGATCCGGTCGGGGGATGCGCATCGAGTGGTCGTGGCGCGGGTCCACCACCATATAGGTCGTGGTGGGCATGTGGCAGTTCGCACACGCGGCGCCCGGCGAACCGAGCGCGTGATGCGTGTGCGAAGGCGCGTCGTACTTCGCCGGCTGGTGGCACTGCGCGCACACGGCGTTGCCGTCGGCTTTCAGCTTGAGCGAATGCGGATCGTGGCAGTCCGAGCACGTCACGCCCTGCGCATACATCTTGCTCTGCAGGAACGAGCCCCAGTTGTACACCTCGCCGCGCATCTGGCCGTCGTTCCAGTAGAGA
>DATJGR010000312.1:0-24355 GCA_035494855.1 Pseudomonadales bacterium | reverse complement strand
TCGCCGAGCAGCGCGAGCATGTCCATCTCGCCGCGGCCTTGCGGCACGTGCTTCAGCGTGCCGGCGCGCAGCGCTTCGGGGATTTCGTCGAACAGGTCTTCGATGGCGCGAACACCGATGGCTTTTAACATCGTGTCTACGTCAGTTGGCGTATGCGGAATGAATGGCATTGAGGGCTCGATGTGGGTCGGACGGGTGCACGCCGGGGTCGCGCGCAAAGCGCGTACTCTACCTTAGCGTTGCTGGAAAATCGTAAGCGCTCGTGAGGTTGTTGAGCGGGCTCGATCAGGGCCTTGCCGCCTGGCGGCTACTCTGCGTCGGCACCGGCCACCCGCCCTCTTTGGTCACACGCATGACCGCCTCGTTCGTGTCGAAGTACACCTGCCAGTAGTGATCAGTGTGGGTATACGGCCGCACCGCGATCACCGGACCGACGAGATTCGTGTCGAGCAGGTTCACCTCGGGCGCTGGCGACGCGGACACGTTCGGAATCTGCGCCACCGCAGCCCTGATTGTTGCGATCGCCTCAGGCACATCGACACCGGTGGCGAGTTGCGCGATGCGGTCCACGCGGCGAACCGGCAACGCGGAGAAGTTCTGGATCGTCTCGCCGAATATCTTGCCGTTCCCCACCGTCGTCAGCACGTGGTCGGGCGTGATCAGCGTAGTGCCGAACAGGCCGAGTTCGTGAACGGTGCCGGTCACGCCGCCGATCGACACGAAATCGCCCACCTTGAACGGCCGCAACACCAGCATGAACACGCCCGCCGCGAAGTTGCCGAGCATGCCGCTCCAGGCCGCGCCGATCGCGAGCCCCGCGCCGGCGAGAAGCGCCGCGAACGATGTGGTCTGAATGCCGAAATAGCCGAGGATGCCGATCACGAGCACGATGTTCAGTATCACACCGACGATCGAACCGAGATATTGCGTGAGCGTCGGGTCGACCGCGCTGCGGTTCATACCGGAGCGCAGCACACCTACCACGCGGTTGATGATCCAGCGGCCGACCACCCAGAACAGGATGGCGGCGGCGATCTTGATGAGGATGTCGAGCGCGGTGGTGCTTAGAAACAGCCGGATCGGTTCGGTGTCCATGCGCCCCCCTGCGCGGAACCCCTTCAGCGAGCGTCAGTGCTCCTCGCTTTCGCACACCTCTGCGTAGCCGTCAGCGTCGAGCAGTTGATCGAGGTCGGCGACGTCGGTGGGCTGAATGCGGAAAAACCAGCCGTCGCCATAAGGATCCTGATTGACGGTCTCCGGTGCGTCTTCGAGCACTTCGTTGATGGCGATGATCGTGCCGCCGATCGGCGCGTAGATGTCGGAGGCGGCTTTCACCGATTCGACCACGCCTGCCTCTTCGCCGGATTCGACCACCACGTCGAGTTCGGGCAGTTCGACGTAAACGACGTCACCGAGCGCGCCCTGTGCGTGGTCGCTGATGCCGATAGTCACCGTGCCGTCTTCCTCGAGCCGCGCCCACTCGTGGGTTTTTGCATACCGCAGCTCGGTCGGAAACTCGCTCATCAAAAACTCCCTATCGTCCGTTTTATTCGAAGACTTTCTTGCCGTTGCGAACGAACGGCGGACGCACGATCCGACAGGGTAAGAGTTTGCCGCGGATGTCCACTTGTGCAGTCCCTTTGGCGGCTCGAGGCAGGCGCGCCAGCGCGATACTGTAACCCAACGTCGGCGAGAAAATACCGCTGGTGACCTCGCCTTCGCCCGCATCCGTGATGATGCGCTGGCCGTGCCGTATGACCCCTTTCGCATCGAGCACCACACCGGTGAGTTTGCGCGGAACGCCTGCGGCCTTGCGCGCTTCCACCGCGGCGCGACCGACGAAATCGCGATCGGCGGGGTCGAGCGCCACGGTCCACGCGAGGTTCGATTCGAGCGGGTCGTTGGTCTCGTCCATGTCCTGGCCGTAGAGGTTGAGGCCGGCTTCGAGCCGCAGCGTGTCGCGCGATGCGAGGCCGCACGGCGCGACGCGCGCATCAGCGAGGTTCTTCCACAGCGCGATGCCTTCGGCCGCCGGCAACATCACTTCGACACCTTCTTCGCCGGTGTAGCCGGTGCGTGCCACCATCCACTCCCCGCGCTCCAAGGCCTTGAACGGTTTCATCTCTGCGGTACCGGTCACGTCGGTCACCTGCTCGAAACGCTCAATCGCCTCGGGGCCCTGCACCGCGATCATCGCGAGGTCGCCGCGATGCCTGATGTTCACGTCGAAGCCGGTCGCATGTTGCTTGAACCAAGCCAGCACCTTCGCGCGGGTCGCAGCATTCACGACCGCGCGCCAGCAATTCGCGCGGCGATACACGATCAGATCGTCGACCACGCCGCCTTTGTCGTTCAGCAGCACACCGTACTGGGCGTGACCCACGTCGGTGAGCTTTGCGGGATCGTTCGCCGTGAGGTTGCGTAGATACGCGAACGCGCCCGGCCCATCGAGATCGATGATGGTCATGTGCGATACGTCGAACATGCCGGCCGCGCTGCGCACCGCGTTGTGCTCTTCGATCTGCGAGCCGTAATGCAACGGCATTTCCCAGCCGCCGAAGTCCACCATCCGCGCACCGGCCGCGACGTGGGTATCGAAGAGTTGCGTGCGGGCAAGCGCCATCGAGCGAATCCGAGATCGACCGGGAGACGGATTCTAACGGCGCAACTGCGACGCAAGCCATCGGCTCGTTCGCTCAATCAGCGGCGAGCGGCGATCGTCAGCGAACGAGATCCAGCAGCGCCTCGCGCGACGGCCCAGGCACGGCCGACGGCTGCACGTCACCGGCGCGATCGATGGCCGCCGCCACGTCGGGCCGACGCAGAATGTCCTGAATCGGCGACACCGTGCCGACGTACTCCATCGCCGCTCGATACAACTCCGCGTCGCCGAGCATCGCGCCGAAGAGCGCCGTCACGCGACGCGACATCGGATCGCTGCTCGGCTCCGGCACCCGCCCGGCGCGCAATGCGTCGATCTGCGCAACGCGCGTCTGATCCGCTGCCAACTGCGCGCGGTACCACGGCGTGATCTCGGCTTCGGTCACCGCGTCGAACTGCACCGCAAAGCTCGACCAATCATCCCCTCGCTGCTGTCGCAGCGCATCGCGTAACCGGACGGCATGCATCATGCCAACGGTGATGCCGCGACCGGCCGAAGGATTCGTGCATGCCCACGCGTCGGCGATGGCAACGAAGCCGGTGACGATCGGTGCGCCGTCGACGACGAAGCGCCGATACCGATCGAGCGCGCCGCTCATCGACAGCACGTCGCTGATCGGATCGCCGTCGAGCCAGTGCGCGTGCAACGGACAGGCGCGGATCACGCTCGTCCACGCGTCGACATTCCTCAATCGTTTGAGCGCCGTGTCGCTCGTGATCGCCTGGATCGTGACGGACCACGTCGAGTGATCGCCGGGCAACGTGAGCGCCGCGATCGTACCGATCGGCATCAGCACCGGACCGATCCGTTTCGGTACACGGCCGGTGAAATAACGCGAGTGATACACGAACGCGCACTCGGACCGCTCCTCGTGCGGGGCACGCGCGCCGATCCCGGCGAGCCACGCGGGCGCGCGCGAGCCGCGGCCCGTCGCATCGACGACGAGGTCGGCCCGTAGCGTTTCGCCGTCGGTCGTGCGCACACCCACGACATGCGGCACGCGAGCGTCGACGCGCGCTCCTTCGATGAGCGACTCGACGCGGACGCCGCGTCGCATGCGGATACGCGGATCGGCGCCAGCCAACTTTGCAAACACCCATTCGGCAGCCGGCCGCCGCGCGGTATACGTCCACAATTTCGCATCGATGGGACGCGGTGAACGGTCGGTGACCTGAGGCGGCAGCGGATCGAGCATGTCGAGGCGCGCGGCACCGGCGTCGATCAGCTCGGTCTGCAACTCGGGAAGCTCCGCTTCGAGCAACAGCCTAAGGCCGGGCATCAGATTGTGAGGTTGATGGAACTGCGCAACGCCCTTGCGCGCCCAGTCGTCCCAGGCGTCGCGCGGAGTATCCGGCGGCAGGTTGCTGTCGCGTTCGAGCATCAGGACGTCGTGACCGTCACGCGCCAACAGCGTTGCCGCACCAAGCCCGCAGATACCGCTGCCGAGCACGATGATCTTTGCCATGGGATTCTCCCCCTATCGCGGAAACGCTCTATCGCGGTGGAGCGAAGATACCGAAGCCGAGCGCTTCCTTGATCAACTGCCGCTTCAGCACGGGTGCAGCATTCAGCAGATCCACCGCGACATTGCGCAACCAGTTGAGGCCGGGATCGGATAGCCGGTACGCCATCGCGAAGGCATCCATCGCCCGCACCATCACCTCGGCGCGCAGCCGGCGCCGGCGCGCAAAACCCTGCCACAGCGCGTCGTTGCCGAGATCCGTTGCGTCGACGTGCGTCGCCACGCGCAGAATTTCGGCGAGGTCTTCGAAGCCGAGGTTCACGCCTTGCCCCGCCAGCGGGTGCAGCACGCGCGCCGCGTCGCCCACGAGGAGCACACGCGGCGCCGGCTGGAAACTGCCCGCCACCAGTTGTTCGAGCGGGAAGCTGAAGCGCTTGTCCACCGCGCGGATCGCACCGTACCGCGCATCGATGGACTGATTCAGCCGCGCCATGAACCCCGCGTCGTCGAGCGCCATTAACTGCTGCGCGACGGCGTCGGTCTGCGACCACACGACCGAACTGAAATGGTGGCCGTCGCGGCTCGGCAGCGGCAGCAAAGCGAGCGGCCCGTCTTTGAGGAAGCACTGCCACGCCATCTGGCCATGATCGTGTTCGGTCTCCACCACTGTGGCGATGGCCGATTGCTGCGTTTCGAACCGGCCCGCGCTGACGCCCAGCCTGGTGCGGATCGAAGAGTTGGCGCCGTCCGCCGCGATCAGCAAGCGCGCGGTGATGTCGGTGTCGCCGGCTCGGAGCTTCACCGCCTCGGCGTTTGCATCGACCGACTCGATGCTGCCAGCCACCATCGCGATGTCGGCCTGGCGTTTGATCGCGGCCCACAGCACGGCTACCGAGGGGCTCACTTCCACAATCCAGCCGAGTTCGGCCCGGTCGACCTCGCTCGCCAGAAACTCGATGTGCCGCGTGCCGCGCTGCTCGCACGCATAGACGGACGTGAACGGACACGGCGCGAACGAGCGCCACACGTCGAGTTCGGTGAGCAGCGCCACCGAGGCGGGATTCAACGCAACGGTGCGCACGTCGAAGCCGAGTTGCCCGCGCGTCACCAACGGTTCGCCGCGATCGACGAGTGCCACCTTCAAGCCGCGCCGCGACAATGCGAGCGCCGCGCTGGCGCCGATCAGGCCGCCGCCCGCGACGAGAACGTCACATGTCAGGTCGCCCACTGCGGCGCTGGCTTGATCGGTTTGCGCATCACCGCTTCGATCTCCTTGATCGTCTTCGGCGCCGCGGCGGTCAGCACTTCATGGCCGTCGCGCGTTACCAGCACGTCGTCTTCGATGCGGATGCCGATGCCGCGGTATTTCGCCGGCACCGAATCGTCGTCGGGAATGTAGATGCCGGGTTCGATGGTGAGAACCATGCCGGGTTCCAACGCGCGCCACGCGTCGTCCACGCGGTAGTCGCCCACATCGTGCACGTCCAGGCCGAGCCAGTGCGACGTTTTGTGCACACAGAAGCGCTTGTAGCTTTCGTTGGCGACCAGTTCGTCCACCTCGCCGTCCAGCAGGCCGAGGTCGACGAGACCTTCGGTCATCACGCGTACCGCCGTTTCGTGCGGCACGTTGAAGCCGGTGCCTTTCTTCATCGTGGCGATCGCAGCAAGCTGTGCACGCAGCACGATCTCGTACACGGCTTTCTGCGTCGCGCTGAATTTGCCGTTGATCGGGAACGTGCGGGTGACGTCGGAGGCGTAGTACTGGTATTCGCAACCGGCGTCGATCAGCACCAGGTCGCCATCCTTGAGCGGCGCGTCGTTACGCACGTAGTGCATCACGCACGCGTTCTTGCCGGCGCCGACGATGCACGGATACGCCGGGTGGCGCGCGCCGTTGCGCATGAACTCGTAGATGATCTCCGCTTCGACACCGGCTTCGGTGCCCCCGGGGCGCACGGTGCGCATCGCCCGCACGTGAGCGCCCGTGGTGATTTCCGCTGCGCGGCGCATCAGCTTCAGTTCGTGCGCCGACTTGTACAGCCGCAGGTCGTGCAGCAGGTGCGAGAGCACCAGAAACTCGCCGGGCGGCATCGCGCCGTGCACCTGTTTGCCACGGATGGTCTTCACCCAGCCAAGGATCTCGCGGTCGAACTCCGGGTGTTCGCCGAAGTTCGCGTAAACCTTTTGGCGGCCCTCGAGCAGGCCGGGCAGGATGTCGCCGAGATCGCCGATCGGAAAGCCGTCGTCCACGCCGAGCATCTGCGACGCACGGTCCGGCCCCATCCGTTCGCCGGTCCACTGTTCGAGCCCAGGCTCGCGCTCTTCGCAGAACAGGATCGCTTCGCCGTGCTCGCGCCCCGGCGCCAGCACCAGCACCGCGTTCGGCTCTTCGAAGCCGGTCAGGTAATAGAAGTCGCTGCTTTGGCGGAACAGGTGTTCCGTGTCGCGGTTGCGGATCTGCAGGCGGGACGACGGCAGCACCGCGATGGCGCCCGGCGCCATCAGCTTCATCAGCTGCTGCCTTCGCCGCTGATACTCATTCTGACTCATCGTCGTCCGGCTCTTCTTCCTCAGCGTGCGTCGTATCGTGTATCAGCAGTACCGCCACCCTGAGATGTTCGACGACGTTGAAGAGATCGAACTCGTCGTCTTCGTCGTCGCCATCCACTTCGGCGATCCGTTCGATGTCTTCGAGCGCGTCGGCGGCCTCGTCGTCCAGTTCGCCGCCCGATTCTTCGAAAGCGTTGAGGAAGCCGTCGCACCACTGCGCCAGCCCTTCGATACGGTCGCTCATCGCGAACTCGTCGCCGGGCAGCAACGGTTCGAAGCTGATCTCGGGAGAGGCGAGGTCGTCCGCAGTGAACTCGATGAACCGGTCCAGTTCGTCCTCGTCCATCCGCGAAGCGTCGTCCAACAGGTCGGTGAGGGCGCGCCGGTAGCCGGCCGCCGAATCCAGCGGAGAACCGCACAGCAGGCCGCAAACCGCGCCGTGCAACAGCGATTCGCTAAGGCCGGCGGGCAGATTCCAGAGCTGTTCGGAGAAGGCGCTCACGCGATCATCGCCATGGAAGTTCGTCGGGGATGCTATCACCAAACGCTTGAATTGACGGGCTTTCGCAGCCTGGGGCGCGTTGACCCGCATTTGTGCAGTCTCTATAGTCGCAACCGTCCGCCGATCGCAATCACGCCCTATGTCAGTAGCCGAATTGGACGCGCTAGAGCGCAAAGTCAACGAACTGATCGAGCTGTGCCACGTGTTGTCCCGCGAAAATCGGGCATTGCGAAGCCGGCAGAACACCTGGAGCACTGAACGCGCCAAGCTGATCGAGAAGAACGAGTTGGCGAAGAGCAAAGTCGAGTCGATGATCAGCCGATTGAAGTCACTGGAGCAGGACTAGATGCCGCGACCGCCCACGACCGTCAGCGTCCGGATCCTCGAAAAAGAATATCAGGTGAATTGTCCCGAAGACGAGATCGACGAGCTGACGGCGTCGGCGCGGTATCTCGACGCGCAGATGCGCGGCATTCGCGATTCAGGAAAAGTGTTGGGGCTCGACCGGATGGCCGTGATGGCGGCACTGAACATCGCCAACGACCTGCTGCGAATCCGCAATGAGAAGAATACGGTGACGACGACGATCGAACGCAAGGTGGGCGAACTCGCTCAGCGTGTGGACAGCGCGTTGTCGGAAGCGAAGCAACTCAGCCTCTAGCACGTTGCGCGCGCAAGTCGCGTCGAGCCGTTCGCAAAACCCACACCTTTAAACCCGTCGCGCGCTCGGTGCAACCGGATCGTTGCGCATCGCTTCGGCTATACTCGCGTCGTCTCCTGGGGTGTTCGCCAGTCGGGGTCGTCCTTGAGCCGTTATAGTAACTAAGGAGACTTTGACGTTGGCGTCTGTGCGCACATCCGCTCACGCGGGAAGCCTATGACGTCGCTCGGGTCTCCGCCTTGAACCCATACGGTTCAGGGCAAACCGTACAGCGGCACCTCCGGGAGATTCTCTTATGAATCCCGCGTCTCGCGCCTCCGAACGGCGGCGCTATCGCACTGCGCGAAACGCGCTCACCCGGTCGGAACAGTTGCAGCATGCCGAAGCGGTGGCGCGGCGTTTCGTCGCGTCGCGCGTGATGTTGAGCTTCAAACGCTTCGCCGTGTACGCACCGGGCGACGGCGAACTCGATCCGGGTCCAATTGCCGATCGTCTGCTGGCCGCGAACAAGATCGTGGCGCTGCCGGTGGTAGAACGTTCGCGCGAGTTGAGTTTCTACCGGTACGACGCCGAGACGCGCATCGTGCGCAACCGCTTCGACATACCAGAGCCCGACACCGCAGTGGCCGCGCACGTGCCGGCCGCGATCCTCGACGTGGTGCTGGTGCCGCTGGTCGCATTCGACGACGCCGGCATACGGCTCGGCCGCGGCGGCGGGTACTACGACGCGACGTTCGGTGTGCGACGTCATGCGCTACTGGTCGGGCTCGCGCACGAATTGCAGCATCACGCGGGCATCGTGCATCAGCTTTGGGACGTGCCGCTCGATGCGGTGATTACCGAACGCGCCGCGCGCGGGTTTACGATACGCGGACGCCGTTTTTTTCCCGTGGGATCGCATTGAATGGCCGTACGCAAGATCATCCGGATGGGTCATCCGACGCTGCGCAAGCCCGCGCGGCGGCTGGAAGCGCGCGAGCTGAAGAGTCCCGAGATCGGCCGGCTCGTGAACGACATGATCGACACGCTGAACGACGCGGGTGGCATCGGTCTCGCAGCGCCGCAGATCGACGAGCCGGTACGGCTCGCGATCATCGAGATCGACGGCGGACAAAGCCGTTACGGCGAGATACCGGCCATGCCGCTCACGGTGTTCGTCAATCCGACGATCGAGATCGTCGATCCGAAAGCGGCCGGTTACTGGGAAGGCTGTCTGTCGGTGCCGGGATTGCGCGGCTGGGTCGAGCGGCCCCAGTTCGTGCGCGTGTCGTATCAGGACCTCGACGGCAAGAAGCACGCCATCGAGTTGAAGGGCTTTCTCGCGACGGTGTTCCAGCACGAGTTCGACCACCTCGACGGCAAGCTGTACATCGACCGGATGACCGATCCGACGAAACTCGTCTTTGAGGAAGAGTACCTGCGTTACCTGTCCGCTGACGAGTGAGCGGTGGCGCAGATCGCGCTGCAGATTCTCCGGTACATCGAGGGCTGCGTCAGCAGCCGCTGATTCAACTCCACTTCGATCCCTGCGTAGCGATCCGAACGATGCGTGCGACGCAGTGCGGTCGTCAGGCCGTCGGCGCTCCCGCGATACGGATAGTTGCGCCGAACGATCACGTCCGGCAGCGCTGCAGCGAGCGTCTCAACCCACCTATTGCATATGGCTGCTTCGTGCGGCCGGCGCGGATCGTACAGAAGACCGATGTCCGCGTTGCGCGTTTCGCCGTCGAGCACCGGCGTGAACGAATGCGCGGAGAGATGGATGACTCGCTTGCCGTCGGCAAGAACTGCAGCCACGGCGGCCGCGACTTCGGCTCGATAAGGCCGATAGTGCTGGTCGAGAATGCGCGCGCGCTCTTCGTCAGGCAGCGCGCGCGAGATCGCCGAGAACAGCGCGCGATGATGCTCGGATCTGTTCAGGTCGACGAGCAGGCGCGACGTCTCGCTCCGGATCAACGGTGCATCCAGCGCCTTCGCGAGTTGCCGCGCGAGCGCCAGCGCGCCGGCGTCCCAACCGCGGTGGGAATCGAGCAGCGCGCGGTGAGCGGCGAAGGCTTTTGCATAGCGGGGCGGTATTCGATTACCGCCGTGTTCGCAGGTGACGAGAAAGCCGACGTCAACCGCCGGCATGAAACATCCGCCCCTCCGCGAGGCAATCGCACAATCGTCGATACGTGGAGAGCAGCGACGCGGCGTTCACGGTCTGGCCGACCGACCGCAGCAGCCGGGTCGACAACGTGCCTTCGTTGAGAATCACGTCGAGCGCTTCGCGGTGCGACACGAGCTTTCCTCGTGACATCGTCGCGAGCGTGCGCCAGGCCTCGCCCGCCGTCTGCACGCCCGGAACGCCGAGCACGCGCAGATACTCCGTGTTGTCGAGGCGTGCCGCCTCGCCGTGCTTCACGCATTGCCTCAGGATTGCGGCGAGTTCGTCGGTGTCGAGCGCGTCCGCCGCATCGAGTAGCGCATCGGCCCCTCGATACAGCCGTTTGACGGTAGCCACCACCAGCTGCGCGATGGCGAGATCCGCGCCGGGGTGTTCCTGTGCGTCGAGCACGCGGATCTCGATCGTGTGCCGGTCGAACCGGGCGATCGCGCCGCGCGAGTTCAGCCACTCGAACTGCAGAATGTTGTCGGTGTCGTGCGGCGCGATGGCGCGGAACATCGGCTCCAGAATCACTTGGCTGTACTGCGCTTCGGACCGCACGGGCTCCGGAATGACGCGGCCGGTGATCTGCGGTACGTGCCGCTGATTGCCCGCGTAGACATCGATGCGCGCATCGGCGAAACCGGTGTTGCGGCCATCGAGAAACGGCGTGCTCGCCGCAAGCGCCGGCAGGATCGGCAACAACACTCTGATCGCGGCGTGCAGGCGTCCGAACTCGGCGTCGTCCTTGAACGGCAGGTTGATGTGCATGCTCTGCAGATTCGACCAGCCGTGGCCCTGGCAGCCGAAGATGCGGTCGTACGCGCGGTACACAGCGTCGTTGCCGTGCGGCCACAGATGCGTATCGCGATCCGGATTCATCCACGGATGCGCGCCGGTCGGCATCAGGCGGGCGTTCAACGGTTCGAGCATCGCGTTGATCCGACGCACCGCCGCATGAAAATCGCCAACCACCGCATCGAGGCGCGGGCGCGGCCCGTTCGTCTTCACTTCGATGACGTGCAGCGCGAGCTCGTTGCTCCACGAGATTTCACCCTGCTCGGTTTCTTCGGTGAGCTCGCCGGCCGCCTCGGTGAGCAGTCGATCGGCGAGCGGCGCGACGTCGAGCGTCGTGCGGTCGACGATCATGTATTCGATCTCGATGCCGAATACCGAGAAAGCCGAGCGGAATCCGCTCATGCCGGGGATCGTCCGCGCTTCTTCGCTTCGATGCGCTGAAGGAACACGCTCATGATTTCGCGGTACAAGGCCGACTTCAGCACCGCGTCTTCGTAACCGGTGTCGATGCTCGGGTTGTCGTTCACTTCGATGATGTACGGCTGGTTGCCGACTTCCTTCAGGTCGACGCCGTACAGACCGTCGCCGATGAGGTTCGCGGCCTTCAGCGCGGTTTGAATCACTTCTTTCGGCGCCTCGCCGACCGCGAGCGTTTCGCACGCGCCGTAGTCACCCTCGCCGCCTTCCGCGTTGTGGCGGACGATCTGCCAGTGGCGCCGTGCCATGAAGTATTTGCACACGTACAGCGGCCGGCCATCCATGATGCCGACGCGCCAGTCGAAATCAGTTGGCAGGAAACCCTGCGCAACGATGAGTTCGGACTGCGCGAGCATCTCTTTCACCGTGCTGCGCATCGCCTCTTCGGTTTCTACCTTCGTGACGCCTTTCGAGAACGCGCTGTCCGGCTGCTTAAGCACGACGGGCAGGCCGAGCATCGGCACGATGTCGTCGATGTTGTCCGCATGCACGACGAGCGTTTTCGGGCATGGAATCTTGTGACGCGTGAGCAGTTCCGCCAGATACACCTTGTTCGTGCACTTCAGAATCGAGTTCGAATCGTCGATCACGACCAGCCCTTCCGCTTCGGCGCGGCGCGCGATTCGGAACGTGTGGTGATTCACGGCGGTGGTCTCGCGAATGAACAGTCCGTCGAACTCCGCCACGCGGCCCACATCGTCCTTCGTAATGAATTCGACGCCGAAGCCAAGTCCTTCCGCTGCATCTTCGAAACGCTCGAGCGCTTTCTTGTCCGACGGTGGTTCTGCTTCGGCCGGATCGTTCAGGATCGCGAGGTCGTAGCGCGACTGCGGACGGCGCCGAACGCGGCGGCGCTTGCCGGAGAAATAGTCGCCGGCCGCAACGAGCAGAAATTCGTGGTCCGACTCCTGCACTTCGCTCGCGCCGATTGCGCGGATCGACTTCAGCTGCCACTCGGCGTCGCGCAACACGAACTCGGCCCGCAGCAGCGGCGTTTCGAAGATGCCGAACAGATTCCACGCCAGCGTGTCGTAGGCCGCGTCGCCGCAGCGACCGAAGAAGATGTTCATCGAGAACTCTGAAACCTGCAGCGGCTTCAGCGTGCGCTGCATCAGCTCTTCGAGGTCTTCCGACAGCAATCGCGCGACACCCGGTGACCGCAGATCCTGAATGGTGGACAGACTCGGCAACGGATGCTGGCCGCGCGCCGCGGCGAGCAACGACACGTAGTAGCCGGCGCTCTGATACTTGTACGACCGGCACAGATTGAACACTTTCGCAGAGCGGTCTTCGAAATACTGCGCGTCGGTGAGATAGCTGCGCGCCGGCACCACCGTGACGCCGGGAATCTCGAGCGGCCAGTCCTTCGGATTATTGACGACGAACAGCAGATTCACGTGTCGTCCACTCCATTGCGCGGCGTGATCAACAGAATGTTGGCATCGAAGGTCAGGTTGCCCAGAAGCACCGACGAGATCAATCGATTGATGTTCACCCAGTAGTGCACTTCGCTCGAAACAGGATTGGCGAGATACGGATCGCTCACGCGCACGAGGCGATCCTGCCGGTGGTAGCCGGACAGCACGACGAAGTGACCCGCCGGCTCGCCGCGCAGATCATCGGGTTTGTCGTTCGGGCCGAACTCGCGGCGCATCCGGTATAGATAGGTGGAGGAGAGTCCCGCCAGCATCGGCACGCCGCGCCGCAGAATGCCGCGCAGAAACGGCGCGGTGAGGTCGCGGAAACGGATCGAACCGCCGAGTTCGGCGAACTCGCGACACGCGTGCGACGCGACACGCACGCGCTTGTCCTTCTTCAGTTCGGCCTGTTGCGTGAGGCGATCGACCAGCGGCGGCGCCTCCGGCATGAACCAGCTCGGGTCGAAAACCATCAGATCCCACGTGTACAACGTCGCGGTGTAGCCGCGCTTCAGTGCGTGGCAGCCGAGGAACGGCGCATACGTTCCGCCGCTGTCGATCATCGGCGTTTCGGCGATGACCTGCTCGAGCGCAATCGCGTCTTCGTAATAGTCGTAGATCGCGTGCAGACACGTGGGGCCGCACGTCGTTTCGTCCGGCTGGCGCCGCATCGTCACGTCGAGTTCGATGTCGAGAGGCAGGCGCGGCATCAGCGCAGGAACATTTGATACGCGGAGTTATCCGTTTCCTCGGAATAACGGTAGCCGATGCGGTCGAGAAAGCGGGCGAGCTCGCGCCGTGCCGAGGCTGGCGCCTCGAAGCCGATCAGCACCCGGCCCCATGCCGCGCCGTGATTGCGGTAGTGGAACATCGTGATGTTCCACTTCTCACCGAGTTCGAGCAGGAATTTCAGCAGCGCACCTGGCCGTTCCGGAAACTCGAAGCGATAGAGGATTTCCGATTTGCCGCTGGTGACGCGCCCGCCGACCATGTGCCGCACGTGCATCTTGGCGAGCTCGTTGTCAGTCATGTCTTCGACCGGATAGCCCGCCTGCATCAGGCTGTCGATCAGTTCGCTGCGGTCGCCGTTCGGCACGATCTGCACGCCGACGTACACGCGCGCTTGCGTCGCGTCGGCGTAGCGGTAGTTGAACTCGGTGACTGCGCGCTTGCCGAGCGTGCGGCAGAACGTGCGGAAGCTGCCCGGCTTTTCCGGGATCGTCACGCCGAGAATCGCCTCGCGTTTCTCACCCAGCTCCGAGCGCTCGGAGATGTGCCGTAACCGGTCGAAGTTGACGTTCGCGCCGCTGACGATCGCAACGAGATCCCGATCGGCGACTCTGGTTGCCGCCAGATACTTCTTCATGCCGGCCACCGCAAGCGCGCCGGACGGCTCCGCGATGGAGCGCGTATCGTTGAAGATGTCTTTGATCGCGCCGCAGATCTCGTCGACCGAGACGACGATGACCGAATCGACACACTCACGGGCGATCTTGAATGTTTCCTTCCCGACCTGCGCCACTGAGGTTCCGTCAGCGAACTGATCGAGCGTCTCAGACGGCAGCACGACGCGGCGCTTCGCGGCCAGCGCCGCGGCCATGCACGCGGAGCCATCTGCCTCGACGCCGATGATCTTCACGTCGCTGCGCAGGTACTTCACGTACGCACCGATGCCGGAGATGAGTCCGCCCCCGCCGACCGGAACGAAGATCGCGTGCAGCGGTGCGCCGTGCTGATTCAGGATCTCCATGCCGACGGTGCCTTGCCCGGCGATGACGTCGGGATCGTCGAACGGGTGCACGAAGATGTAGCCGTGCTTCGCCATCAACTCGTTTGCGTGATCGCGCGCCTCGTCGAAGTTGTCACCGTGCAGAATCACGCGCGCGCCCAGATCGCGCACCGCGGACACTTTGATGTCGGGCGTGTTGCGGCCCATCACGATGTGGGCCTTCACGCCGAGCCGGTTCGCCGCCAGCGCGACGCCCTGCGCGTGATTGCCGGCGGACGCCGCGATGACGCCGCGCGCGCGATCCTCGGCCGAGAGCTGCGCCATCTTGTTGTATGCTCCCCGCAGCTTGAACGAGAACACGCTCTGCAGATCTTCACGCTTCAGGAACACGCGATTGCCGAGCGCACGCGAGAGCTGCCGCGCTTCGTGCAGCGGCGACTCGATCGCCACGTCGTAAACGCGCGAAGCGAGGATTTTCTTGACGTATCGTTCGAGCATCGGGAGGGCCGGGCGACGAAGCCGCGTCATACTAAAGGGGGAGTGCTATGCCGTCCACACGGCGGCCCGCTGAATCACAGGTGAAACGACGATGAGCGCGGACGCATACAAGCGCGCCGCGGCCGAGGCGGCGATCGCGATGATCAGGCCGCGCTTGCGCAATGACAGCGTCGTCGGCGTCGGCACAGGATCGACCGCGAACGCCTTCATCGACGCGTTGGCGCCGCTGCGCGGTCACTTCGACGCAACGGTCGCGAGTTCCGATGCCTCGGCGGCGCGCCTGCGCAGCCACGGTCTCACCGTGATCGACCTGAACGCCGCCAACGAGGTGCTCGTTTACGTAGACGGCGCCGACGAAGCCAATCCGGCCAAACAGCTGATCAAAGGCGCCGGCGGCGCACTGACACGCGAGAAGATCGTCGCCGCATCGTCGCGCGAGTTCATCTGCATCGTCGACGACAGCAAACTCGTTGCGACGCTCGGCGCCTTCCCGCTACCGGTCGAAGTGATTCCGATGGCGCGCGGTCTGGTGGCGCGCGCACTGGTCGCGCTCGGCGGCACGCCCGTGTATCGCGAACGTTTCGTCACCGACAACGGCAACATCATCCTCGACGTACACGGACTCGACCTGGTCGATCCGCCGGCGATGGAGCAGCGCATCAACAACATCGTTGGCGTGGTCTGCAACGGTATTTTCGCGGCGCAAGCGGCCGACGTGTTGATCGCTGCAGGCGCAAAAGGCGTGAGAGCGCTATAAGCCGACCTGCCACTGCACTTCAGAGCAACGCACGACCGATCAGATACAGCCCGGCTACAGAAACAAGGCCTCCTATCACGCGCGCCGCGCACTCGCCGGCGAGACGTTCGATCGTGATCGCTGCGGTGATCAACGCCATTGCCCGCAGATCCATCACGCCGATCGCGAGCAGCACGAGCATCAGGCCGGCGCAACAGGCGGCGCAGCGCAGGCCGAGATACATGCCGTGTCTCACCGCTGCTCCAGTGCCCGTCGAAACGCGATACGAGAGATCCGGTGAGACTCGACAACAGGCGAGCTGGCGCGCCTTCCACGCGGTGAATTGCAGCGCACCTGCGAGCAACACCACGACGCCCACTGCCAGCGGCACGGCTTCCGCCAGCGCCGGGTGCTTCATCTCGGCCGCCGCAACCGCGATGCCCAGCGGAAAAACCGTCGTACCCAGCGCGGCCCACACCATAAAGTAGCCGGCGCCAACGAGAGCGGTGCGTAAACCGAGGCGCCCATCGCTATGGCCGCACGCAACGCGACGATAACGCAACAGCGCCGGCGTGAGCGACGGCAACATCATCGCCGTCATCATCAGCATCCACATGCCGAGGAACGACGCGCCTGCGGCGGACCACGTCTGTCCCGGCATGCGCATCCACGTCATCGACATCGTCCAGCCGCCCGGCATCGGCATGCCGATTGTCGACATCGATGCGCACCAGCCGATCGTCGCGCCGGCACTGACTGCGAACAGCAGCGCCACCGCGCCATAGAATGATCGTTGGGAGTCGTCCCGCGCGCCGCGCGCCATCCCGCAGGCTACGCTCACCGCTCGCCGTATTCGTCGTGACGCCGCCACCACATGCCGCTCTCGTTGCGTCCGTACGGTGCGCGGTCGAGCCACTGATACATTCCCCACAGCCCGTCCAAGCCGCGCGCATAGGCGGAGTACGTGTGATAGACGACGCCGTCCTCCAGCGCGAACGCGCTCATGCCGGGACGCTCGCGCGTGAACGTTGCAGCGTCGGTACCGGCCATCGCGGCCACCTTCGCCACCGGCGAGTTTTCGGGCGGCACCTGCCACGTCGAGCGGCGGTAGTTGTATTCGACGATACCGTCGCGCTGCTGCTGTTCCGTGAACGCAACGTTGAAGTCGGCGTTGAAGTCGCTTCCGAACGACGATGCCCAGGGGAACGTCCACCCCAGCCGACGCTTGTACGCCTGCAACTTCGGGAGCGGCGCGCGCGACACCGCGCACAATGTCACGTCGTGATTGGCCAGATGCACGGCACTTCCATTGAAGCCGTCGGCGATCGCCGAGCACGACGGGCACCCCGCCTGATAGTCGGGGCCGAACATGAAGTGGTAAACGATCAACTGCGAGCGGCCGCGGAAGAGATCGGTCAGCGTTGCGGCGCCCTCGTCGCAAGCGAACCGATATGCTTTGTCGATGCGAACCCACGGCAACGCCTGCCGTCGCCGTGCCAGTTCATCGCCACGCCGTGTCTGTTCCTTCTCCGCTGCGAGCAGCTCTACGCGCTCGGCCAACCATTCGTCGCGGGTTCCGATTCGATGTTTGGTCATGTATCGCTCCATTCGATGTGTCGGTGGTCGGATACAGTTGGCACCAGGCGACGCACGAGGTGAGAGTGACAAGTTTGGCGGGATTTCCGTGGACGCCCTGATAGCCGATGCGGCTCGCGCGCTCGCGGCCGGTGATCCGCTGAGCGCACTGAAGCGCGTCGCGTTGCGCGACGACGCCGCCGCGCTTGCGCTGCGCGGTATCGCGATGGCCCAGCTCGGCGACTTTGCACGGGCGAAAGACCTGTTGAGCCGCGCGACGCGCGCGTTTGGCCCGAAAGAGGCCGTGGCCCGCGCGCGATGCTTGGTTGCCGAGGCCGATATCGCGCTGGCGACACGCGATCTGGGCTGGCGCGCGAATGTACTCGACGCCGCGCGCGCGACGCTGGAAGCACACGGCGACGACGCGAACGCCGCACACGCGCGCTATCTCGAGCTGCGGCGGAAATTGCTGATCGGGCAGATCGACGAAGCGGAGCAGGCGCTCGCCGCACTGGACGCCGCACCGCCAACGGCCGCCCTGCGCACCATTCACGAGCTGGTGGTTGCCGGCATCGCGATCCGTCGTCTGCACACGAAACCCGCCCGCGCTGCGATCATCCGCGCGCGACACGCTGCGCACGACGCGCACAATCCTGCGCTGATCGCTGAGGTGGACAACGCTGCGCGGACCCTCGACGCACCCGCGGCGCGGCTGATTGCGAACGGCGCGGAGCGATTCCTGCTGCTCGAAGACGTCGAAGCGTTGCTGCGGTCGGATGCGCTGGTGGTGGATGCCTGCCGGAGCGCGGTGCGCGCTGGAGCGCACCTGATTTCGCTCGCGCGGCGCCCGGTCCTGCTTGCGCTCGCACGAACGCTCGGCGAAGCGTGGCCTCACGACGTGCCGCGAGTCGCTCTGATCGCCCGCGCGTTTCGAGCGAAGCGCCCCGACGAATCGCACCGCGCCAGGCTCCGCGTGGAGATCGGGCGGCTCCGCAAGGAACTTCGACCACTCGCGACCGTACACGCAACGAAGCGAGGCTTCGCGCTGTCGCCGCACGGCGATTGCAACGTGGTCGTGCTGGCCCGTCCGGCCGACGACGAACACGCGGACGTGCTCGGTCTGCTCGCCGACGGCGCGGCGTGGTCGAGCTCGGCGCTCGCGCTTGCACTCGGCACCAGCCAACGCACCGTGCAGCGCGCGCTCGACGTGCTCGCGGGCAACGCGAAGGTGAGGTGGTTCGGCTACGGGCGCGCGCGCCGCTGGACGACGGCGTCGGTGCCGGGTTTCACGACGGTTCTGTTACTCCCGGTTCCGCCGGCAAGTCTTTAGGATTCGCGCATGGAGCGCTCAGAGGCCGACATCATCCGCGAATATGGACCGTTTCCCGGCGTCGAACGCGTGCATGGCGTGACCTTCGATGGCGCACTCGTCTGGTTCGCCGCCGGCGACACGTTGAACGCAATGGACCCGGCGAGCGGGACGATGCAGCGTTCGATCGACGTGGCCGCGCAAGCGGGCACCGCGTTCGACGGCCGGCATCTGTTTCAGATCGCCGGCGATCGCATCCAGAAGATCGATCCGGCTGACGGCCGCGTGATCGGCACGATTCCGGCGCCGGGTCGCGGCGCCGATTCGGGACTCGCGTGGGCCGAAGGCACGCTGTGGGTCGGGCAGTATCGCGACCGCAGGATCCATCAGGTCGACCCGAACACCGGCGAGATTCTCCGCACGATCGAATCGAACCGCTTCGTCACCGGCGTCACGTGGGTGGACGGAGAGCTGTGGCACGGTACGTGGGAAGGCGACACGAGCGATCTGCGACGAGTCGACGCACGGACCGGCGAAGTGCTGGAGACGATCGACATGCCGCGCGGCAAAGCGGTGTCGGGGCTCGAATCCGACGGCGCGGACCGCTTCTTCTGCGGCGGCGCCGACAGCGGAAAGGTCAGATCCGTTCGTCGTCCGCGACGGAAATGATCGGACGCTACAGCAGCTTTCCCGGATTCATCACACCGTTCGGATCGAACACCGCTTTCAGCCCGCGCATCGCCGCAATTTCGTCGGGGCTGCGGCTGTAGCCGAGGAAGTCGCGCTTCAGCAGACCGACGCCGTGTTCCGCCGAGATGCTGCCGTCGTGTTGCGAGACGACTTCGAAGAGGCGCGGGCTGATGTGGTGGCACTTCGCGAAGAAGTCGTCGATCGAGAGCGATGCCGGCTTGAGGATGTTGAGGTGCAGGTTGCCGTCGCCGATGTGCCCGTACCAGCACACTTCGAAATCGGGGTAGGCGTCGCTCACGATGCGATCGACCTGCGTCAGGAATTCCGGCATCGCCGAGATGCGCACCGAGACGTCGTTCTTGTACGGCGTGTACGGCGAGATGCTCTCTGATATGCCTTCGCGCAATTGCCACAGCTCCGCTGCCTGGGCATCGCTCTGGCTGACCACGCCGTCGCCCACCCAACCGTCGGCCACGCACGCTTCGAACGTTTTCAGCGCGACGTCAATGTGCTCGTCGTCGAACTCCAACAGCGCGTAGAACGCGGCCGCGTCATTGAGGGGGCGCCGCAACGTGCGGTGTGCGGTGACTTTCTGCAGCGCGAGTTCAGAGAAGAATTCGAACGCCGACAGCGTCAATTCGCTCTGAAACCGCGCCAACACTTTCAGTATGTCGGGAAAGTGTTCGACTCCGAGCACCATAACCATCTGCGGCGGCGGCATCTTCGCGAGCCGCATCTGCGCTTCGACGACGAAACCGAGCGTACCTTCGGCACCGATGAAGAGATGCCGCAGGTCGTAACCGGTCGCGTTCTTGACGAGACCGTGATTCAGATCGAGCACCGCGCCGGTGCCGGTGACCACTTTCAGTCCCGCTACCCAGTCGCGCGTGAGACCGTGCCGGATCACGCGGATGCCGCCGGCGTTGGTCGAAATGTTGCCGCCGATCTGGCTCGACCCGGACGACGCAAACTCGACCGGGTAGAACAAACCGCGTTCCGCGGCATAGTCCTGCAGCGTTTCGGTGACCACGCCCGCCTGGCATCGCACGATGCGATCGGCTTCGTTGAAATCGAGGATGCGGTTCATGCGGTCGAACGACACGACGATCTCGCCGTTCGATGCAACCGCGCCCCCCGACAATCCCGTACGGCCGCCCGACGGCACGAGCGACCAGCGCCGCTCGTTGGCGGCGCGCACCAGCTTCACGACATCGTCGACACTCTCCGGAAACACGATGGCCGACGGCGCCACCGCGAAGCTGCGCGTCCAGTCGCGGCCCCACGATGCCAGTGCTTCCGCGTCCGTTCGCACGCGCTTCGGTGAAAGCAATTCATTCAGTGCATCGATCATGTTCGATTGAGGACGGCCGCGGAGGCGCTAGTATAGGCGCCTTTTTCGCGGGCACCCCCGCCCAGGCCAAGCGATGAGCCAGACGTCCTTCGACAAAGACAAGATCAGGATTCTGCTGCTCGAAGGCGTGCACGCGTCCGCCATCGAGCGCTTCCACGCCGCCGGCTACGAGAACATCGAACGCAGAGCCGGTGCGCTGCAGGGAGACGAACTCGCGCACGCCCTGGCCGACGTGCACATTGTCGGCATCCGCAGCCGCACCCAACTCACCGCGGCGGCGCTCGCGGAAGCCCGCCGGCTGATTGCGGTGGGCTGTTTCTGTATCGGCACGAATCAGGTCGCGCTGAAGGACGCGATGCTTCGCGGCGTGCCGGTGTTCAACGCGCCGTTCTCGAACACGCGCAGCGTGGCGGAACTGGTGCTGGCCGAAGCGGTGTTGCTGTTGCGCGGCATTCCGGAGAAGCACGGCCTGCTGAAGCAAGGTGTGTGGCAGAAGAGCGCAGCGGCGAGTTTCGAAATCCGCGGCAAGACGCTCGGCGTGATCGGTTACGGCAACATCGGCTCACAACTCGGCGTGATGGCCGAGGCGCTCGGCATGCACGTGCAGTTCTACGACGCGGTGAAGCGGCTGAACCTCGGCAACGCGCGGCAGCTCGATTCGCTCGACGAATTGCTGACGAGCAGCGACGTGGTGACGCTGCACGTGCCGGACCTGCCGACCACGCGCAACATGATCGGCGCACGCGAAATCGCATTGATGAAGAAAACCGGTGTGTTGATCAACGCCTCGCGCGGCAACGTCGTCGACCTCGACGCGCTCGCGGCGTCGTTGCAGGCGAATCATCTGCTCGGGGCGGCCATCGACGTTTATCCCGAAGAGCCGAAGTCGAACGACGATCCGTTCGTGTCGCCGCTGCTCGCGTGCGACAACGTGATTCTCACGCCACACATCGGCGGCAGCACGGCAGAAGCGCAGGAGAACATCGGCTCCGAAGTGGCCGACAAGCTGATCCGCTACAGCGACAACGGCTCGACGCTATCCGCCGTCAACTTTCCGGAAGTGGCGCTGCCGCCGCATCCATCCAGTCACCGGCTGCTGCACATTCACCGCAACGTACCCGGCGTGCTGTCGCACATCAACCGCGTGTTCGGCGAAGGCAGCATAAACATCGCCGCACAGTATCTGCAGACGAATGCGGAGATCGGTTACGTGGTGATCGACGTCGAAGCGGAGCACAGCCAGCTCGCGCTCGAAAAGCTCCGCGCGGTCGACGGAACCATCAGAACACGCGTGCTCTTCTAAACAACTGCCTGCCGGTGCCTGGCGCCGTCGTTCCCTTGTTGGTCGCGTTCAATCGTTGTTGAGCGGAATGCTCGCCGCTGCGTCGAGGCGTTCGCGCAGGATCGTCGCCCACGCCTTCGCCGTGGCTTGCACCGCCTCTGCTGCGGTCTTCGTGTCGGCCTCATGCTTCGAAACGACGTGCTCGCTCGCGCGCACCATGATCGCGTCGGACGTCGAGTCGTAGAGTTCTAGCACGAGCGTCGCTTCGCCCACCGCGGGGACCGTCAGCGGGTCGTTCTTGCCGCTCGCGTTCGGCGGCACGAACGATACGACGTCGACCAGACTGCCTCTCAGCGTCAGCACGTCGAGATCGGGTTCGTCCGTCAGCTTGAAATACTGGCTCTTTTTGAGTTCGTCGCGGAACGCGGTATTGAGGATCTCGAGCAGCGAATCTTTCTGACGCTTCGTCAACGGTGAGGCTTTCAGCGTTTTTGCATCGGTCTGCGCGGCCTGCAACAGCGGCCGGTATTGGACGGTCGGCGGCAGGAATATCACTTTGTGGTAGCTGCGCACGTCGAAGTATTTGCGCACCCACAGGTCGCTGAACACCTTGCTTTCGCGGCGTTGCAGACCGTCGTACGACGCCTCGGCCGCAGGCGCCGTTGCACCGGCACTGGTGGCGGCACCGGCGGTAGCTGCAAGACAGGCGAATCCTAGTACCGCGAACAGAAGCGCTTTAGGCATCGTCAGGGATCTCCATCAAAGTCGCGCGATGTTAGCACTAGGATCATGCCGGAGCGGCAATCCGCACCGGAAACCTAACGCAAATCACGCCCGCCGTTCACCGACAGTCACTGCGTCGAGCTCGGCCGCGATCGCGTCGAACATCTGTTCGCGAATCGCTGGCGACTCGTTCACGAGATGATGGCGCGCCTCCGGGATGTAGAACACGCGCGGCCGGAACAGACGCTCGATGACCCGCACGTTGTAGCGGCGGTCGACCGTTCGATCCGCATGGCCCTGAATCACCAGCGGCGTCAGATCGGTCGGTTTACGGCTCTCGAAGCGCCTGCGCCATGCCTGCATTGCGGTGACCCACTGCACCGGCAGCGTGCGCGCCTGCAGCGGATCGCGGTCGCGCAGGAACTCGACGAATGCCTTGTCCTGCGTGTTGAACACGAACGAGCGCGGCCGCTCCTTGATCGTGCGACGCGCGATCTCGTAAACGACGCGGTTGAGCGGCCACATGTGCGGCCGAACCAGCGGCGCCAACAGAACGATCTTCTCGAATGGTGTAGTCGCCCGAGTCAGCTCGTTGGCGAGCAGCCACTCCATCGCGATGGCGCCGCCGGTGCTCTGACCGAACAGGTGTCGCGGCCTCGGCAGATGATTCTCGAAAGCCCGGAAGCAGGCATCGAACGCCGCGACGTAGTGCTCGAACGTCTCGATGGTGGCCGGTTCGCCGCTCGAAATCCCGTGGCCCGGCAGATCGAACGACAGCACCGCGAGCCCCCGGTCGAGCAGAAAACGGATCAGATGACGATAGAGCCCGACGTGGTCGTAGTAGCCATGGATCACCACCGCGCTGCCGGTCGCGTTACGCGGCGTCCATAGATGCGCAGCAATCGTGTGCGTTGCCGTTTGGACGCGGCCGAGCTGATGGGCGAGGCCGTCGATCGACTCGGCGAAATGGATGCCGTAGTGGCGAAGATACGCGTCTTCTTCCGGAGTGAGTACTGTCGGAACTCCGGGAACCAACGGCCTCAGTGAGGCGCGGACGACCGCCGGATCGAATGGCGCGGTCACGACGTCAGTTGACGACGGGATCCAGCTCGCCTTTTTCGTAGCGCTTGAACATGTCCTCGAGCTGCAGCGGCTTCAGCTTCGGCGCCTTGCCCGCGGTGCCGAACGCTTCGTAGCGCTCGATGACGACCTTCGTCATCGCCTTCGTCGTTTCCGCGAGATATTTCCGCGGGTCGAACTCTTTCTTGTTCACGGCGAGGAACTTGCGCAGCGCCGCAGTGCTGGCGAGCCGCAGGTCGGTATCGATGTTCACCTTGCGCACGCCGTGCTTGATACCTTCGCAGATTTCGCTCAGCGGCACGCCGTACGTTTCGCCAAGGTCGCCGCCGTATTCGTTGATGATCGCGAGCAGGTCCTGCGGCACCGACGAAGAGCCGTGCATGACGAGGTGCGTATTTGGAATGCGCTTGTGAATCTCCTTGATGCGGCCAATCGCGAGAATGTCGCCGGTGGGAGGCCGCGTGAATTTGTACGCGCCGTGCGATGTGCCGATCGCAATCGCGAGGGCATCGACATGCGTCTTCTTGACGAAGTCGGCGGCCTGTTCCGGATCGGTCAACAGCATGTGCATCGACAGCGAGCCTTCGTGTCCGCCGCCGTCTTCTTCGCCGCCCATACCGGTTTCGAGACTGCCGAGGTTGCCGAGTTCGCCTTCAACCGACACGCCGCACGCATGCGCCATGTCGACCACGCGCCGGGTGACGTC
>DATJGR010000311.1:0-19094 GCA_035494855.1 Pseudomonadales bacterium | reverse complement strand
ACCCGAGTATCTGTCCAATTGCACCCACTTCTTCCCAGTTCATAACCCTTTCCCCCTCCCAACAGGTCGGTAGAGGCTACGAGCCAATGTCGCACAGACATAAGACGCTCCGTCGCTGCATACTTGCGTCGCGCGGTGGGTGCCCGGACGGGCACGAATAGCTAGTGGCTTACGATCCGCGCACTCTTCTCGCGCTGCTCACTGCTCGATCCGAGTCGTCGCGGCTCGGCGGTCGTCGCTTATCGGCAAGCGTGTAGACCTTGCCGTGCGCGTCGACGAAGAAGAGGCGTGGACGATGCCGCCGCATCATGTGGGCTCTGGTGATGCCTGCACCAAGAGCCGTGCCGGCGAGGGCGATCGCTAACATCAACGAAGGAACCATTGGCCGATCTCCTATCGGTGGCCGTGACGATCGTGATCGTCTGCGATCGACGTGGTTGCAGGCGTTGTAGAGGGCGTGGTAATCGGTAGTCGAGCACCTCTGCGTGCCGAGCTGCGATCGGCGGTAACCATACCGAAGAAGCCGCGCAAGAAGGCGGACGCCGCGAGCGCATCGTCGCGTTGGCCCGAACTACGGCGACCAGATGACCCCCAAGATGAAGACGTGCAGGATGGTGAGCAGTACCGCCGCGACACCGAACACGACCCCGCGAGTCACCGGGTTGCGATAGATCTTCTTCACTCGTTCGATCATAGGTAGATCGCCGGCCGCGAGGTGAGCTGCTTCAGGTCGCCGAACGGAGAGAACGGCGAGGTGAGCTGCTTCAGGTCGCGGTCGGCGAGTTCGCGAGTTAGCCCTTCACCCGCGCCGGAACGCGCATGTCAGAGCCAGTAACGCGCCGAACCTCGGTGATCGAGTCATAGGGGAAATCGATCGCGGCGTGCGCCTTGCGAATCGACTCCTCGTCGGGACCGGACATGAAGCAGAAGGTCTTCCCTTCTTCGAGGCTGACGTGCGCGACGTGCGCGAAGACGCCGAACTCGCGGCCGGCTTCGTCGAGGGCGTCGAAGTTCGCGAAGAACTGCTCTGGTGTCAGCTCGACCGGCGGAAACGTGCCTTTCGCTTTGTCATGTGTGTCGATGAAGTATTTCATTGATCTATCTCCTTTCGGTTTGGAAGTATCGTGTATATGCACGACTTTGGATAAGCGGAAGATCGGTCTCACGGAGAGGGTTACTCCTATTCCCTTGTTGTCTTGATCAGGTTGTCGAGGGTGCTCTGCACGTCTGACCAGCCGTCAGCGCCGAGCATCTTTTTTAGTCGTTTCTGTGAGGCTTCCCATAGCGGCACGGCGGCTTCGAGAGCTGCCTTTCCTTTATCGGTGATGGTGAGCAATCGGCTGCGGCGCCAGCCTTCGGCGCCGACGTTGAGCAACCCTAGCGTTTCGAGGGGCGTGACGTTCCGCTTCAGCGTCGACCGATCCATGCTCATAGCCTGAGCCAGCTCGGTGATCGACATCGAGTTGTTGCCGTGGCCCTGGGCGGCGATTGCAGCCAAGACCGCGCACTGCGACGCACGCAGCCCAGTCGGCCGCAGTGCGTCGTCGTAGGCGCGCGTCACCAGGCGCGCGGCCGTTCGAACCTTGTTGCAGGCGCACGTCTCGATCATCTTCTTCGGCGTGGTTGTCATGACGGTTCTCCGTCGCGGCGCGAAGCGGGGAGGAGGATCGACAAAACGATAGCTACCAGGAGCAACGCCGGAACGTCGCCCAAGAGATGGCCCACGTGCATGTGCGCCTCACCGCCGAACGATTGCACGGCCATGATCGCCGCGTGCACGACGCTCGATACGATCGTGAACCAGATGAGGCTCCGGTTCGCCAACGGACTGCGGGCGGCGTTGATCAGGAACAGACCCAGCGTCGCGTACACACCGACGATCATCATGAAATAGTCCGATTCGTATGGTGCGCCGGCGTGCCACGCCCAGCCCGACGGCCACAAGATTGCGAGCGGATACACCAGAAGGAATATCGCGCCAAACAGGACGAGCGCGAACTGAAGCAGTTTGTACGAAGTCATGGCGTGATCATCACGTCCTGTAGTGCATATGCACGTTGCACATACACTACTCATGAACGCACTTTTCTGTCAACTGTCTTGTGGATCAGGGGAAGGGTGCTGCGACGTCGAGCTCGTGGTCTCGGTGGCGCGGCTGGTTTCCACGAACGAACTCGTGTGCAAGCCGACCCTGTACCGACGCCCTTGTCGGGGTCGGCCGTGTATGATTTCCAGATGAGCTCCAAGGATGATTCCCGAGATCGAGTGCGCGAGTACTACGCGCAGTTCGGCGAGCGTGAATGGCTACGCTTGTGCAACGCCGAAGATGGGGCCATCGAGTTCGCGGTGACGCGTCATGCGCTGTCGACGCACCTGCCGAAATTCGGTCGGATACTGGACATCGGCGGCGGACCCGGCAGGTACACGATATGGCTCGCCGAGCGTGACTATCGCGTCGTCCTGGCCGATCTGTCGCCGCACCTGTTGGACATCGCGAGAGAGAAGATCGCCGAAGCAGGCGTCGCGGCGAACGTCGAATCGATCGGAGTGGCGGATGCGCGCGATCTGAATCAGTGGCCGGATGGTGCGTTCGATGCGGTGTTGTCGCTCGGCCCTTTCTATCACCTTCCTGAGTTGCAGGATCGCCGGGCCGCCACTGCGGAGATGGTTCGCGTATTACGCCCCGGAGGGCTCGCGTTCGTTGCATTGATGCCGCGTTATTCGTTTATCCGGCGAACGATCGCAGTCCGGGACGAACGGCGTCATCTGCAGCAACCGGAATGGCTGGAGCAATTGACGGAGCGCGGTCATTTCGAAAACGACGTCGCCGGCCGGTTCAGCTGCGGATTCGGCGTGCGTCCCGCGGAGGTCATACCGTTCTTCGACGAGTTCGGTATCGAACCAGTAACATTGCTGGCCGCTGAAAGTCTGAGTATCGGGCTGCAAGGATCGCTCGCCGATCTTTCAGCCAAGGATCCCGATGCGTATGCGGTGGCGCTGAATCTGATGCTCGATGCAGCATCGGACCCCAGCATTCACGGAATGAGCAACCATCTGCTTTACGTGGGTCGTCGAGGTTGAGTCTGTTCTTAACCCTTGGTTGGGAGGATGCATGAGTTCGTCGAATGTTCTGCCACGGAAAACGCGGGAGCTGCACAGCCACCATTTCGACTCCACCATCTGGAACGACCTGAAGTTCCGCGACGACGACATCATCATTTCGACGTATGCGAAGTCGGGCACGACGTGGATGCAACAGATCGTCGCGCAGATGATGTTCGGCGGTAACCCGGATCTCGAAGTCGCTGACATGTCGCCGTGGCTCGATCTTCGCGTACCACCGAAGCACGTGAAGCTGCCGATCGTCGAAGCGCAGGCGCACCGGCGGTTCCTGAAGACGCATCTGCCGGTCGACGCGCTCGTCTTCTCGCCGAAGGCGCGATACCTGTACATCGGGCGCGATGGTCGCGACGTGGTGTGGAGTCTCTACAACCATCACGTCAACGCCAATGCGGTGTGGTACTCGGCGCTGAACGACACGCCAGGTCGTGTCGGTCCGCCGATCGAGCCGCCGCCCGCGGACGTTCGAGTGTATTGGCGCAACTGGATGGACAGGGACGGTTTTCCGTTCTGGCCGTTTTGGGAAAACGTTCGTTCGTGGTGGGAGATCCGCGAGTTGCCGAACGTGCTGTTCGTGCATTTCGAGTCGTTGAAGCGCGACATGCAAGCGGAAATGCGGCGCATTGCGGCGTTTCTGGAGATTGCGGTCGACGCGTCGCGCTGGAACGACATCGTCGAGTACTGCTCGTTCGATTGGATGAAGCGAAACGCCACCAAGAGCGTGCCGCTGGCCGGCGCGTTCTGGGACGCAGGCGCAGAGGTGTTCATCAACCAAGGCGTGAATGGTCGCTGGCGCGACACACTGACGCCGTCAGACGTTGCAGAATACGAGGCGCGCGCGGTCAAAGAGCTGGGTTCCGAGTGCGCTGCGTGGCTTGCGACCGGATCGATGGCCTCGCGATGAGTTGGCGTGAGGCGCGGGAGTCTCTACTGCCACGCCGGCTTGGGCGATCTCGAGGCAGACTGGGCAATACCCGCGGCGGCCACATTGGCGGCAACGCTGGCGAGAATCGGCATCAGGTAACTGTGACTGACATCGAACGCGAATCCCGCGGCGCTCGGTCCCACCAGCGCGCCGAACGCCACGCTCGTATACAACACGCCGATGATGCCGCTCACGTTGCGGCCGCCGAAGTAGTCCATCACCACGGCCGGCAGAATCGCGACCCATCCGCCATAGAAGAGACCGAATACCAGCGCGAAGACCGCCAGCAGCCAGAACCCGGACGCCACCGCCCAGATCGCTAACGACATCGCCATGCCGACGTACATCGCGAGCAGAAACGACTGACGCCCGATGCGGTCGGCTAAGCCGCCGAGAAGGAAACGCCCGACTGTGCTGCCAACGCCAATCACGCCGAGCAGCAGCACGGCCGACGACTGCTCGACGTGGTGATCCACCGCGTAGGGCACCAGATGCACGAACGGAACGAACACCCCGAACGAACAGATCAGGCACGCGCCGTACAACGCGGCGAATTGCCGCGTCTTGATCGCCGCGCCCAACGAAACTCCCGAGGGGACCGCTGTTGCTCCGTCCGCCTTGGGTGGATCGTCGTCAGGACCCACACCGCGCGTGCGCGGATCGTTTGCAATGAACAGCGACATGCCGACGCCGATCACCGCGGCGAGCACACCGAGTACCAGATAGGCCGTTCGCCAACCGGCGCTCGCGATGAGATGCGCGGCGAGGGGCGGCACGACCAGGGTGCCCACACCGATGCCGCTCACCGCCAGGCCGGACGCAAAGCCCCGGCGTCGCACGAACCAGCGTTGCACCGCGCCGATCGCGGGCACGTACGAACACCCCACACCGAGACCTACTCCGAGGCCGTACGCCACGTACACTTCGACGATCGTGCGAGCCCTGCCGGCGAGCGCGAGACCGAGGCCAACCAGGATCATGCCGACCAGGGTGACGCTGCGCGCGCCCCACCGGTCTGCGAGCGGACCGCTGACGACGCCCAATGCGAAATACAGGAACGCAGCCAGGGAGAAAACGAGCGAGACCGATCCGCGCGAAGCAGCGAAGTCGCGTTGCAACGATTCGACGAACGCGCTGAAACTGTACGCACTGCCGAAGCCGACGAACGTGACGGCGAACGCCGCGGCGACGACGATCCATCCGTAGAAAAGGCGCTCGTGGCGCGGTGCGTTCATGTCATGTGTCAGGAGGTGGACTGTGCTGCGGCTCTATACGCATTCATTCTCGATTGTCCCGTGGCGCGTGCGGATTGCACTGCACGAAAAAGGTCTCGACTACGAAACGGTAAAGACCGATCTGTTCGGCAAGAAACCCGACGCCGGGTTCCTCGAGTTGAATCCGTTCGCGCAGATTCCGGTGCTCGATGATGACGGATTCGCGGTCGCCGAGTCGCTGGCGATTCTCGAGTATCTGGAAGAGAAGTATCCACAGCCGCGGTTGATGCCGACGGATCTGCGCCTGCGCGCGACGGCGCGTAAGCTGATGTGCTGGGGAACCGACTACTGGCCGCCGGCCTGGAAGAAGTGGATGGCGCCGCGCCTTCCGGAGAACCTGGCCGATCCATGGACCGACGTGAGCGTCGCAGAGGGGCGACGCCAGATCGGTCACCACCTCGACGTGTTGGCGAAGCAATTGCGCGATCGTGAGTGGCTCGTGGCGGAATATTCGCTCGCGGATGTCTGCTATGCGCCATTCGTACTGGTGCTGGAGCGTGTCGAACTGGGCGACGAGATCGCGGGTCGCCCGCCGGTTTCGCGATGGGTCGATCGCTTGAAGACGCGCAAAGCGATCGTTGAAACGATGATGCCGAGCGCATAGGAGATCGAAGAATGGACGCATTCGACGACGATCTGATTCGATTTGAATCCGAAGGCGCCGCGCCGTTGCCCGAGCCGAACGAGCAAGGTCATGTAGAACACGACGGCGCGCGCATCTGGTATGCGAGTTTCGGCACGGGCGCGCCGGTGATCCTGCTGCACGGCGGCATGGGCCACGGCGGCAACTGGGGTTATCAGGTGCCGGCGCTGGTGAAGAACGCCAACCGTGCGATCGTCATCGACAGCCGCGGTCACGGTCGCAGCACGCGCGATGCGCGGCCGTTCACGTACGAGCTGATGGCATCGGACGTCGTTGCGGTGATGGACGCATTGCGGATCGAGCGCGCGACGCTCGCCGGCTGGAGCGACGGTGCGTGCATCGCACTGGTGCTCGGCGCGCAATCGCCCGAGCGTGTAGCCGGCGTGTTCTTCTTCGCGTGCAACATGGATCCGAGCGGCACCAAGGATGTCGAACCGAGCGCGAAGTTGTCGCGTTGCTTCGGCAGACACGTGAAAGACTACGCGCGGCTGTCGGCCACACCGGATGAGTTCCAGACTTTTGCGGACGCGATCGGGTTGATGCAGCGAACGGAACCGAACTACACCGCAGACGATCTCGCCCGAATCGCCGTGCCGGTGGCCATCGTGCACAGCGAACACGACGAATTCATCAAGCCCGAGCACGCCGAATATCTTGCGCGGAACATCCCCCGTGCCGAACTCGTCAGGCTCGAGGGCGTTAGCCACTTTGCACCGCTGCAACGCCCCGACTACTTCAACGTCGCGTTGCTCCGCTTCGTGGCGCGTGCGCAACGCGAGAATCGTTCACCGCGAACCTGAAAATCATGGTGCGTTCAGGTTCGCTGACGATGTTACGTTGCCGAGATGAACAGTGACGAAGTTCGCCGCGCATACGATATCGTCGCCGGCCGATACCACGCGCGATTTGCCGACGAACTGGCGCGCAAGGCATTCGATCGCGCGTGGCTCGACGCGTTCGCCGCGCAAGTAACGCGAGAGTTCCGGGACGCGTCCGTGATGGAGGTGGGCTGCGGCGACGGCCACGTGGCGGCGTATCTCGCGGCGCGCGGGTTGCGCGTCGAGGGGCTCGATCTGTCGCCCGAGATGGTGAACGTAGCGCGGCGCGCCCATCCGTCGCTCACGTTCCAAGTAGGGGATGCGCTCGCGCTGCCGTTCGACGACGCCAGCCTCGACGCGATCCTGGCGTTCTACTCGATCGTCAACCTGGAAGCCCGCGATTGTCGGGTCGCGTTCGACGAATTCGGTCGCGTGTCGCGGCCGGGTGCACTGCTGACGCTGGCTTTCCACATAGGCGACGAACGCTTGCGCGTGGAGAACTGGTGGGAGACTGCCGCCTCGCTCGATTTCCACCTGCACCCCCTCGAGCGGGTGTGCAGCCAGCTGCGGGAGGCGGGATTCGACGTGCTGCGTCGCGAGGAACGCGAACCGTACGCGCCCGACGTGGAAGCGCAGACGCGCAGAGCATACGTTCTCGCGCGCGCCCCTATAGGGAAGCGTCAGTAGCTTCGGTGAGCCGGCTCGGGCGAGCTCGCCGCCGGTGCGGCGGCGGATCTTCCGCTGGAGGTCGGCGGGCTTCCGGCCTGCGCTGCGGCGCGCGCCTCGGCGGCACCGAGCGCGGACTTCTCCTGCGGGGAGAGTCCGTCGCTGGTGATCGCCGACAGTCCGCCCGAGGATTGCACGACCTCGACTTTCTCCGCGCGTGTTCCGCAATCCGTATCGGAGAACACTGTGTGCCCTTCCCCATCCACGCACCTGAACACCTGCGCGTGAGCTGGTAGCGAAATCGCGAGCGCCAAAGCCACGAGTGTCGTAGCGGTTGCTTTCATGTCACCCCCGATCAACGCGACGACGCGCATTTTCGACCTCGCCGCATCATCGCGATGTGAACCAGTTGGCGCGCCCCAACGCTTTCCAGATCGATGCCGATGCGAGCTCGCGAGTCTGCGCGTCAGCGCCGCTTGCGGCTCCCCTCGATTCGTTTTCGAAGGGCGGCAAGGCTCTGCGTCTGCATCGTCGCGAAATTCGCGAGCCATCCGTCGCGGATGTCGTGCAACGGTTGCGCGTTCAACGTGTAGTTCTGCGTCTTGCCGGCGCGCTCCACGTTGACGAGACCGCATTCGCGCAGCACGCGGAGATGACGCGAAATGCCGGGGCGCGACGCGCTCGAGAAGTGTCCGGCGATGTCGCCGGCCGGCAGGATCTCGTGCGCGCGCAGCAGATCGAGGATCTCGCGTCGGGTCGGATCGGCAATCGCGGTGAACGCGTCTCTGCTCTTTTCTCTACTCCGCAACGATCGACCTCAATGCCTTCAGGTGTTTGACGTCCCAGCCTTCTTCGTAGCCCTGCAGGTTGTCGGCCGCTTCGGAGCCGAGCCGCTCGAAGCCGTGGTGGAAGATCTCGACCAGCGTCGCATCGTATAGCGGCGTGAGGCGGATCGTCACGAACGTGGGTACCGGCCAGGTCAACGGTGCTTCTTCCCAATTGCTCTCGAACGTCATCTCGCGTTCCGGTTCGAACACGATCATCGAACCGCCGAAACGCTGGCGTTTGCCGCCGATCTCGACACTCATCACGACGTGACCGTTGAGCCGCGGTTCGAACGTGTGCAGCTGATGGCCGCGTCCAAACCACGCGCTGATCCGCTCGAACGATTGAAATTCGCGCCACACGCGTTCTGGTGATGCCTGAATCAGGATGCTGCGGCGTACGTTCAACATGCTGATTTCGATCCCCATCGTCGTGCCCTCTTTTTCCAACAGTCGGATCACCTTACGCGTAACCGAATAGTTACGCAATAGTCGCTTCGGGGTTGCGAGACGAGGATGCATAGAGCGCGGGTGGTCGCGGGCGTTGGGCCGTATCATTCGCCGCTACGCCGCGCACCGAAACGATCCGATGACCATCGACGACCGCCCCTCGATCGCACCGTTACGCAGCGTCCCCTCGGCATTGGCGTGGGCACTCGTACCGCTGTTCGGACTGATCTCGCTGTGGCACGGGCGCGATACCGGTTGGGATTTCCGCAACTACCACTGGTACAACCCGTACGCGTTGCTGACCGGTCGCCTCGACTTCGACGTAGCCGTGGCGCATCACGCCACGTACTACAACCCGTTGCCCGACGTGCCGGTGTTCGTTGCCGCGCAACACCTGCCGCCATGGTTCGTCGGATTTGCCGTCGGCTGTGTGCACGGCCTCAATCTGGTTCTGCTGTTCCGCATTGCGCGCGTTGCGATCGGTGCTCGCACGTCGCGTGACCAATGGCTCTCGCTCGCACTCGCAGTCGTGGGCACCAGCGGCGGCATGGCGCTCATTCTGATCGGAAACTCCAGCAACGACATGACGATGACGCTGTTCGTGCTGGCGGCGTTGTTGCTCGTCGTTCGAGCGGATGGCGCCACCGTCGAGATGTGGCGTTTCGGGGCCGCCGGATTCGCTTGCGGGATGGCGGTGGGCCTCAAACTGACGATGGCTCCGTTTGCAGTCGGGCTTGCCGTCGGCGTGTTCGCATTGACCGCGCCTCTGCAGGTCCGTTGGCGACGTGTAGCGGTGCTCGGTCTCGGGGGTATCGCCGGCGCGGCTCTGTTCGGCGGCGCGTGGGCGCACACGCTGTGGCAACAGACCGGCAACCCGTTCTTTCCGTACTTCAACGACATCATCGGTTCGCCGCTGATTCTGGATGCTTCGTATCGCGACCAGCGCTTCGTGCCGCGCAGTTTGTTTGAAGCGCTGGTGTACCCGTTCGTGTTCTCGTACGACGGCATGCGTGTCAACGACGTTCCGTTCCGCGACGTGAAGATCGCGATTGCGTACGCAGTCGTGCCGCTCTCGGTGGGGTGGGCGTTGGTGAAGCGCCGCGGGCTCACCCAGCCGATGCGGCTCCTGTTCGCGACGGCACTCGTCAGCTATGTGGTGTGGGTATCGGTGTTCGGCGTGTATCGATACGTGGTCACGCTCGAGATGCTCGCGCCGCTGCTGGTGGCGCTCGGGCTGGGGCTGGTGCTCGGCACGCGCGGGCGCGATGCGGCGTTGGTGGCGCTCGGGTGCGTGGCATTGCTAGGCGTCGGCTGGCGCTGGATTCCGATCGGCGGCGTTGGTTGGAGTGGAGGCTACGTCGATGCGTCGTTGCCGCCGATCGCAGAGCCGGATCGCACGCTGGTGGTGCTGGCCGGTCTCGAGCCGATGGGCTACCTGGTACCGTCGTTCCCACCGCAGATTCCGTTCCTGCGCATTGACGGGTGGCTCGATGCGCCATCGTCACACTCGGCGTTCGGCGACCGGATGCGCGCCCGCATCGATGCGCACGACGGGCCGATCTTCGGCATGTTCATCGAGCATGAACGTGACCGCGCGGTCGCTGCATTCGGCGCCGACGGTCTGGTGCTGGCGGGCGCTGAATGCGCCACAATTCGCTCGAACATCGGCGAGCCATTACGGTGGTGCGCCCTCGAACGCAATGCATCCCCCCACAAGGCTTCGTCCGAATGAACGATCTACCCGCCCCGACCGCGCCTTCTATTGCGGTGCTGCTGCCGTGCTACAACGAACAAGCGGCGATCGGTATCACCGTCGAGGCATTCCGGTGCGCGTTGCCTGCGGCCAGCGTGTACGTGTACGACAACAATTCGCGCGACGCCACCATGGAAGTGGCGCGCAAGGCCGGTGCAATCGTGCGCAGCGAGCGCGCCCAAGGCAAAGGCGCGGTAGTGCGGCGCATGTTTGCCGACATCGAGGCGGACGTTTACGTGCTGTGCGACGGCGACGACACGTACGACGCCAATGCGGCGGGCGAAATGGTTCGAAAGCTCGTCGCCGACCGCCTCGACATGATCACCGGAGTGCGCAAGGAAACCGACGTAGCCGCCTATCGGCCCGGCCACCGTTTCGGCAATCGCCTCCTCACCGGACTGGTCCGCTGGGTCTTCAGCGCGCACGTCACCGACATGCTCTCGGGCTACCGCGTTCTGTCGCGCCGGTTCGTGAAGAGCTTTCCGACGCAGACGACCGGTTTCGGTCTCGAAACGGAGATGACCGTGCACGGGCTCCAGTTGCTGATGCCCACCGACGAGGTCGTCACCGCCTACAAGGAGCGGCCGCCGGATTCGCAGAGCAAGCTGCGAACGTATCGCGACGGCTGGCGCATCCTGATGCTGATCGTCACGCTCGCCAAGGAAGAACGGCCGCTGTGGTTCTTCGGAATCATCGGTGTCGCGCTCGCGCTGGTATCGATCGGCCTCGCCATCCCGCTGTTCATCGCTTACTTCCAGACCGGCCTCGTATTGCGTCTACCGACCGCGGTGCTGACGACCGGGCTGATGTTGCTCGCGTGGCTCAGCTTCGTGTGCGGGTTCATTCTGGATACGGTGACGCGCGGTCGCTGGGAACTGAAACGGTTGCAGTATCTGTCGCTGCACTCGCCCGGAATCGGCGGTTGAGCATCGCCCGGCTGCCGTTCGAGTGGCTCGAACGGCTGTGGACGCTCCAGTTTTTCCGCTTCGCCGTGGTCGGTACGACCGCGTTCGTCGTCGACACGGTGGTGCTGTACGTCGCCGTTTGGGCCGGCCTCGGTCTGTACTCGGGGCGCGTGGTGTCGTATCTCGTCGCGGCGACGTTCACGTGGTACGGCAACCGGCGGCTCACGTTCACCACGCACGCGCACGGCAAGCCGGCGATCATCGCCGAATGGGCGCGGTTCATCGTGGCGAATCTCGCCGGCGGCGCCGTCAACTACGCCACGTATGCCGCCGCGATCGCGTCGATGCCGCTCGTGCGTGCGCATCCGGTGCTGGGCGTGGCGGCCGGATCTCTCGCGGGGCTCAGCGTCAACTTCCTCGCCAGCAAGTTCGTCGTGTTCCGCTCGCCATCGTGATTCGTTCCTCGCGAAGCGTCGCAGAGCCAGCGGTGCCACGACGGCTACACGGGCAGATCGCCGACGGCGTGGTTGACGGAGCCGGTCTCGTTGTAAGACCGCATCACCATCTCTGCGATCCGCATCAGATGCACCTCATCGGAGCCGTCGGCGATGCGCGCCCAACGCGCGCTGATCAGCATCTGCGCCAGCGGCGTGTCGTTCGAATAGCCGAGCGCACCGTGCACTTGTAACGCGCGATCGACGACTTTCCACAGCGTGTTCGCGACGTGATGCTTCGCCATCGACACTTCGGCCCGGAAATCCATGCCGTTCTCGATCTTGTACGCCGCGTGCAGCACCATCAGTTTCGAGGAATAGAGCTCGAGCGCGCTCTCCGCCATCATCCACTGAATACCCTGTTTCTCCGAAAGCAGCGAACCGTGCGCGAACCGCTTCTGCGCGCGGTCGACCAGCATTTCGAGCGCCTGCTCGATCTGTCCGAGCCAGCGCATGCAGTGCGCAAGGCGCGCGGGGCCGAGACGCACCTGGCCGAGTTTGTGGCCCGCGCCGCGTTCGCCGAGGATGTTCTCCTTCGGAATGCGCACGTTGGTGTAGCGCACCTCCGGATGTCCGCCGCCGCCACCCATCGTCTGAACGTCGCGGACGATTTCGAAACCCGGTGACGCCAACGGCACGATGAAGGCGCTGTTGCGCGCTTGCGCGATATCGGCATCGGGATCGCTGCGGGCGATCACAATCGCGAAGTCCGCGCCGTGCGCGCCGGACGTGAACCACTTATGGCCGTTGATCACCCACTCGTCACCGTCTTCGACGGCGGTGGTCTGGATCTGCGTCGGATCGGAGCCGGCCACTTCGGGCTCGGTCATCGAGAAGCACGACCGCATCGTGACCGAGCCCCATGCCGCCGAACGACTCCGGCATGTGCGGGCACCACAGTCCGCGCTCTTTGGCGGCCTCGCGTAAACCTTTGATCGCGCTGCTCCACTCGTCGCGCTTCGCTTTGCGCGCCTGCAACTCGGCCATCCTCGGCCGCACGGTGTCGCGCATGAACTTGCGCACGAGCAGCCGTGCGTCTTCTATCTCGTCGGGAAACGTGAAGTCGATGGCCATTGGATTCCCCTTGCTGCGTCTACTGAACTGTCACCGGAGGATATCAGGCACACGCGGGTGCTAGGATTTCGCCCACGATGAGTGCACCTCAATTCACACTGTTCGACACCGCGGTCGGCCGCTGCGGCATCGTCTGGGGAGAGCGCGGCGTACTCGGATTCCTGCTGCCGGAAGGCCGCGAGGATCAGACGCGCGCGCGACTGATGAAGCGGCTACCGGACGCGCAACAGGCAACGCCGCCAGCGGCGGTGCAACGGACCATCGACGATGTGGTCGCACTGTTGCGAGGTCAGCCACGCGATCTGTCGGAAGTCGCGCTCGACATGAGCGGCGTGCCGGCGTTTCACCAACGGGTCTATGCGGTGGCGCGCACGATTCAGCCAGGCAGTACGTTGACGTACGGCGAAATCGCCGCGCAACTCGGCGATCGCGGCGCGGCGCGCGCGGTAGGGCAGGCGCTTGGGCGCAACCCGTTCCCGATCATCGTGCCGTGCCACCGCGTACTTGCCGCGGGCGGCAAGGTCGGCGGGTTTTCGGCGAACGGCGGCATCACGACGAAGCTCCGCTTGCTGACGATCGAAGGCGCGCACCGGAACGAACGCGACCTCTTCGAGGGCGACGGCGTGTATGGATTCGATCCCGCCGTGGCGGTTGAACATCTCAAGAAGTCGGATCCTCCGTTCGCGCGTACGATCGACCGCATCGGCAAGTACGACCTCGAACTGAAGAGCACGCCGAGCATTTTCGTCGCGCTGGCCGAATCGATCGTTTATCAGCAACTGAACGGGCGCGCCGCTGCGACGATCTTCGCGCGGCTGCGCGCGCTGTTTCCGAACGCGCATCACGGCCCGACGCCCGAGCAGATCCTGCGCGCGTCCGACGAGAGACTGCGCGGCGCGGGCCTTTCGCAGGCCAAAATGCTGTCGTTGCGCGACCTCGCGCAGCGCGCGGTCATCGGCGAGATTCCTACGCTCGCCGAGGCGCACGCGATGGACGACGCCGCTCTGATCGATCGGCTGACGCACGTGCGCGGCATCGGTCGCTGGACCGTGGAGATGCTGCTGATGTTCCGGCTCGGCCGACCGGACGTGCTGCCGGCCGACGACTTCGGCATACGCAAAGGTTTCTCTGTGGCGTTCAGGAAGCGCGAAATGCCGACGCCCAAAGAGGTGCTGGCGCGAGGCGCGAAGTGGGCGCCCTATCGCACGGTTGCGAGCTGGTATCTGTGGCGCGCCCCGGAAGGCTGATGCCTCACAGCGCGCCGGCGAGTCCCTCGAGTATGCCGGTCCAGCCCTGACGGGTTCGGTCGATGAAGTCGGGCAGCACGTCCTGATGCGTCAGCGTCAGTTCGCAGCCGCCGCCGATTGCGGCGATGTCGATGCTCACGCGTGTCAGCTCCGCGGAGTATTGCGGTACGCCGAACTCGAACACCAGGCGGCGGGGCCGATCGATTTCGAGATACGTGCCGACGTGTTCGACGTCGACGCCGTCGCGACGGTCGACAAAGCAGAAGCGTCCCCCGACGCGCGCATCGATCTCAGCGCGCACCATCACGCCGGCCGGCGTCGCGAACAGGAACTTCGCGGCGCGCGTCGTATCGAGCCACGCATCGAACACGCGTTCGGCGGAAGCGTCGAAGTGGCGGCGTACCTGCACCACGTTCAATTTCGTCTCGTTGCTCATGGAGAACTCCCTTTCTTTTTTCTCGAAGCCGCTGCGCGGTCTTCGACTTTCAACAGATCGTCGAGCGCGTCGAGACGCGCGGTCCACAGTGCGCGCTGCGTTTCGATCCAGTCGGCTGCCTCGTCGAGCGGCTTCGGATTGATCGACAGCAGGTGCTCGCGGCCCGAACGTCGGCGCCGCACCAGACGCGCGCGTTCGAGAATGCGGATGTGTTTCGAGACCGAATTCAGCGACATTGCGAACGGTCGCGCTAGATCGGTCACGCGTTCCTCGCCGCCGGCGAGTTTGTGAAGGATCGCTCGCCGCGTGGGGTCGGCGATCGCCATCAAGGTGTGGTTCAACGTCGCTCGCATCGCGATCCATATTCATCCGATTGGGTGAATATCGGCGAAGCGTACCGTTTGGTCAAGCCGATCCGGCGAACTCAGGACGCGGCGTCGGATCGCGCGGTGACGTGCCAGTAGCGTACATCCGGCGGTGCTTCGCCGGTGCGCGCGGTCAACTGGTATTTCGCTGCGTACGCCGCTTGCACGCCTGCGACGACGTTCGGATCGTCGAGCGGCACGAGTCGCACTGGGTACGTCTTGTCGCCGATGCGCAGCCGCACGTTCGGATCGTCATCCACCCAGCCGGGCCAGCGTTTCGTCTTCGGATTGCTCGCGGCGACGTAGAGTTGCCCGTCCACCTGCGCACACCAGATCGTGACCGCGTGCGGAATGAGATACGGCGTGTGCACCTGCACGGCGATTTCTTTGGTGTCGTCGGTGAAACGCCAGTCGGCTGGCACCGGTGCTTCATCGCCGCCGAGCAGGATGCCGGCGCGCGTGTCGTGCGGGCTGCATGCGGCGAGCATCACTGCAAGACAAGCGGCAAATAGCGTCGACCTGATTTTCATACGCTCTCCTGGAATCAAAGGGTCCTGGCGACCTGGTAAATGGCGGTGTGTCGGATCGCGGCGATCGATACGCCCGCGGCATCGCGTATCTCGACATCGTTGACGATGTACTGATGCCCCTTGCGTTCGAATGCGTCGACGCAGTGGCCGGCGACGACGAGGGTCTGGCCGACCTGCGCTCCGCGACGATGCTGAACGCGACTCGCGGTGTGAATCGCAGGACCGTAGCTGAACGAATGGTGCAGCCAGTAGATCGGTTGGTTCGCGTACCACGCCGGATGGATGTGGGCGGAATCACCGTAAAAGCACGGTAACGATTCGTTCTGCTTTTCGCGACAGAACACTTCCGCCTCTTCGCGCGATAGCGACACGAGGCGTGTGCGCAGGTCCTGCCCCACCGGCACGTTCTGCGGCGTAAGGCGCGGCAATGGGTCGGCTGCAGGCTGGGGAGGCTTGTGCTGCGGAAACACGAACTCGGACAGCCACGGTGCATCGCCGAGGCCGAGGTGGCCGTCGATGCGTACGCGTGCATCGTCGCCGCGCACCTCGAACACTCCGTCAGCCCTGATGGCGATGGTCAATCGATCGTCCGGAAACACGGGCCGCCGGAATGCAACGTCGGCCCAACCGTGGTCGAGCCACGCCATTCCGGCCGCATCGACGATCGCGGCTGCACACCAGCCGTAGATGGTCGCGCCGCCGACCAGCGCCGCGCGAAAGCCGTAGTCGCGGGCTCCATCGCTGGAGTGGATCGGATTGCCGGGATTTGGCGCATCGGCTTCGGGCATTGCGGCGACGATCGTGCGTTCGACCGCGCGCACGTCAGATCACCGATGCCGCGCGCAGCGCAGCGATGTCCGATTGCGGATAGCCGAGCTCGGCCAGAATCTCGTCGGTGTGTTCGCCGAGTTTCGGCGGCGGACGCAGGGGTGCAGGTCCGTCAGGAATCGCCACGTAGCCGCTGCCGACGACACGGACGCGCCGACCCGGTTTCATCGGCGAATCGATCTCGACCAATGCGGAGCGGTTTTCGAATTGTGGATCTGCCGTCACCGCCGCGAAATCGCGAATCTCGGCCACCGGCACACCGGCGCCGATCAGCCGCTCGAGCCACATCTGAGTCGTCGCGCGCGCGAACAGGCTCGTCAGCAGTTCGTTCACAGCCGGTGTATTCGCGATACGCGCGTCGTTCGAGCTGAATCGTGCATCCTGATATCGATCGAGGCAGCCGAGCACCTCGAAAAGTTTCTGAACCTGTAGTTCCTTCAATGCGACGACCTGGATGAGGCCGTCGGCGGTCGCGAAGACGTTCGCGGTGGGGGCGCGCGTAGGCGAGCGATTGCCGAACAGTTCCGGTTGCACACCGTTGACGAGGAAGCCGCTGACCTGCGGCGCCTGCATCACCATCGCAGTATCCATCATGGCAACGTCGAGGCGCTGACCTTGGCCGCTCACGCTGCGGCGATATAGAGCTGCTGCAATCGCGAATGCAGTATTCAGCGCCGTGGCCATGTCGACCGGCATGTAGCCGGTTCGGGTCGGGCCGGTTTCAGGATGGCCGTTGATCGCCATCATGCCGCTGGCGGCCTGAATCGCGCCGTCAAAAGCCGGGTAGCTCGATTTTGGCCCGCTCTGCCCGTAACCGGAGATCGAGCAATACAACAGATCCGGCTTCAGCGCGGCCAACGACGCATAGTCGAAGCCGAGGCGCTGCATGACGCCCGGCGTGAAGTTCTCGACCACGACGTCGGCACTCCGAACCAACGCATGCACGATGGCGCGCGCTTGCGGCGCTTTGAGATTCAGCGTGAGGCTGCGTTTCCCGATGTTGCAGGTGAGAAACGACGGCGACATGCCAGCATCGTCGCTACCTGGCATGAGGCCGCGGGTCTGATCGCCGGTGCCGGGTTGTTCGATCTTGATGACGTCGGCGCCGAGTTGCGCGAGCTGCTGCGTCGCGAACGGTCCGGCGAGTACCTGGGTGAAATCGATGACTCGAATGCCGTCGAACGCGCGCGCCAAGAAAAGATGCTCTTCAGGAATCGCGCTTGATGAAAGCCGAAACTCCGAAGAGACGCAATGGAGGCTCCTGTTCCGCGGTTGCCGCGGCCGTCTCCGCCAGTGCCTCGTCGGCCGTAACCGCTTCAGCAGTTGTCGCTTCCGCGGTTCCGGTCTTGGCCCTCTCCATGTCGCCGGTCGGCATTTTGCCGGCTTCGAGCCAATCAATCAGCGACTCCCAGTGCGCCTGGTCGACGCGGAACCGTGAACCCTTCATTTCGTGCAGACCGACGCCCGATTCCGCCGCGCGGATGTAGTTCTGTGAGTCGCGCAGCACCGCGATCACCGGAATCTTCAGCGCATCGAGGAAGCGCATCAGCGAGCGAAAGATCATCGTGTTGGGTTTCACGCGGTTCGCGACCACCGCCATGCGATTCTCGGTGCGCTGGATCTTCGCGTGCAGCAGGAGATCGGCAATGCAGCGCGTGACCGCCTGAATATCGATATCCGAGGGCAGCACGGGAATCAGGATGCGGTCGGCATCGCGAGTGAATTCGACGTACTGGTGTTTGTTGATGGCCGCCGGCGTGTCGACGACGATGCGTTGCACCTCGTTCGGAATGCGCATCGCAAACGTGCGCGTCACGTTGGCCGGGACGTTGAACGGCGAAACGCCGTGAATGCGGGGCATGTGCTCGGTGCGCTTGGCAAGCCAGCGCGTACTGGATGCTTGCGCATCGAGATCCTGAAGGGCGGGAAACTGGCCGCGGGCCGCGTAGAGGGATGCGAGGTTCGTCGCAATCGTGGTCTTGCCGGAACCGCCTTTCGGGTTCAACACCACGATTTTGAGGGCCACTGACGTCGGACTCTGTGCATTGGACGCGTGCAGGACGCTATCGCCCGTTGCGCCTATATGCAACCGTCGGTGGTGCGCAATGCCGACCGGTCGGCGAGGAGGACGAGACGCACGTCGTGCGCGTCTCGACGCCGCGCTGCGGACAGGACTAAGATCGACCCGTGCGCGGTATTTCGCCCGCACATTGCAACCCGCCGGGAGCGACAGCCCTGGTGAAGGAGATTGGAAATGTTCATGTACCACCGTGCGTGGCGTCACGCGTATGCCACCGGATGCTGGCAACGCGCGTACGCCGAAGCGGCTGCCGAACCGCACCATCGCACCCACTCGATGTTCAGCTGGTCGTCAGGCCCTACGTTCGGCGTTCGCCGGCCGTTGCGCCATCTGGCGTGGAAGCTGAACCTGAGCGAAGCGCAGATTCGCGACGTGGTCGATGTGCTGGATCGATTGAAGACCGCATACAACCAGGCTCGGCTCGATCAGGATCGATCGACATCCGACGTCGCCGCGGCATTCACCGAAGCTGCATTCGATGCAGATCGCGTGACGGCCGCGCTCGCGAATAGAACGCGAGCCACCGAACTGCTGAACGCCGATCTGCTCGCGGCAACCCGACGCATATTCGAACTGCTGAACGAGGAGCAGCGGCGCGAGTTTGCCTATCTGCTGCGTTCCGGAGCGTTCGTGCTGTGACCCGTGTGGGGCGGCTTTGGCCG
>DATJGR010000310.1:0-3843 GCA_035494855.1 Pseudomonadales bacterium | reverse complement strand
GAACAGCACGTTCGCGATCGCGTGCCCGCCCTCGCGGCCCGGATACCACACCATCAACAGCGCATCCACCGCGTCGATCCACTCGTCGACGAGAATCGCGCTGCCGCCTTCGAGCACCACCACGGTTTTCGTCGAGGCGCGCGCCGCGCGCAGTATCAGTTCGCGTTCGCGTGCGGGCAACGCGAGCTCCGCCCGGTCGCCGCCGCGCGCGAGTTCGCCGCCTTCGGCTTCCTGTTGCGCGGTTGGAATGAACTCGCCCTCGTCCTTGTAGGTGAGGCCGGCAACGACCACGGTGACGTCGAAGTCGCGCAACGCGCTGAAATCCGCGTCGGATCTGAAGTGCACGAGTGTGGTCTGCTCGGCGTGTGCCCGCAGGCCGGCCAGCGGCGTCGTAACCGCTGACGAGGTCACGAAGCTGCTGCCGCGATCGCCCAGGTTCACCAGGTCGGCGAGATCGCCGACCACGGCGATGCGCAAACCGGAGCGGTTCGACAGCGGCAGCAGACCATCGGCATTCTTGAGCAGCACGATCGACTCTTCCGCCACGCGGCGCGCGAGCTCGACATGCGCCGGGCACTCGACCACGCTCGCGTCCGGAATGTGCTGGTCCGCGAGCCGCCACGCGATTTTCTGATACACGGAGTTGCGCGCGTTCCGATCGATCACTGTTTCGTTCAGTTCACCCGACGCCAGCGCCTCCTCGATCTTTTCGTCGGTGAAGCGATACGGACCGGGCATCTCGATGTCGAGCCCGGCGTTGAGCGCCGGTGCGGTGGAGCGCGTGCCGAGGAACCAGTCGGACTCGACGAACCCTTTGAAGCCCCAGCGTTCGCGCAGAATGTCGGTGAGCAACTGCGGGTGTTCGCCGCAGTACACGCCGTTCACCTTGTTGTACGCGCTCATCACCGAGGCCGCGGCGGCTTCGATGACACAGCGCCTGAAGTGCGGCAGATACACCTCGTTCAGCGCGCGCGGTCCGACCTCCGCGCTCATCTCGAAGCGCGTGTTTTCGAGGTTGTTCAGCGCAAAATGCTTTGGACTGGCGAGCACGTGGTTCTGTGCACCGCTGATGAACGCGACCGCCATCGCGCCCATGTGGTGCGGATCTTCGGAGTAGGTTTCCTGCGCCCTTCCCCAGCCCGGGTGGCGCAACAGATTGATCGTCGGCGCGAGCAGCACGTTGCCGCCTTTGGCTGCCACTTCGAGGCCGATCGCCAGACCGACGCGCCGCTCGAGTTCGACGTCGAACGTCGCCGCCCGCGCGATTGCGACCGGGAACGCGGTCGCCGTGCCGGCGCGTGCACCGCGTGGACCATCCACCATCCTGTACGGCGGCAGGCCCAGCGTTTCGTCGCCGCCGGCGTAGTACAACCCCTCGGTCGGTCGCGGCTCGCGGCCGCGCAATTCGTTGATTTTCTGCGCGAGCGTCATCCGCCCCAGCAGCACATCGACGTCGCGCTCTACCGCGGCATGATCGATGTCGAGCCCTTTGTTGCCGCGATGAATCGCGGCGGCGTCGAAGGCGAGAATGCGTTTCATGTCGGCCCCTTCATCGCGCTGCGGGTCGTTCAGGGGCTAGAGAATCGTTCGCCCGGGTTCGCCTGGCAAGCGAAGTAGATTATGTTACGCAGTCATCCGATGGCTCACGGTGAGCCGTTACGAAAACCGGGCTGAAGGCCAGGGCTAAACCTTAGGGGGAGTATCGATCGATGAGTGATTTCAAAGACAGAGTGGTCGTCATCACCGGCGCAGGCGGCGGCCTCGGCAAGGCGCACGCGCTCGAGTTCGCCAAGCGCGGCGCCAAGGTAGTCGTGAACGACCTCGGCGGCCGGGGCGACGGCACCGGCGCGGGCGATGCGGCCGACCTGGTCGTGAAAGAGATCAATGCGGCCGGCGGAACCGCGATCGCCAACAAGGCGTCGGTGGCGACGAAGGAAGGCGCGAAGTCGATCATCGACGACGCGGTGAAGGCATTCGGTACCGTGCACATCCTGGTGAACAACGCCGGCATCCTGCGCGACAAGAGCTTCAAGAAGATGCCGCTCGAAGACTGGGACATCGTGCTGGCCGTGCACCTCGACGGTACCGCCTACGTCACGCACGCCGCGTGGCCGTACATGATCGATCAGAACTACGGCCGCGTCGTGCTGACGAGTTCGGTGTCCGGCATCTACGGCAACTTCGGCCAGGCCAACTATGGCGCGGCGAAAATGGGCATGCTCGGGCTGATGAACGTGCTCGAGAAGGAAGGCGCGCCGAAGAACGTGCGCGTGAACGTGCTCGCGCCCGCTGCGGAGACGCGCCTCATCGGCACGATTCCCGGCATGAAAGTGAACCCCGACGACCCGGATCCGATGCGGCATCCGAAGCTCGTCACGCCGGCGGTGCTGTTGATGTGCGCTGAAGACGCGCCGAACGGCAAAGTGATTCACGCCGGGAACGGCCGTTTCTCGTGCTCGGCCATCTTCACGAACGACGACATCACGTTCAAGAATCCGGATCTCTCGTACGAAGATCTGCTGGCCAAGAAAGACCAGCTGCTCGACATGAGCAAGGCGAAAGAGGGCTCGTTGCGGATGCGTCGCGCCCCTGGAACTGCGCCTCAGTAGCGTCGCTGGGGCACGCTCCAGTACGGCTGGTTCCATGTGTCTGCCGATGCCCGGCACCGGCAGACACACATAATTCGACCGATGACGTCAGGCCCCGAAACCGTCGCGCACGTAATTGGCGAGGTTCGTGAGCCGTCTGGCTTCCTCGCGCCTGCCGTACTCGGCGGCCCGCTGCGCGTCGAGGAACAGCATGCCGGCGCTCTTCGCGCGCATGTCGTCGATTAGAGGATTGCCGGGGTCGATGCGGGTCGCGGACTCCAACCGGGAGATCGCATTGTCGTTGCCGACCGTGGCGATCAACCCCTGCTGAATGAGCGCGTCGGCTTCCACGAGAAGACTCGAGACAGCAAGCGACTGCCAGGCCCGGGCATCCAGAAATGGAGGCCGGTCCCTTACGTTGCCGTTCGACAGCACTGGAATACCGTCGTCTGCCAGCTGCGCCAGCAACGATCCCGCGGCCCTGAACTGATGATTCGCAATGAGCGTGCCGATACGCCCGTTGAGTGAATCGATCACCAGATTCAGGTGTCGGCGGGCCTCCTGATGCGCTGGGTCGAGCCTCAGCGCTTCGACCAGAACACTCACGACATTGCGTTGCGGAGGAGCAAACACCGCACCCTGTGATTGCAGCCGACGCGCTTGCGCGACCGCGTCGTCGGCAGGCGACACCTTGTCCTGGCTCTGACGCGGGGCAGGTTCGGTCGGGGCGGCCACAGTGCCCGCGGCCTCGGCTCGTCCGGGTGGCGATCGCATCAACGCAGCCATCGCCAGGTGACGTGTTGCCGCCGCGTGGTCTCCGCGCGCCTCGGCGCTGGAGGCAAGCGCTGCATAGAAATCCGCCAGCTCGTTGAGATGCGCGATTGCGGTCGCATCGCCGGCTGCGGCGTCGCGTTGCAGTTCGATGATGTCGGCTGTCGGCGGTGGCGCTTTGCCGTTTGCCATCGGATCAGAGGCTGAAGCCGGAACCCCGGCCAGCGCCGGCGTCGCTGCAACCGATGCGCTTTCGGACGTTGATGCAGTGCGGTTCGCGACTGTGGCATGCCACCGATCGATGATCGCCGTCTCGACCGCTCGCACAGTTGCAACCGCGCGGTCGCGCGCATCCGCAAGCGGCCAACCTTCGAAGGCCCGACCGACCAGACCATCGTAGGCGGGAGGTCGCCTCGCCACCGCCCATGCAAGCGTCAGCACCAGCAGCAACCCTGCCTCCCGCCACAGCACCGTGCGCCGAGCC
>DATJGR010000309.1:0-3135 GCA_035494855.1 Pseudomonadales bacterium | reverse complement strand
CCGTGCCTGGCACGTGGAATCACTTTGCGAGCGGAGTCGAGTCGGTAACGGGTCTCTGGGGAGTGAGCGGTGGGTGGTCGGTGTGGAGGGGCATCCGGGGCCAGGGATGGCCCCGGATAGAGCGACCAGGGATGGCTCGAGCGTACCCGGAACACCGATCACCCACCGATCACGTCATCGCAACTGGCGGCTCCGATCAATCATGTCGCCAATACGCTACATGCGCACCGTCATCTCCAACCCTCCGGCGAACGGCAGGGTCAGCGTGCGCAGGCGGTGCTTCGGATCGGCGATGTAGGCGAAGTAGTCGCGATAGCCGCCGCGCGCCTCGGTAGTATTGTCAGCGACGATGATCGCGCCAACGCGGAGGTGCGGGGCGACGTTCCGCACCGCCGGCATCACTGCGTCGGTCCAGATGTCGAGCAGCATGAAATCGACGGGTCCATCGATGGCTTTCAGCGTTTCGGCAAGATCGCCCTCGCGGAGGTCGATGTAGTCGCTGAGACCCGCCGCGGCGAAATTGGCGCGGGCGACTTTTGCTTTCGAGGGTTCGTACTCGGTCGCAATCACCGTACCGCCGCCGTTGTCTCTGACCGCGGCCGCGAGATAGAGCGTAGAAACGCCGAACGAGGTACCGGCTTCGACGACGCGCGTTGCGCGCAGCGCACGGCACAGCGCGTAGCAGTACTCGGCCTTGTCCTTTTCGAGCGCCACCATCTTGTCCCGGAAGAAGCTGTGCGTTTCTTCGTCCATGTGCTTCCAGTCGAGCGTGCCTTCGCGCGCGCGCCGACCGAAGTATTCCGCCATGGCGCCCGATTGACCTTCACTCTGTGCGTGCAGGGCCGCGAGCAGCGCTTCCAGCTTCGGATCGTTCAGGATGCTCATCGGTTTGCCTCAACGCTGTCGAGATAGAAGATGTTGCCATCGGGATCGGCGAACAACGCCATGTAGCCGCCCCACGGCTGTTTCGAGGGCGGCATCGTGAACCGCACGCCGTTGGCGGCGAGTTCGCAATGAGCCGCGTCGACGTCGGGCACGCAGATCGCGATGCCGGTATGCACGTCGCCGCGGGTCTTCCGGTCGTTCTCGACGTGGCCAACTACGGCGAAGGTCACGTCGCCTGCCTGAAAACGCGCAAACTGGAACTTCTCGTCGCTGAAGAGCAGCGGAAAACCGATTACGTCGCGAAAGAACGCAATCGAGCGCTGGTAGTCGATCACGCCGAGCGTGATGTAGCCGATGATCGGATTGTCCATGCGGTGCCCCTTCGTTCAGTTGTCGTATTTCATCGCGCCGACGCGATTGCCTTCGGTGTCTTCGAAGTAGACCAGTGTTCCCACGGTTTCGATGCGTGACTTCTGCATTGTGATCGTGCCGCCGGCGGCCGCGACTTTGCGCGCGATGTCATCCACGTCGTCCACGCTCACGGTGATCTCGAAGGGGACCGCGCCTTCACCGAGCGGTTCGTGACGCCCCTGAAGCGCGCCTGAAAGGCCGGCGCCGCGGATCACGTAGAAGTCGGGCGGCCCCCAATCCTCCAATGTCCAGCCGAACACGGTCTCGTAGAACGTTCTGGCGCGTTCGACATCGTCGGCGGTGATGGCAAAGAAGCGCACGTGGTTTGGCATCGCATTGCTCCGAAGCGGGAGGCAGTTTTGCGCCGGAGCGCGATGGCGCAATATATCGATAACGACAACTTCTATCGGAAATACGACAGGTGGGCGATTTCTGCCTGCGCAGCATGGGGGTCAGCTATTCCGCCGGGCACGTGCTCGAGCCGCATTCCCATCGCTGGGGTCAGTTGATCTATGCCGTGTCGGGCACGATGCAGGTGCTTGCCGGCGACACGCTATGGCTGGTCCCGCCGACCCGCGCGCTGTGGGCGCCGGCCGGTGTCACACATTCCATCGAGATGCGCGGCGAAGTAGCGATGCGCACGATTTACGTGCCGACGGAGTTCTCGGCGATGCTGCCGTCCGTCTGCCACGCGATCGACGTGCGGTCGCTGTTGCGCGAGCTGATCCTGCACATCGTGACGCTGCGGTTGCTCGCGCGGGAGAACTCCGAGCATCTGCATCTGACGCAGGTGTTCCTGGACCTCGTCGCGCGGGCCGAGCGTCTGCCGTTGTTCGTGCCGATGCCGAAGGACGGGCGGGCCGCGTCGGTCGCGCACATGCTGCGGGAGGATCCGGCGCGGGACGACGGCATCGAGATGCTGGCGCGCGAAGCCGGCGCGAGCGCGCGAACGCTGCAGCGCGTGTTCAGAGACGAGACGGGGCTGCGCTTCGTGGAATGGCGACAGCGGCTGCGCCTTCTGCAGGCGATCACGTTGCTGGAGCAGGGCGCGTCGGTTACCGAAGCGGGTGCGGGCGCCGGCTATTCCAGTACGAGCGCGTTCGTGGCTGCGTTCAAGACGCAGATCGGCGATACGCCGCACCGGTTTGCGCGAAGCAGAAGTCGGTGAAGCCCACTTACCAACGAGCTCATCAAGGCGCGACGATTAGCCGAAGAAGCCCAATGGAGTCTTTCTGACTGCAACGCTCACGATGAAGGCGAACGCAACGAGGGCGCTCGTCGAGAGCAGTTTGCGGGCGGTCGGACCCGACGCTCTGAAAGCCGCTACGCCGAGGCCGACGTACGCGATCAGGCCGACGATCTTGGCCATCAACCACGGCTGGTTACCGGGCGACATGCTCAAGTACATCGCCAGCGCGATTCCGCTCGCCAGTAAGATGGTGTTGACGACGTGCGGCAGTAGCTTGACCCATCGCTCGCCGAGCATTGCGGAATCGACGAACAGCCAGACGCCGCGCACCAGAAGGGTCAGCAGCGATAGCGCCACGAAGGCCACATGGATGTGTTTGAGCGTGAGATACACGATGACTTCCTTTCTGTTCGTGAAATGGGATTGCGCCGATCAGCGCACCGAGCGCTGACGGATCGGTGAGCGCTCTTCGGCCCAGAGCGGCCGCGCGTCCGGCGCATGTCCGGTGGGCAGCGGATGAACCGGCGGCAGCGGTTTCGGCGCGATGATCTGTTTCAGCCACGCCTGAACGCGATAGACGTAGGTGAACACCACCGGAACGACGACCAGCGACAGCAACGTCGACGTGATCAAGCCGCCGATCACGGCGA
>DATJGR010000308.1:0-2672 GCA_035494855.1 Pseudomonadales bacterium | reverse complement strand
CCGACGGCCGCCACATCCCAGGTGGGCGCACCCAGACCGGCCACGACCAGCATGTCGCCGCGATCCCTCAAGATGTCCGCGGTCGCCGCGCGGCGATCGAGCGCATCGTTCCTGCGCGCGCTCATTTGAACTCCTTCGTGCCCACCACGCGTTGTGAGATGAGCACCGCGACGATGCGCGACGTATTGAACGCAAGGCGCGCCGCAGCCGAAACGGTCGGCACGATCTCTTCGGGCGAATCGGCGGCATGAACGACGGCCCCCATTGCTTTCAACACCGGCTCGGTTGCCTGCGCCATCGGCAACTGCCATGGATTGAACTCGCCCCATTGTCCGCGCATGGTCACGAGCATCAGCAGCGGCACACGGCACTCGACCGCCATTCCCATCATGTTGATGCAGTTGCCGACGCCGCTCGACTGCGTGAGCAGGACGCTGCGCTCACCGCCGAGACAGGCGCCCAGCGCAAGCGCGACGCCTTCTTCTTCGGTCGTAAGAGGAACCGCGCGCATCTGACGATCGGCGCGAACCAGCTCGATCAGCCGCGCATGTCCCGCGTCGGGCACGTAACAGACCTGGTTCACCCCGACTTCGCGCAACACGGCATGCAGACGATCGGGCCATTGCGGCGACGCGGTTTCCGGCGCATCGCCGATGCGGTCGGACCTGCGCGGCGTGTCCAATCGTGTGGCCGTCTTCGTCGCTGCTCTTCTCATTGCTTCCTCTTCGACGCTGGAACCGGGGCACGATGTTATCCTACTAAGGAACCTCTGAACGAGGTTCCCGAACCGCAGCGCAACCCTTTCTCCCTACGCACATGGCCACGGCCCCTACATCACACGACGATTCTCATGCCGAACTGCGCGAAGGCGTACGCGCCGTATGCAACGGGTTCGACAGCGCATACTGGCAGAACATAGACGAGGAACGCGCCTACCCGGAAGCGTTCGTGGACGCGCTGACGAAAGCGGGGTGGCTGTCGGCCCTCATTCCCGAGGAATACGGCGGGTCGGGGCTTTCCCTGACCGAAGCGTCCGTCATCATGGAGGAGATCAATCGCTCCGGCGCCAACTCGGGCTCCTGCCACGGCCAGATGTACAACATGGGCACGGTCCTGCGGCACGGCTCGGAGGAGCAGAAGCGCAAGTACCTGCCGAAGATCGCTTCCGGCGAATTGCGCCTGCAATCGATGGCCGTGACGGAACCGACCGCGGGAACGGACACGAGCAAGATCAAGACGGTCGCGGTCAGAAAAAGCGACCGTTACGTCATCAACGGACAGAAGGTGTGGACGTCGCGCCTTCAGCACTCCGATCTCATGATCGTGCTGGCGCGCACGGCCGCGATCGATCAGGTAAAGAAGAAGTCGGAAGGCATGTCGATCTTCATCGTGGACGTGCGCGAAGCGTCGTCGAAGTCGATCGTCGTGAAGCCGATCCGCAACATGGTCAACCACGAGACGAATCAGGTTTTCTTCGACGATCTGGAAGTTCCCGTGGAGAATCTGATCGGGGACGAAGGCAAGGGCTTCAAGTACATCCTCGACGGGCTCAACGCCGAGCGCATACTGATCGCGGCCGAATGCGTCGGCGACGGCTACTGGTTCACCGACCGGGCAACGAAGTACGCGACAGAGCGTGTCGTGTTTGACCGCCCGATCGGACGCAATCAGGGCATCCAGTTCCCGATTGCGCGCGCGTACGTGAACGTCGAAGCGGCGAACCTCATGCGCTTCAAGGCCTCAGCACTCTTCGATGCGCACAAGCCCTGCGGAGCCGAGGCGAACATGGCGAAACTGCTCGGCGCGGACGCTTCCTGGGAAGCGGCGAATGCGTGCCTGCAGACACATGGCGGATTCGGCTTCGCCGCCGAATACGACGTCGAGCGCAAGTTCCGCGAGACGCGCCTCTATCAGGTCGCGCCGATCTCGACCAATCTCATCCTTTCGTACGTCGGACAGCACGTGCTCGGGATGCCGCGGTCGTTCTGAGCCCTACTGCGAGTCGTTCCATGCTTCCACTGCAAGATATCACCGTCGTTTCGATGGAACAGGCCGTCGCGGCGCCGTTCGCGTCGCGCCAGCTCGCGGACCTCGGCGCACGCGTGATCAAGATCGAACGTCCGGGCGTCGGCGACTTTGCGCGGGATTACGATCAATCGGTGAAAGGGCAGTCGGCGTATTTCGTCTGGCTGAACCGCTCCAAAGAGAGTCTCACGCTCGACGTCAAGCACGAGCGGGCACCCGAGATCCTGGCGCGGCTCATCGCACGCGCCGACGTTTTCATACAGAACCTCGCACCCGGCGCGGCGAAACGGCTCGGCCTCGGCGCCGAGACGCTCCGGTCGAAACACCCGCGCCTGATCGTGTGCGATATCTCGGGCTACGGGGACAGCGGACCCTACGCGCAGAAGAAAGCGTACGATCTGCTTGTGCAGAGCGAAGCGGGCGTCCTGTCCGTCACCGGCACCGAGGAGTCGCCGAGCAAAGTCGGCATCTCGATCACCGACATCGGTACGGGTCTTCACGCGTATGCGGCGATACTGGCGGCGCTTTACGAGCGGGAGCGCACGGGCGCAGGACGTCGGATCGAAGTGACCATGTTCGAAGCGATGGTCGAATGGATGAGCCATCCGCTCTATTACACGCACTTCGGCGGACGTGCGCCGAAGCGC
>DATJGR010000307.1:0-10162 GCA_035494855.1 Pseudomonadales bacterium | reverse complement strand
ACCAGCTGTTGGTATGCAGCGTCTGGAAAGTTGCCGTCCGGCACCGCGCAACGCAGATACCCGCCCGGTCGCAGATACCTGAAGCACAACGACGCGGCGAGGCGCGCGTCCGCTTCCGAAAGATGCTCCCACACGTGCTCGCACAGGAACGCGTCGACCGGGCGGGTCCGGAAACTCGCGGCCCAATCGTCGCTACGCGCGAGGTCCAACTGTTCCTTCTGAGTGGCGATCCAACCGGGATAGGACTGCGAGCCCGCGCCGATGATCACTCTGAGTGGCTGGTCGGGCGGGACCTGACTGACGTCGATCACGGATCGTTATGGAAACGCGAGGTACCGGCCGAACACGAACAGTGGCTGCGGATACACGCCGAGCCAGATCGTGACGAGCGTTGCGAGCAGCAGCATCGTGGCGCTCGCCCGGTAGACCCACGTCACTGCGACGGCGACGCGCTCCGCATCCGGATCGACGTTCCTGATCACCGCATTGATGACGCGCAGGTAGTAGTAGATGCCGATGGCGCTCGCCACCACCACGCCGGCGACGAGCCACCACTGCGCGGCTTGTACGCCCACGCCGATGACGGCGAGTTTGCCGACGAAGCCGGCCGTCAGCGGAATGCCCGCCAGAGACAGCAGCATCGCGATCAGGATCGCTGCGAGATACGGGCGATGCCACAAGAGGCTGCGGTATTCGTCGATGTCTTCGTGATCGTGGCGACCCATCGGGCTCGACACCATCGTCATCACGCCGAACACGCCGAGAGAAGTGATGAGATACGACACGAGAAACACGCCCGCCGCGCGCACCGCTTCGACACCGGGCAGCGCCAGCACCACCGCGAGGTATCCGAAGTTCGCGATCGACGAATACGCGAGCAGGCGCTTCAGATTCGATTGGCGCAATGCGAGCAGGCTGCCGACCAGCATCGATGCGAGTGCCAGCCCGATGATCGCGCTGACGATCAGCGGCGACGCGCTGCTGACACCGGCGTGCAGCAGACGCAGCGCAACGACGAATGCGCCGACCTTCACCACGGTGGACAGATACGCGGTGACCGGCAACGGCGCTGCTTCGTAGACGTCGGGTGTCCACTGATGGAACGGCACGAACGACAGTTTGAAGGCGAGCCCGGCGAGCAGCATTGCCGCGCCGACCGTCACGAGCGGCGAACCGAGGCCGGCACTGGCGATTGCACCGGCCAGCGACGCCAGGTCGAGCGCGCCGGTTTCGGCATAGATCAGCGCGAGGCCGAACAACAACGTCGCTGAGGCGCCCGCCGAGAGAATCAGGTACTTCACGCCGCCTTCGATCGATCTCGGGCGGTCGATTGCATAGGCCACCGCACCGACCATCGGCAGACTCAGTAACTCGAGGCCGAGCAACAATGTCGCCGCGTGGCTGGCACACGCGAGCGTCAATGCGCCGAGCGTACCGACGCCGAGCAGCAGGTACAGTTCCTCGCGATGGCCGCGGTAGCCGTTGAAGTAGGCCGGGCACAGTGTCAGCACACCGAGCGTCGTAACGAGGACCAGCACCATGGCGAACTGCGCGGTGGAGTCGACCAGCATCAGGCCCGTCACCGCAATCGCGTGTCCATCGGTCGCGATCCAGCTGACCAGGACGCTCAACAACGCCAGGTTCATGCCGACGATCGTGACGCCGCCGGTCAAGTCGTGATCGCGCCGGACCGCGATCACGAACATCGACCCGACTACCGTCGCGGTTGTGACGAGCAGCGGCATCAGCGCCAACACCTGTTCGTTCACGGCGCGACTCCCGCAGCAGTCGGCGCCGCGGCCGGGAATGCATAGATTGCGCCGAACGCCTGCACGGGCGCGCGCACCGCGTCGATGACCGGCTGCGGATACAGACCGAGGCCGACGAGCAGGATGACCAGCGCGAACATCATCGCGAGTTCGCGTCTCGTCAGATCGGCGAACTTCAGCGCCGCGTCGGCGACGGCACCGCGGACCGGCCCCTGCAGCGCGCGCTGCACCATGATCAATGCATACACCACCGCAAAGATCAGACCGGTCGACGCGACGACCGCGACCCACGGCGCGACCACGAACGTGCCGGTGAGAATCAGGAACTCGCCGACGAAATTACCGAGCCCCGGCAAGCCGAGCGACGCGAGCGCGAAGAACAGCAGGAACGGCGGCAGATACGGCAGCCGTGTCCACAAGCCGCCCATCTCGCGCAGATCGCGCGTTTGCAGACGTTCGTGAATTTCGCCGCACAGGATGAACAACGCGCCGGCCGACAGGCCGTGCGCGATCATCTGCACGACCACGCCCATCAGCGCCGCTTCGGTGCCTGCATAGATGCCGATGACGACGAAGCCCATGTGGCTGATGCTGGTGTATGCAACGAGGCGCTTGATGTCGGTTTGCGAGAACGCGATCACCGCGCCGTAGGCAACGCCGGCCACGCCGAGCCACATCGCAATCGGTGCGATCTCGATCGACGCGTGTGGAAACAGCGGAATGCCGAAGCGGAGCAAACCGTAAGCGGCGGTCTTCAGCAGAATGCCCGCGAGGTCCACTGAACCGCCAACGGGCGCATTGGTGTGCGCATCCGGCAACCAGCCGTGCAGCGGAACCACGGGCATCTTCACCGCGAACGCCAGGAAGAAGCCGAGCATCAGCAGCCACTCGACCGGCGCCGACATCGTCGTGCCGAGCAGATCGTGATAATCGAACGTGACGATGCCGGTCGCGTTGTAGTGCACGAATGCGAGGCCGAGAATCGACACCAGCATCAGCAGGCCCGACGCCTGCGTATAGATGAAGAACTTGGTTGCCGCGTACGAGCGGGTTTTGCCGTTGGGCGCGTCGCTGCCCCACAGCGCGATCAGCATGTACATCGGCACCAGCATCACTTCCCACAGGAAGAAGAACAGCAGCAGATCGACCGCCAGGAACACGCCGACCACGCCGCCGAGATTCCACAACAGATTGAGGTGAAAGAAACCCGCATCTCGGTCGATGTCGCGCCACGATGCGAGCACGGCCATGACGCCGAGCAGATTGGTCAGCACGATCAGCAGCATCGACAGTCCGTCGAGCCCGAGGTGGAAGCTCGCGCCGAGCGCTGGAATCCACGTCGCGCGGAACTCGATCGTCCAGTTGGGCGGACCGGCCACCGACGAGAAACCCGCACCGGTGAACGAGAAGTCCTTCGTCGCCCACACCCATAGCGACAGGGCGAGCGCGACCAGCATGCTGACGAGCGCGATCCACCGCGGCGCAGCAGGCGCCATGCGTTCGCCGCGCCAGCTCAGCAGTCCGCCGATCAGCGGAATCAGAATCAGCCAGACAAGTGTCATATCGGGCCGTTCATCTGAACGCGACCACGGCGATCAGCAGGCACAGCCCTGCGCCTGCAACGGCCGCGTACCAGCGCAGATTGCCGTTCTGCGTGGCCGTCGCCAGGGTGTTGAGGCTGCTCAACGTCGCCGGTACCAGGTTCATTGCGCCATCGACCGGATCGTTGCGTGCGATGCGAGACAGGAACACGAAGGGGCGCACGAACAGCCGATCGTAGATCCAGTCGAATCCCCACGCGTTCTTCCACAGCGCGCCGAGCCAGGCGGTGGCCGGGTTGTTAGCGAGAGCGGCCGGCAGTTGCGGCGCCTGCATGAACAACAGCCATGACAATGCGATGCCGGTGAGCGATGCGACGAGCGGCAGATGCTCGATCAATCCGCTCGCTTCGGTGACTGCGTGCGGCTCAGGCAGCACTTCGCCCAACGGCAGATGGATCAGTCCACCGGCGATTGCGAACACGCCGAGCACCGCCAGCGGTATGTGGTGGCTGAGCCCGTGGCCGGGGTGCGGCTCTTCGCCGTGCGAAACTTTCCAGCGCTGGGGTCCGAAGAACACGACGAAGATCAACCGGAAGCTGTAGAGCGCGGTCAGAAACGCGCCGAGCAGACCGGCGAGCCACAGGTCGTGGTGCCCGGTCAGATACGCCTGATGCAGGATTTCGTCTTTCGAGTAATACCCGGACGTGAACGGAAATGCGGTGAGCGCGAGCGTACCGATCAGCATGCTCGCGAACGCGAACGGCAGGCGGGTGCGTAGCCCGCCCATTTTGAAAATGTCCTGTTCGTGATGCATCGCCAGAATGACCGAGCCCGCGGAGAGGAACAGCAGCGCCTTGAAGAACGCGTGCGTCATCAGATGGAACATCGCGCTGTCGTATGCGCCGGCGCCTTCGGCCAGAAACATGTAACCGATCTGGCTCATTGTCGAATACGCGAGAATTTTCTTGATGTCCGTCTGCATCAGCGCGGTCAAGCCGGCCAACAGCAACGTAATCGCGCCGATCGCACCGACACACTGCAGCGCAAAGGGCGACAACGCGAACAGCGGTTCCATCCGCGCGATCAGATAGACGCCCGCCGTGACCATCGTGGCGGCATGGATCAGCGCCGACACCGGCGTCGGACCGGCCATTGCATCGGGCAACCAGGTCTGCAGCGGCAATTGCGCCGACTTGCCGACCGCGCCGCCGAGCAGCAACAGACACGCGAGCGTGGCGAGGGGTGCGCCGGTGCCCCACGCTTGCGGCGCCACAGTCAGGATCGCATCGATGTTCAACGTGCCGAACGCGCGATACAGAACGAACAGGCCGATGATCATCGACGTGTCGCCGATGCGCGTGACGATGAAGGCCTTGCGGGCCGCGTCGCAGTTGGCCGGGTCTTTGTACCAGAAGCCGATCAGCAGATAGCTGCACAAACCGACGCCTTCCCAGCCGAAGTACAGGAACAGCAGGTCGTCGGCGAGCACCAGGAACAACATGCTCGCGATGAACAGGTTCATGTATGAGAAGAAGCGGGCGAAACCGTCGTCGCCGCGCATGTACCACGCAGCGAACAGATGGATGAAGAAACCGACGCCGGTTATCACGCCGAGCATCGTCAGCGACAGCGCGTCGAGTTTCACGGCGAACGTCGGCGCGAACGAGCCGATCTGCATCCACGTCCACAGCGTTTCGCGATACGCGACTTCCGGCTGCGATGCGAAGTCGAAACCGACGTGCGCTGTTACCAGCGCCGACAAGCCGATGCTGCCGACGCCGACAATGGCCGCCGCGCGCTCGGACATGCGCTCGCGCGCGAACGTGAGCCAGGCGAATCCGACGAGCGGGAAGACGAAGATCAGCCAGACGAGGTTCACTGGGTCATCCTTTCATCGTCGTGGCCGCGTCGACGTCGAGTGTGCGGAAGCGGCGATACAGTTGAATTACCAGAGCGAGACCCACGCACGCTTCGGCCGCCTGCAGCGTCAGCACCAGCACGAACATCACCTGGCCGTCCGGTTCGGCCCAGCGTGCACCCCCGACGACGAATGCGAGCGCGGTGGCGTTCATCATGATTTCGGTCGCCATCAACATGAACAGCACGTTGCGGCGCATGACGAGACCAACCATGCCGAGCGCGAACAATGCGGCAGCGAGCAACAGACCGTGCTCCATCGGAATCGGATTCATCGCTCAAACGTCCTCATGACGGCCGAGGTGATACGCGGCGACGAGTCCGCCTAGCAGCAGCATCGACGCGAGTTCGACGGCCAGCAGATAAGGTCCGTACAGCGCGACGCCGACAGCTTTGGGGGAGATCACCGTGAGCCCGGCCGCCGTCGACGCATCGGTGGGCCACAACATCACGCCGAGCTCAGCGAGCAGGACCGCGGCGAGTACTACCGGGCCGATCCACATGCCGCCGCGCAACCACAGTCGTTCCTGCTCCACCGTGCGTTGGCCGAGGTTCAGCATCATCACCACGAACACGAACAACACCATGATGGCGCCGGCGTAGATGATCACTTCGAGCACACCGGCGAACGGCGCGCCGAGCGTGAAGAACACCATCGCAATCGCGAGCAGCGAGACCACGAGATACAACAGCGCATGCACTGGATTGGTATTGGTGATCACCATGGTCGTCGCGAACAGCGCGACGGCGGAGGCTACATAGAAGCCGATATTGATCATGGCAGCAGACTCTTGTAGTCGACCGGCGATTCTTCGTTCAGCGCCTGGCCTTTGCCTTTTCCGGTGATCGACATGCCGGCGACGCGATAGAAGTTGTAGTCCGAATACTTTCCCGGTCCGGAAATCAGCAGGTGTTCTTTTTCGTAGACGAGGTTCTGGCGATTGTATTCGCCCATCTCGAAATCTGGCGTCAGCTGGATCGCCGTCGTCGGGCACGCTTCTTCGCATAGGCCGCAGAAAATGCAACGCGAGAAGTTGATCCGGAAGAATTCCGGATACCAGCGGCCGTCTTCGGGACGCTCCGCTTTCTGCAGTGAGATACAACCCACCGGACACGCGACCGCGCACAGATTGCACGCAACGCAACGCTCGTCGCCGTCGGGATCGCGCGTGAGGATGATGCGGCCCCGGTAGCGCGGCGGCACCGGTACTTTCACCTCCGGATACATCTGCACGTCGCGCGCCCGGAACGTGTGCATGAACACCATGCCAATCGACCGGAGCTGTGACCAGATGCCGCTGAGAACTGACAGAAGGCTATTCATTCGTCAGGCTCCGGGCGTGCGCCACAACACGAGCGCGGCGGTCACGAGCAGGTTGATGAGCGCGAGCGGAAGGCACACCTTCCACGCTGCCGCCATCATCTGGTCGTACCGCGGTCGCGGCAACGACGCGCGCAGCAGAATGAACAGCGCCATGAACACAGCTGCTTTCATCGCGAACCAGATGAACGGAATCTCACCGAGGAACGGTATCCACGCATCGACGTGGAACGGCGCCTGCCAGCCGCCGAAGAACAGCGTGACGGTCAGCGACGAAATCAGCACGATGCCGACGTATTCGGCGACCAGGAACATGCCGAACTTCATACCGGAGTATTCGGTGTGATAGCCGGCGGCGAGTTCGGCTTCTGCTTCCGGCAGATCGAACGGCGTGCGGTGGATGACGGCGATGGCCGCGAGCACCCACACGCAGAAGCCGAAGAACTGCGGCACGATGAACCAGATGTCGCGCTGCGCCTCTACGATTTTGTTCAGATCGTAGCTGCCGGCAAGCATCACGATGCCCATCAGCGACAGACCCATGAATACTTCGTACGAGATCATCTGCGCGGTGGAGCGCAAACCGCCGAGCAGGGCGTATTTGCTGTTAGACGACCAGCCGCCGAGCATCACCGCGTATACCGCGAGACCGGCGATCGCGAAGAAGAACAGGATGCCGTCCTGTGGCGACGCCACTACCCAGTTCGGCGTGAACGGCACAAGCACGAACGCGAGCAGCATCAGCCCGATCGCAAGCGACGGCGCCAGCAGGAACGTCGACTTGTCGACGAACGGCGGGATCCAGTCTTCCTTGAAGAAGATCTTCACCATGTCGGCCGGTACCTGCAGCAGACCGAACCAACCGACCCGGTTCGGCCCGTAGCGATCCTGCCACAGCGCGAGCAGCCGTCGTTCGGCCCAGATCATCTGCGCGCCGGCGACCACGGCGCCGATGAGAATGACCATCGCCTTGAAGATGGCCCAGACGATCGCGCCGAGTTCGGGAGTGACCCATTCGAACACGCTCAGGCTCCCTTCACGACGCTGCACGTCGCTGCAGAAGTCACCGGCATATCTGGCAGGCCGACCGGCACGCCGGTGGCGCCGCGCGGAAAATCGGCGCGCACGCTGGCCTGCAGATCGACCACGACGTCGCCGAGGGTTACCCGCACGCGATCGTGATCGTTCACGCCGAGGCGCCGCGCGTCGTCGGAATTCAGGGCGACGTAACCGGGCGGTATGCGCGCCTGAATCGGCGCCGCCAGATTCGTCAGCTCTTCGGAGCCGAAGTGTTCGTACAATGCCACGCGCTCGAGTGCATCGCCCCTCGATGCGGTCGTCGGCGCCACAGGGGCGAAGTATCGGTGAACCGCCTGCGGCGACGTGCGAACGAGATGCTTGCCGGGATCACCACCGCGCAACGCGCCGCCCACTTCGGTCTGGAACTTGTTCCACGCCTGCGGCGAGTTCCAGCCGGGCGCCCACGCGAACGGCAGCAGTTCGGGCGGGCGATCTTCCTTGCCGGCGCCGTTGTAACCTTCCATCGAGAAGTTCAGCGCCGTATCGACGTCGGCCGTCGAACGCGGTTCATGCACGAAGACGATCGCGCGGGCGGCGGTTCGGCCGGACTGGCGGTGCGGTGCGCGCGCGAGCCCCATTCCGTGCATGCGGAACGTGGCGCCAGGTGCGGCCGCGGCCACGCCCTTGAACTGCGGAAGCGCGGTCTCGAAATCGGCGAGCACGTCGTCGAGATTCTCGGATTCTTCCGTACCGCCTTCGATGCGGCCGAGCCAGCGCCACGATTCCAGCGTTGCAACGGTGCGGTCGTAGTAAGCCGGATCGAAGTTCTGGAAATAGCGCTGCGCGCGTCCTTCCATGTTGACCAGCGTTCCGGTGGCTTCGGCGAAACTCGCCGCCGGCAACACCGCTTCGGCGCGGCGTGCTGTGCCGGTCATCTGATGGTCGAGCACCACGAGGCGCGCGTTGGAGAGCAATGGATCCAGTTCGCTCTTCGGAATGCGGCGCTCGAGATCGTTCTCGAGCACGACGACGACGGGGTCGGTGCCCGCGACCCGTGCGAGCGCGTCTTCGAGCGCCGGCGCACCGAACAGCGCCACACCGAAACTGTTGGCTTCCGGAACGGCGAGGCTCAGCAGTGTCGCCGGGTTCAGCTTGTACAGCGCCCATGCCACATTGGCAGCCGCATGCATCACCGCTGTGGATTCGAGACCGGTGCCCGAAACGATCAACGGACGCTTCGCCGCGCGCAACGCGGCGGCGATTTCCGCGGCGGCCGCGATCACGCCCGTATTGGCATCGATCGGTGCCGGCGCAGTGGAGTCGAGCGCGTGCGCAACGGCGAATCCGAGATCTGCGATTGCCGCGGGCACGAGCCGGAACGTCTGCCTAGCGACATCGTCGATCTGTGTAACCGCCGGCGTCGCGATGAACACCGGGTTGCGTTCGTGTTGTGCGATATCGGCGGCGGACTCGGCCTGCCACTCCGGTACTTTCTTCTCGCGCGTCATCTCGAGCGCTTTACCGCGCGAGGCCTGCCGCAGTGCGAGCGCAACGCGCGGCGCCGTCGCGATCACGTCTTCGCCGAGCACCAGCACCGCGTCTGCATCGTCCATCGCGCGCACGGTTGCCGCCGGTACCGGACCGTCGCGCAACACCTGCAGCGCGATCCCCGTCAGTTCCGCGTCGCGCCGCGTCATGCCGCTCGAGAACGCGTCGGCGCCGACCAGCTCGCGCAACCGGAAGTTCGCTTCGAGACTCGCGCGCGGCGAGCCGATTCCGACCACCGGCTTGCCGGATTCGAGCAGTTGCCGCACCCGGGCGAGTGCTTCGGCAACCTCGACCACAGCGAGTTGCCCGTCGCGCTTCAGCATCGGCTTGCGCGGCCGATCTTTCAGATTGACGTAGCCGTAGCCGAAGCGACCCCGGTCGCATAGGAAGTAGCCGTTCAGTTCGCCGTGATAGCGGTTCTCGATGCGGCGCACTTCGCCATAGCGCTCGCCGGGAGAAATGTTGCAACCAACCGCGCAACCGGGGCAGATGCTCGGTGCGAACTGCATATCCCACTTGCGCGCGTAGTGTTCCGAATGCGTCTTGTCGGTGAACACACCGGTAGGGCAGATCTCGGTGAGGTTGCCGGAGAACACGTTCTGCAGCGTGCCGGGCTGCTCGCGGCCGAAGTACACGTGCGCGGCCGAACCGAACACGCCGAAGTCGGTGCCGCCCGCGTAGTCGTTGTAGAACCGCACGCAGCGATAGCACGCGATGCAGCGATTCATCTCGTGCGCGATGAACGGGCCGAGGTCCTGGTTGTAGTGCGTGCGCTTCGTGAAGTGATATTGCCGGCGGTAGTGGCCGGTCATCACCGTCATGTCCTGCAGATGGCAGTGGCCGCCTTCTTCGCACACGGGGCAGTCGTGCGGATGGTTCGTCATCATCAGGCTGATGATCGCTTCGCGGAACTCTTTCGATTCCGGATCGGCCATCGAGATGCGCGTACCGTCGGCTGCCGGCGTCATGCACGCCATCACGAGGCGACCGACCTTGTCGTTCTCATCGCGATAGATCTTCACCGCGCATTGCCGGCACGCGCCGAC
>DATJGR010000306.1:0-22746 GCA_035494855.1 Pseudomonadales bacterium | reverse complement strand
TGACATAGATGAGCCCCATCTGCACGGCAGCGAGCGGATTCTCGAGGTCCCGGTCGCCGGAGTAGCGCTGGTCATCGAGCCATATGACCTCGGAGCCCCAGTAGACGTCCTCTTCCGGCTCCCACACGTCCTCGCGACCGCCGCCGAAACCGAAGGTCTTAAACCCCATCGTCTCCAGCGCGACGTTGCCGGCCAGGATCATCAGGTCGGCCCAGGAGATTTTGCGACCGTACTTCTGCTTGATCGGCCATAGCAGCCGGCGCGCTTTGTCGAGGTTGACGTTGTCGGGCCAGCTGTTGAGCGGAGCAAAACGCTGGCTGCCATTGCCGGCGCCACCGCGGCCGTCGCCGATTCGGTACGTGCCGGCGCTGTGCCACGCCATGCGAATGAACAACGGGCCGTAGTGACCGAAGTCCGCCGGCCACCAGTCCTGCGAGTCGGTCATCAGCGCCGTGAGATCCTTTTTCAGCGCCGCCAGGTCGATGCTCTTGAACTCCCGGGCGTAGTCGAACGTCTCGTCCATGGGGTCGGACAGCGAGGAACGCTGGTGGAGGATGCTCAGGTTCAGTTGATTGGGCCACCAGTGGGCGTTCGACAGGGCAGAAGCGATGGTGTGTTTGCGCGCGTCGCCCGAGAACGGGCACTTTGCTTCGTCTGACATGGTTCTCTCCTGTGTTACCGCATCGAATTGCTCGTTGCGGTTTCTCTGCCGCGCGGTGCGGCCTGGTTGTGCAACCTACGTCCGTACGATCGATTTGTATAATTCAATATTCAAATGCGATCGATATACTCTATAAATACATGAAGAGAGCTACAGCATGACGCTCAAGGAACTGCGTTACGTGGTTGCCGTGGCCGGCGAGCTGCATTTCGGCCGTGCGGCGGAAAAGTGCTTCGTCAGCCAGCCCGCGTTGAGCCTCGCCGTGCAGAAACTCGAGGAAGAGCTCGACGTGAAGATCTTCGAGCGCCGCCGCAACGACGTCATGGTTACGCCGATCGGTACCCGCATCGTGCAGCAGGCGCGGCGCGCGCTCGAAGAGATCGACGCCATCAAAGAGTTTGCGCACGGCGGCAAAGATCATTTGAGCGGCGTGTTCCGGCTCGGCGTGATCAACAGCGTGGGACCTTATCTGTTGCCGGACCTGGTTCCGGCGCTGCGCCGGAGCGCGCCGCGAATGCCGCTCGAAATAGAGGAGGGGCTCACCGCGAACCTCGAAACGATGCTGAAGCGCGGCGCGCTCGATGCGATCGTCATCGCGTTGCCGTTCGAGTCGACCGGCGTGGAAACACGCGCGTTGTTCGACGAGCCGTTCCATCTGCTCGTTCCGAACGAACATCCGCTGGCAAAGCGAAAAGCGATCGGTGTCGAGGAACTGAACGGCGAGAAGCTGTTGCTGTTGCGCGCCGGGCATTGCTTCCGCGACCAGGTGCTTGACGCGTGTCCGGGCGTCGTGCGCGACGGCGACGAGTCGCGCCCGTCGCAGGGCTCGTCGCTGGAGACGATCCGCAACATGGTTGCGTCGGGGCTCGGCATCTCGGTGTTTCCGGCGTCGGCCGTAACGCCGCGCTACACGAACCGGTTGTGTCGCGCGATTCCGTTCGAACGACCGGCGCCGGCGCGACACATCGGCCTCGCCTGGCGCGCTGGATTCGGCCGGATCGCCGCCATCGACGCGCTGGCCGAAGCGGTGTTGGGGTTGAAGAAGAAAGTGCGCAGCGTTGGCGCTCGGACCGCGCGTCGGCGATCCTAACGGTTTGCGGTAGCAGGACCGGGCGATGGATCAGCAGACCGAATTGATGCGGCGGCACTTTCAGAACCCTTATGCGAGCTATCCGATGGCGCGCGCGCAACGGCTGTTCAAGGACGCGCGCGGCATCTGGTACGCGGGGCGGTACGAAGACGTCGACGCGATCCTGAAGGACCGCCGCTTCGGCAAGAAAGCGCTGCCGGGAACCGAACACCGATTGCCGATCCAGCAGCGGCAGGAACAGTCCGACCGCGTGGCGATCCTCAACATCGATCCGCCCGACCATACGCGTATTCGCGCGCTGTTGACCAAGGCATTCAGCGCGCCGCGCATCGAGGCGATGCGTCCGAAGATCGAAGCGCTCGTGAACGAAATCCTGGAACGCGCGCTCGCGACAACGACCCAGCAGGGGCGCGGCACGCTCGAAATCATGCGCGAATTCTCGTTTCCGATTCCCGCGACGATCATCAGCGACATGCTCGGCATTCCGGTGGCCGACCGCGATCGTTTCGCGGAACTGTCGAACGCGATCATCGCGTTCGGCACCGGCGTAGTGCCACCGGATACCGACGAAGCGACGCACCGCGCGAAAGCGCGCGAGGCGACCGCGGCGTTCGATTCGTACCTGAACGGTCTCTTCGACGAGAAGCGTCGCGTACCGGGCGACGACCTCACCACCGCCTTGATCCGCGCGGAAGACGAACACGGCAAGCTGAGCGAGGAGGAGTTGCGGCAGAACATCCGGCTGCTGTTCATGGCCGGCCACGAAACCACCGTCAACCTGATCGGTAACGCGCTGGTCGCGCTGTTCAACCATCCGCAGGAGCTCGCGAAGCTGAAAGCCGATCCCGCGCTGCTGCCGCAGGCGGTGGAGGAGTTTCTGCGTTTCGATTCGTCGGTGCAGCAGTTGCCGCGCGTGGCTCAGGCCGACGTGGAGATCGCCGGCCATACGATTCTCGCTGGCGAGATGATCGTGTGCCTGCTCGGTTCCGCGAACCGCGACCCCGACGTGTACGGCGATCCGGATCGACTCGACGTCTCGCGTCCGTTCGTCCGCTCGAAGAGCTTTGGCGGCGGCATTCACTTCTGCCTCGGTGCGCAACTGGCGCGGATCGAAACCGAGATCGCGCTCGGCGTGCTGTTCCGCCGTCTGCCCGGACTCGAGCTGACGAATCTGAGCGAGCTCGAATATCCGCTGAACCCGTTCTTTCGCGGTCCGGTAAAACTGTTGGCGCGCTTCGTCGCTTGAGTTCGTCGGGGTAAGCGACGTGAACAAGGTCGCCCAGGTCAATCTGTACTTCTGGATCATGAAGATCTGCGCGACGACGCTCGGGGAAACGGCCGGCGATCTGCTGTCGATGACGTTGAACGTCGGGTACGCGATCAGTTCGATCATTCTGCTCGCCCTGTTTCTCGTTTCACTCACCGCGCAACTGATGTCGCGTGCGTTTCATCCGGCGCTGTATTGGCTGGTAATCCTGACGACGAGCACGGCCGGCACGACGATGTCCGACTTCATGGATCGCACGCTGGGGCTCGGCTATGCCCGCGGCTCGCTGATTCTGGTGACGTGTCTGATCGTGGTCCTGGCGGTGTGGCGGCGGAGCCAGAAGTCGCTCTCGGTGAGCCATATCGAGACGACCCGCGCGGAACTGTTCTATTGGATTGCGATTCTCGTTTCGAATACGTTGGGCACCGCGCTCGGCGACTACCTCGCCGACGACTCCGGGCTCGGATTTCTCGGCGGCGCGGTCGTAATCGGCGGCCTGATCGCGGTCACCGCGGCTGCGTACTACGCGACGCGCATCGACCGGGTAATACTGTTCTGGATCGCGTTCGTGCTGACCCGACCGTTCGGCGCGACGTTCGGCGACCTGCTGACGAAGTCGACCGACAAGGGCGGGCTCGATTTCGGCACCATCGGTTCGTCGCTCGTCCTGGCGACGATCCTCATCGTGTTCATCACGTTCACGAGCGCCCGAGCGAAACGGGCGGTGCCGCAGCCGTAACGATGGAGGATCGCGATTGAACTTCGCTTCGACACCGTTCACGCGCACCGACCTGCCGCAGCTGAACGCTTTCATTTCGGCGAACGCCGTGGCACGCGCGCCCGTGCCGATCTATCTGATGACGAGCGACGTCGCGTGGCGTTTGCCGGGCGCCGGTGCGAAAGAGAACCTGCGTTTGTGGCGCGACGACGACGGTCTGGCCGGTTTCGTCTGGTTCGAGCCGACCACCGGAATGGAATTCGACCTGCGGCACGACCTCGACTACGACGATGTCATCGCTTCGGACATGCTCGCGTGGGCCGAAGCGCGGCGCCGCGAATTCGAGCCCGCGTATCCGCGCTTCATCGACTTGAAGTCGATGGACGAGTGGAGCGAGGAAATTCTGCATCCGCGCGCGCCGATGGCGGATGGACGGCGCTGCCTCGCGACCGCGGCATTCGACGAAGACGGTCGACGCGTCGCATTCCTGCACGCGAACGGGTATCGAGCGACGCAGCACTTCATGCCCGACTACCGGCGCGACCTTCAGATCCCGATTCCGCCCGCCATACTGCCCGACGGCATGCGGCTGCGCCACGTGACCGAAGCCGATTTCGACGAACGGGTGGAAGTGCATCGGGCATCGTGGCTGCGTAGTACCTGGAGCGTGGACACGTACCTGAAGATCCGCGCGAGCGACGCGTACGATCCCGATCTCGACATAGTGCTGGAAGCGCACGACGGCTCGTTCGCGGCATACTGCATCTGTTGGGCGGATCGGACTGCCGGCGTCGGCTCTTACGAGCCGGTGGGCACGCGGCCGGAGTGGCGTGGTAAAGGCGTCGGCCGCGAAGTCATCTACGAAGGACTCCGGCGGTTGAAGTCGAAGGGCATGCGTGCGGCTCGAGTCGGCACCGCTGGTTTCAATGCGCCGGCGCAAGCGCTGTACGAATCGTGCGGGTTCTTCTGCGTCGGCTCGTGCCGTACCTTCATGAAGGTGATCTGACGTGATCGAAACGTATCAGGGTTCGTGCCATTGCGGACGCGCGCGCTTCGAGGTGGATCTCGATCTCGACCACGTGCGCGTCTGCGATTGCTCGATCTGCCGGCGACGCGGCGCGCTGATCCATCGCGTGCCCGAAGAGGCGTTGCGCATGCTGACGCCGCTCGACCAGCTGACGTTATATCAATGGCATACGTTCACGGCCGAAGACTACTTCTGCCCGACGTGCGGCATTCTGCCGTTCCGGCGCCCGCGCACGCGCACGTCGAAGGAAGCGCAGGGCGGCGCGCCGGCGTTCACCGGCTGGAGCATCAACGTGCGATGTCTCGACGGCGTCGACCTCGACAGCATTTCGATCAAGCGCGTGTTCGGCAGCCGCCTCGATTGAGCGCCCTAGCAGGAACAGGAGCAAAGAAAATGGCGCGCATCGAATCCAGACTGGGGGAGCTCGGCCTCGTCCTTCCACCGCAGATGACGCCCCCCAAAGGAGTCGTTTTACCGTTCCGATTCGTGCATGTGGTGGGCGGTCGCGCGGTGGTATCGGGCCATGGTCCGCAACGACCGGACGGCGCGATTGCGACGCCGCTCGGCAAGGTGGGTGCGGATCTGACGGAAGCGCAGGGCTACGCTGCCGCGCGCCTCACTGGATTGTCGATACTCGGCAGCCTGAAGCGCGCGCTCGGCGATCTCGATCGGATCCGGGCGTGGGTGCGCGTGTTCGGCATGGTCAACTCGGCGCCGGGCTTCATGAGGCAGCCGAACGTGATCAACGGCTTTTCCGATCTGATCCTCGAACTGTTCGGACCGGATGTCGGTGCGCATGCACGCAGCGCGGTCGGTATGGCAGAGTTGCCGTTCGGGATACCGGTCGAGATCGAAGCCGAAGTAGAGATCGAAGGCCGGTAGCCGTTCAGCCAGAAGAGGCCAGCCAGAGGAATCGACCATGTCGCAGCCATCGAATGCCCACGAAGGCGGTTGTACCTGTCGGGCGGTGCGTTATCGCATGACGAGCGCGCCGATGTTCGTGCATTGCTGCCACTGCACGTGGTGCCAGCGCGAAACCGGCACCGCCTTCGCGTTGAACGCGATGATCGAAGCGGATCGCGTGCAGTTGTTGAGCGGTGAACCCGAAGTGGTTCTGACACCGTCGAACAGCGGCCAGGGACAAAAGATCTCGCGCTGCCCGGTGTGCAAAGTGGCGGTGTGGAGCAACTACGCGGGTGCCGGCGACACGGTGCGGTTCGTTCGCGTGGGCACGCTCGACGAGCCGGGCCAGGTGCCGCCCGACATCCACATCTTCACGTCGACGAAGCAGCCGTGGGTGGTGCTGCCGCGCAGCATCCCGGCGGTGCCGGAGTACTACAAGGCGTCGGACTACTGGCCGAAGGAGAGCCTGGAGCGGCGCACGGCACTGCGATCGGCCAAGCCGGCGCGATGATGCGCGCGGCCGGACGCGGGCGTTAGTACGCAGCCGCCGCGGTGTTGACCGGTCGGTGTGCGTGCGGGGCGATCCGCTTCGACGTCGAAGACCGGTTCATCTATGCGGGCTACTGTCATTGCGCGGAGTGTCGCGCCGCTACCGGTTCGGCGTTCAGCGCGTTCGGCGGTATCGAACGAATCAAGCTGGTCGTCGCCAGCGGCGCGGATCGCATCCGGGTGTACGAGCGGCCCGACCGCGAGCGCGTCAACTTCTGCGTCCACTGCGGCGCCATCGTGTTTGCGTTCGTACGCCACGGCGAATTCGTCCACGTGCCGCTCGGCGCGCTGCTGCAGAGCCCCGCCATGCGCCCGAGCTTTCACATGTGTGTCGCGTCGAAGGCCCCGTGGTACGAGATAATCGACGCGCTGCCGCAATATCCGGAACAGCCGCCCGTGAGCGTGTTCGGCCGCGCAGCCAATGCGGCGGAGCCTGTCGCGCTGTCGCCGCAAAGCAGCCGTTCGGAGTACTCGCGGCGGCTGCAGCGGGTGCTCGATCACATCGATCAACACCTGGACGAGGCGCTCGATCTCGAAGCCGTTGCGGATGTCGCGCACTTTTCGCCGTTCCACTTTCACAGGATCTTCGCGGCATGGATGGGCGAGACGCCGGCCGACTATCTGCGCGGCCGCAGACTCGACCGGGCGGCCGAGCAACTGGTGACCGATCGCACCGCATCGGTGCTCGGCGTTGCGCTGTCAGTGGGGTTCGGGTCCGGCGAGTCGCTGGCGCGTGCGTTCAAGACCCGTTTCGGCTGTACGCCGACCGCATGGCGCGCCGAATCCGCGTCGGGACGCGTGAAGCGTCTGAGAAGCGCGCAACGGCGCGCAGCAACGCCGGACGGCAATCGCGGACAGTTCTTGCGCAAGCAGGATCAGATGCAAGGCACCGTCGACGCGCAGCATGACCGCTCCGATCAATACTTCGCGGAGATCAACATGCGTGTGAAAGTCGTCGATTTTCCTTCTACCCGCGTCGCATTCCTGCGCAACGTCGGTCCCCTCGGAGCGACCGTTGGCAAGTTCTGGGCCGACACCGTGTTTCCGTGGATGGCGGCGAACGGTCTATCGGACCGTCCGCGTTACGGCATCGGGCTCGACGACCCGATGACGACGGAGCCTGCGAAACTGCGCTACGACGCGTGCATCGAAGTGCCTGATGGATTCGTTGCGAAACCGCCAGCCGGTATCACCGTGCTTCCCGGCGGCCGCTACGCGGTGCGCAGTTTCAAGGGCACCCCCGCGACCATCGGCACCGCGTGGATGGAGGTGTTCCGCGACTGGCTGCCGTCGAGCGCGATGCAGATGGATTCTCGACCGACCATCGAGTACTACCCCGGCGGCTCCACCGTGGACCCGAAGACCGGCGTGTTCGAATGCGAGCTGTGGGTGCCGGTCAAACCGCTCTGACCTCCGACCCGATGCGCTACGATGCACGCGAATAGGTGCCAGCCGGTGCCTGGCACCGGGAGTGATCGATGCGCGTAGTGCTGTTCGGCGCGACCGGAATGATCGGCTCGGGCGTGCTGCTCGAATGTCTCGACGATCCGCGCATCGAGATGGTGATTTCGGTGGTGCGACGCCCGAGCGGCGTCACGCACGCGAAGTTGCGCGAGCTCGTGCACGACGATTTTCTCGACTACGTGCCGATCTGCGCCGAGTTTGCCGGTGTGGATGCGTGTCTCTTCTGCCTGGGCATCTCGTCCGCCGGCATGAACGAAGCGGATTATCGTCGCGTCACATACGATTTCACGCTGGCGGCCGCGAAGGAGATTCTCGCCGAGAGTCCGCATGCGACGTTCTGCTACGTATCCGGCGCCGCCACCGACGGTACCGGTAGGGGGCGCGTGATGTGGGCGCGCGTGAAAGGCCAGACCGAGAATGCGTTGCTCGCGATGGGATTCCGGTCCGCGTTCATGTTCCGGCCCGGTTACATCCAGCCGATGAGAGGCGTGCGCTCGAAGACGGCGCTGTACCAGATGGTGTACACGCTCGCCGGACCGCTGTACCCCTTGATGCATCTGTTGGTGCCGAGCTACGTGACCACTACGGTGGACCTCGCGCACGCGATGATCGAAGCGGCGGGTCGTGGGTACGAGCGGCAGGTGCTGGAAACGCCCGACATCAACCGGCTCGCGCAGCAATACGACGCGCGGCGGCCGGCGGCATGACGTCGCTCGCTGCGAGGATCAGGCGTTGCGCCAGGCTCAGCGGTGAGTTCGTGTTGCGTTCCGGAAAAGTGAGCGACACCTATTTCGACAAGTATCAGTTCGAGGCCGACCCGACGCTGCTGCACGACATTGCCGTGCACCTGGCGCCACTCGTTCCCGAATCTACGCAGGTGCTCGCCGGTCTCGAGATGGGCGGCATTCCGGTGGTGACGATGCTGAGCCACGTCACGGGGCTGCCGGCCGCGTACATCCGCAAGCAGCCGAAGCCCTATGGAACGCGTCGATATGCGGAAGGCGCGGACTTGGCCGGTAGACGCTTCGTGCTGATCGAAGACGTGGTGTCGAGCGGCGGTGCGATCATCGATGCGATCACGATGTTGAAGAACGACGGGCTGAGGCCGGACGCAGCGTTGTGTGTAATCGATCGCAGCACCGGCGGGCGCGAGGCGCTCGCTGCACTCGGATTGCCACTGCATGGGTTGTTTACCATGGCGCAGATCGAGAACGGCTGATTCGTGAGCCTGCGCCGCACGCGAATCTGGACCAACGCTTAGTTGCGCCGCCGTTTCTGGCTGCGCGCGTGGGGCCGAGCGCATTCGTTATGATTTGGATCTCGATCGAGGAGGGCAACGATGGCGAAGGCACCGAAGAGTTCAGTCGAGCAGAGCAAGCCGGATGGGGCGAAAGCACCGAAGCCCAAAGCACCGAAAGTAAAGACGTTCAACCTGCACTGGGGCAGCGGCATCGTCGAGGAAGAAGCGATGATCACGACCGAGTATCACCGGCCGTGTCTGCAACTGCTCAAGTTCACAGACGGTGAAGCGAAGGGGCAATACGAAGTGCGGTTCTGTTTCTACGACCACCGCGGCGGCTTCCAGCGCTCGCCGATGATTCTTGACGAGAAAGAGTTCGACGCGATGCGTCAGGCACTGAACGGCACGCCGAAGCTGAAGAAGATCATTTCGAAGCTCGTCCGCTAGAGCGCGCGCTCCACGGCAACAACCGCAGGCAGGCGTCGCCGACAGCCGATTCGATGCGTTCGCGCGCGGCATCGATGCCCGGCAACGGGCCGGTGCCGCGTAGCGTCCACCACGACCGCCACGTGGAGAGCCGTTTGGAGTGGCGTCCCGACGGCATGTGGATCTCTTCGGATTTGACCAGAAGCCTGCGCTCCAGCACCCGACAGGCATCGCCGAGCTTTTCGGTTTTGGACGTCCACCGGAGCGTGCTGGTGTCGACGGGATGTTCGTCCACGCGCTCGAGCAGATCGCGCGCGGCTGTCGACAAACCGTCGAACTGCCAGGGCTCGCGGGCGAGCGCCAGCGCCGCGACGTGCGACCACAACGTGTCCCACAGATGCGTGACTTTGCCGGCCAGCAGGCGTGCCTCGTCCACGCGCGGATGCCCCTCGAGGTCCTGGCACACCCAGTAAATGAGGTTCGACTTCGGGTGCGCCCACCACGATCCGCTGATGGTTTCGCCGGCCACGATGTTGGCGATGCTCGCGAACTCCCTGCCGGCCTGCAGCAGCAACTCGCGTCGTTCCAGTTCGGCGAGCACGCGAGCGGTGGCGGCTGTGGTTGCGTCGGGGCGCACCATGATCAGCGCACCGCGCCGGCAAGGGAGACGGCGACACTCGTCAGATCCGCCACCGCGGCCGAACCGGCTACCGACGCGAACGCATTCGGTGTCAACATGATCGCTCCGAAATCATCGTAAATCAGGGTAATCCCATTGAAGCGTCCGATCGTCGCCTTTGCCATCGACGCGCACGGCGACTGGACTGCGGCGCTCAGTTGTGGCCATCGCCAGCACGTCCGGCACAAGCCGCCGTTCATGGTGCGCGAGTGGATAACGACGGCGCAGGGGCGCGACGGCATGCTCGGGTCGCTTCTCGATTGCGTGCGGTGCGACCGCTTCGAAATACCAGAGGAATTCCTCCCGTACAAGCGCACACCGGAGTTCGACCACACGACCGTGCCGGCCGCATTGCGTCGCGATCATTCGACGAAGCCCGGCGTGTGGGCGAAGATCGTCGTCGTCGACGGCAGATTGCGATACCGCGTCGAGTCGTTGAATACCGACATCGAGCTGTCGCGCGATCGCACCGGCGTCGTGCTGCCGGAAGTGCTGCATCACGTCGAACCCGTCGGTGAGGTGCGGTTCTACGTGCAGTTCTACCGGGCGCCGTGAGGAGCGATGGGTAAGGGCAGAATTGAAGCGTTCAGCGACGGCGTGATCGCGATCATCATTACGATCATGGTGCTGGAACTGAAAGTGCCGCACGGCGACGACTTTCCGGCGCTGCTGCCGCTGATACCGGTGCTGTCGAGCTACGTCCTCAGCTTCATCTATGTCGGCATCTACTGGAACAACCACCACCACATGCTGCACGCCACGCGCCACATCAGTGGGGCGGTGCTGTGGGCGAACCTGCACCTTTTATTCTGGTTGTCGCTGATTCCGTTCGTGACGGGCTGGATGGGGGAGAACCACTTCGCGGCCGCGCCGATGGCGCTGTACGGCGTCGTGCTGCTGATGGCCGCGATCGCTTACACGATTCTGCAGACCATGATCGTTGCTGCGGAAGGCGACGAGTCGCTGCTGAAGGCCGCGGTGGGTCGCGACGTTAAAGGTAAGCTTTCGTTGGGCGGTTATTCGATCGCGATCGCGATGGCGTTCGTGTCGCAGTGGCTATCGGGACTGCTGTACGTGGTCGTGGCGTTGATGTGGCTGATACCGGACCGACGCATCGAGCGCACATTGGGAGGTCATCGATGACGACGCGTCGCGTGCCGTTCGACGTCGCCGCGCTCGTGGCGCGCAGCACTTCCGGTCGTTGCTTCGTGTGTGAGTTCCTCTCGGGCAATCCCGATTATGTGCATACGCTGGTGGCAGAAACTGACGCTGCGGTGGCGTTCCTGAGCAGGTATCCGACGTTGTTCGGCCAAGCGATCGTTGCGCCGAAGCGGCACGTCGAACAGGTGACCGGCGACTTCACCGAGGCGACCTATCTTGAACTGCAACGGTTGGTCTATCGCGTCGCCGAAGCGATGCGTCGGGTGCTCGCGCCGGAGCGCGTCTACGTGCTGAGCCTGGGCAGCCAGGCGGCGAATGCGCACGTGCATTGGCATGTGGCACCGCTGCCTTCGGGCGTACCGTTGGAGCAGCAGCAATATCATGCATTGATGCATGAGCACGGCGCGATCGACGCCGATCCGGTTGAACTGGCAGCGTACGTCCGCGACCTGCGGGTCGCTCTAGGGCAAAGTTGATCGAACAGGAGCAGATGGTGAACGAACTCAACGCAATCAAGAATTTCGTCCAACTCACCGACGACGTCGGGACGTCCGGTCAGCCGAAGCGCGACCAGTTCGAGTCGATCGCGAAAGAAGGGTACTCGGCGGTGGTGAATCTGGCGCTGCCCACGTCCGATCACGCGATCGCCGACGAGGGCAGTGTGGTGACCGGACTCGGTATGAGCTACTTCCACATTCCAGTCGACTTCGCGAAGCCGACCGTCGAAGACCTGCACACGTTCTTCGGCACCATGCAGGCGCTCGACGGCAGGAAGGTATGGGTCCATTGCGTGGTGAATGCGCGCGTGTCTGCGTTCATGTACCTGTATCTGAAGCACGTTCGCGGCGTCGACGAAGCCGCGGCGCGCTCGCCGGTTCTGGAACGCTGGCAGCCGACGATGGACGCCGTATGGTCGTCGTTTCTTCGCCTCGACGCGGACCAGATCGGTCATGCCAAAGCTCTACGATGAACTTGCGGCGTGGTGGCCGTTGTTGTCGCCGCCGGCCGACTATGTCGAAGAGGCGTCGTTCATGCAGCGGCAGCTCGATCAGGCGGGCGACCTGCCGTGCCGCACGCTGCTCGAACTCGGCAGCGGCGGCGGTAACAACGCATCGCACCTCAAAGCACATTTCGAGCTGACGCTGGTGGATTCGTCGCGCGGCATGCTCGACGTGAGCCGCGCACTGAATCCGACCTGCGAACACGTCGAAGGCGACATGCGAACGATCAGGCTCCGGCGCCAGTTCGATCGCGTGCTGATACACGACGCGATCTGTTACATGACGAACCTCGCTGATCTGAGGCGCGCCATCGAAACGGCGTTCGTGCATTGCCGCGCCAGCGGCGCGGCGTTGTTCGCACCGGATCATGTGCGCGAGAACTTCGTGCCCGATTCCGACCACGGCGGCAGCGATGGCGATGGAAGAGGGCTTCGCTATCTGGAGTGGACGTGGGATCCCGATCCGAACGACACGATGTATACGGTCGACTACGCATATATGCTGCGCGATCGCGACGGGTTGGTGCGTGTCGAGCACGATCGTCACGTCGAGGGATTGTTTACTCGCGCGCAGTGGTTGCAGACAATCGCTGACGTGGGCTTCGAGGCGCGTTCGATGTTGTTCGACCACTCCGAACTCGAGCCGGGATCCTACGAGTTGTTCATCGGGAGAAAGCCGAATTGAGTCCAATTGGAATCGCGCTGTTCGCATTCGCGTGCATCCTCGGGGGTGCCGCATCCGGTCTGCTCGTCGGATCGAGGCTGCCGGAGCATCATCTCGCGTCGGAGTCGAAAGACGTCGTGCGACTGTCGATGGCGATGATCGCGACGCTGACTGCGCTGGTACTCGGCCTCGTTACCGCGTCGGCGAAGAGCGCGTTCGACGCCGAAGACGCCGCCATCAAAAACACAGCAGCCGCGGTGTTGTCGCTCGACCGGATGCTGGCGGACTACGGACCGGAGGCGAAAGGCGTGCGCGACAACCTGCAACGCGCGCTCACGGAACGCGTCGCTGCAACGTGGCCCGACGATGTGCACGTGAACGTCGTGCGCGCCCCGGTTGGTACGTCGCCGAGTGAAGTCATCGTCAGGGAGATCCTGGGACTGACACCGCAGACCGACGCGCAGCAGTGGTACAAGGCGCGCGCGCTCGATCTGAGCGATGGAATTCTGAAAGCCCGCTGGATCGTATTCGGCGGCAGCGAGTCGGCGGTGCCGACGATGTTCCTCGTCGTGATCATCTGCTGGCTGACGGTCCTGTTCGGCAGCTTCGGTCTGTTTGCGCCGTTCAATGCGACGGTGTCGGGCTCACTGCTGATCTGCAGCCTGTCGGTGGCCGCATCGATCTTTCTGATCCTCGAAATGAACACGCCGTTCTCCGGCGTGATGAAGATATCGAGTGCACCCATGCAATATGCGTTGGCGCACATCGATCAATGACGCCTTACTCGAAGCGAAGCAGCAGGCGCGTGTAGTAGGTGGTGTCGAGTTTGTCGCGATCGGGCGCCGGATCGCTGTTGTAATCGTCGTGGACGCCGATCCGCAGGATCCACCTGCTCGCGCCGACCGGCATGGCCAACGCGGTGTCGTGCGTCAGCAGATAGCTGCCGAAGTCGTCGAGCGCCGGCGCATATGCGAGGCTGTTGTCGAGCGTCAGCCACGGCTTCAGCATCCAGTGGTGCGCCACGCCGCTGTCGAGCGTCGCCGAACTGTCGTCTTCAACTCCGTTGTCGAACGACTCGTGCCGGTACCCGAGGCCGAGCCAGAAGCGCAGCGTCTGATCGTCGGTGTGAATCGGCCGCCAGGTTGCGCCGACCGCCGCAGTCGTCCTCAGGTCGATGTCTTCGAACTTGTCTTTCTCGAGTTCGCCGCGCACGTACCAGCCCCAGGGGTCGTGTATGTACGCGGTGTACGAAGCGCCTGCGATCGACTCGTCACTCGTCTCGTCACCATCCTGCTCCGCCCGCTCATACGAGCCGTAGAAACGCAGTTCGTCCGCCTTGCTGATCAAGGCCATGTCGAACAACACGTTGGTGGTCATCTCGTCCGAGTTGCCGGACTTGCCCGCTATGTCGGCGCCGGCGTTGTAGACCCAGTGGCGCGGGTCGAATAGCGATTCCTTCGGCGGTTCGGCACTGGGCAGCCACGAGGCCTGCAGTTGTCCGACTGGCGATGAGGACGCAACGGTGTCGCTCGTGACCTTGATGCTTTCCTGATCGATCGTGGTCACGCCGGTAACGGTGGAGCTGTCCTTGAACTGGGTGGTCAGCGGTGCATCGCTCGTGACCGACGTGACTTTGGTCATGTCCACCGTCAACGTGCCCGCGTAATCCGTCTTGAGCTCGACGATCTTCGGCGTGATCTTGTTGATGGTGCCCGTCAGACGTGCTCCGTCGGTCGTGGTTACGACGTCGGCGTGCGCAACGGCAGAACCCAGTCCAACACACACCCAGAAAACGGCTCGAGCGCGCGCTCGAAGACGCTGCGACCTGTCCATTTCGCCTCTCCTTTCGAACTTTCGTTTTGTTGTTCCCTCGTTCGGCGCGCAGGGTAGAAGATCGCAGATGGGAGGGCAACGCCGAATCGGGTGAATCGTTGGACCGTTAGCGTACACTATGGCGTCGTGAACGCGCCTGAGTGGAGATGTTAGCAGTGCCGACAGAACTGCGGACCCATGCGTTGAGGGTCCGGCACCGCCTGATCGTGCCGGGCACGGCCTCACGCGTACTCGCCGACGCTGGCCGGCTGCCGCAACTCGTCACCGATGATCGCCACACGGCAGAGGTCGACTACATCAATGCCGGAGTCGCGCAGCGCTACGGACTGCGCACGATCGTGTTGCGCAGCCTGGAGCACGGAGAGCCGATCGACGGCGTGGTCGATCGGGTGCACGAGCTCGAACTGTTCGGTGCCGTGCCGCCGTCCAATGTGCTGCGGTGGCAACCGGCCGAAACGCTGATCGATCCGGCGGATCGTGCGGCAACTGGATTCTGGTCGGCTGGACGCGACGCACCGGTGGCAGACGGGCGCGAGTGGACGCAGCGGGGCTGGTTCGCGGAAGCGTGCGCGTGGATCGAGAAGTCGCTGCGCGGGGCCGGATTTGCCGCGCCGTTCGAGATCGTCCAGCTGCGCACGTGGGCGACGTCGAGCGTGTTGTTGGCGCACAACCAGCGCGGCGATTCTTACTTCAAAGCGCTGCCCACGAGCGGCGGGGTCGAGGCAGCCATCGTGCGGTTTCTATCGCAGCATTTTGCCGATGTGGTGCCGCGCATCATCGCTGCCGATGCGGATCGCGGGTGGTTGCTGATGGCGGCATGTCGCGGTCGCAAACTCGAAGACATTGCCGACGTCGCGGTGTGGGAGCGTGCCGCGGCCCGATACGCCCGTTTGCAGGTCGACTGCATTGGACGCGTCGACGCATTGCGAGCCCTCGGGTGTCCGTCGCGCGATCTCGCCGAACTGGCGCGATCGATCGAAGCACTGGCAGCAGATGCGACGGTACGTCCGCATCCGAACGGCTTGACACAGGCCGAATACGACCGATTCATCGGCGCCGTGCCCGAGCTGGTCCGGCGCTGCGACGAACTCGCAGCTTGCGGCATTCCGTATTCGCTCGAACACGGCGACCTGTGGCCCGGCAACATCTTCTGCGATACAACGTCGTGCGCGGTGATCGACTGGGAAGACGTCGTTGTGTCGCATCCGTTTTTCAGCCTCGCCCCGCTGACGGTGGGGCTGATGAATGCGGGATTGGCGACGCCGGAGAGCGTCGCGCGCGTCGAGCACGCTTACATCAACGCATACGAATCGCTCGCGCCACCGGATCGGTTGAGGCGCGCGATCGAGCTTGCGATACCGTTGTGCTTCTTCGACATGGCCGCGCGCTATCGCCGACAGCCGCCGTCCATCGTTCGCTTGCATCCGTGGATGCGCGACCTGGTGCCGCAAACGATACGCCTCGCGCTGTCGAGGCTGGCTTAGCAGTCAGTGGATTTCCGCGGCGTCGCCCCAGGCCTTGCGCAGTCGTTTCGCATCGAAGCCGGGTTCCTTCGACGCGTCGATGATCACTTTCTCGCGCCGCGCGATCTGCTCGGCAGCGGCCTGCACTTTGCCCGCCACGTCCCACGGAACGACCACCGCGCCGTGCTGATCGGCGTGGATCAGATCGCCATCGCGCACGCGCATGCCGGCCACGTTCACCGGCTTGCCGAATTCGACGACGTGAACGAACGCGTGCGAGGGTCCGACCCGATTCGCGAGCAACTGGAAACCTTCGGCACATGCCGGCAGATCGCGAACGCTGCCATCGGTTATGACGCCGCAACATCCGAGGCCGCGATGCACGTGTGTGTTGACCTCGCCCCAGAACGCGCCGTAACCGCCGGCGTCGAGATCCTGGATCACCACCACGCTCGGCTTAGCGCCTGCGTCGATGTAGTCGTAATACGCGTCGTTCAGCTCGCGTGCCGCCGCACCGACGAGATCGGACGGATGCATCGCGCGGATCGTGGCGGTGCGGGCCACCGCGACGACCGGCGGCAGACCCGGCCGCACGCACACCAGCGGCTCGACGGTGAACCCCCAACCGCGACGTTGCGGCGCTACCAGTTCCAGTGCGTTGCAGACGGTTGGTGTGTCGAGGGCACGCAGGCTTTCGATCAGAGATGGATTCAATTCGGGCACGGTGCGGCTCCTCAGAAGTGGAATGACGACGCGCATGGTCGCGGAAATGGCCGGCACCGGCAATTCGAATGCCGCCGTTCGCCGCATCAGCGCGGGATCCGGGCTCGACGTGGATCGACATTCAGCGCAGGCCGTTTCACCCATCGATCTTGCCGACAGGGTAATTGAGGCGCTGGCCGCCGACGCCTGAAAGCCGTATTGTTTGGCCTCAACAGCGCAGGAGGGCAGCATGCCTTACAAGAAGATTCTCGCGGCGATCGATCTCACCGACGAAGCCGGCCAGGTGCTGAAACAGGCGAGCGAGACTGCGAAGCAGAATGGCGCCGAGCTGTCGCTGATCGTCGTCGTGAAACCGATCAATCAGGTGTATTCCGGATTCGACGTGGCGGCGCTGTCGGCCGACGCGGCGATGATCGAAGCCGATGCCGTGAAGCAGGCGCAGACGCGTATCGCGGAGCACGCGAAAGGTCTCGGCATCCCGGCGAGTCGGACATATGTCGGGCGCGGCAATCCGTCGCACGAGATCCGCGAGACCGCCGCCGAGCTCGGCGTGGATCTCATCATCCTCGGCACGCATGGGCGCCATGGCCTCGGACTGCTGCTCGGCTCCACCGCCACCGGCGTGTTGCACGGCTGCCCGTGCGACGTGCTGACCGTTCGCATCAAGTAGCGACTCTCCGATGACGCTGCACGTTCGAGCGGATCTCACGTTGCCGGCATACGTCGCGGCGCGCGACCACCAGTGGGCGGCGTCTCCGGAAGCCGGTGTGGAACGCGTGATGCTGGACCGGGTCGGCGACGAAGTGGCGGTTGCGACCAGCATCGTGCGCTATGCGCCAGGTTCCCGATTCGCGCCGCACAGGCACGATCGTGGCGAAGAATTTCTCGTGCTCGACGGCGTGTTCGCCGACGAACACGCCGACTATCCCGCTGGAAGCTATGTACGCAATCCGCCCGGCACGGCGCACACGCCGCGCTCCGACGTGGGCTGTACGATATTCGTGAAGCTGCGGCAGTTTCTGACGGACGATCTGGAACCGAAAGTCGTCGACATCGCGACGCTGGATTCGCGCGTGTCTGACGGAGAGACAACGTCGCACCTGCTGCATCGGCACGCCGCGGAAGAAGTGTGGATACTCGACGGCGGTGTCGGCGCAGAACACACGTACGCAGCCGCATTGCAACCGCGCGAGTTACTGGTGCTGTATGGCGAGGTAGAAGCGAACGGCCGCCACATGACGCAACTCGACTGGTTGCGCGTGCCGGCCGATCAGCCGATGCAATTGAAATTCACGACGCATGCGCGCGTGTTCGTAAAGACCCGCGCAGTAGCAGCGTGAACCGTCACCACGGACGGATGAATTCGTAATCGGCGGTTTCGTCGAGGTTGTTCATCTGGAACTCGAGCGCGCTCTTCGTGTTGTCGATACCGCGTTCCTTCGCCAGCGCCTGTGCAACGGTGACCAGCAACGCATGCAGGCAGTCGCCGCGTGGCAAGTGTTCCGTTTCGGCCTTTCGCAACGCCGCATCGACGTGTTCGCGTGCGATTGAATAGTTCGACATGGGCAATTCCGATCGGGGTGACGCAGATCATTCTCCACGTCTGACAGGCGATTGAATTACGGGCTTCCCACGGTAGCGAAAAAACTGCGACGCGGACTAAGCTCGGACTCCATTCAGCGCGTTCCGAGGTGGACGATGTCCGGCTACAAAGAGGTGCTCGTGGCGGTGGATCTGTCGGATGATCTGACCGGGACGCTGAAAGCGGCGGTCGAGAAGGTGGCCACTGGCGCGAATCTGTCACTCGTGCACGTGCTCGAGCCCGCGTACTACTACTACGGCATGGAGCCGGCGCTCGGTACGCTGCCGCCGAGCTTCGAGGAAGACCTGTTGAAGCGTGCGAAGCAGCAACTCGACGACGCCGGTAGCCGGTTCGGCGTGCCGAGCGCGCGGCAATATCTCGAGCGCGGTCACGCGCCGACGCAGATTCTGCGGCTCGCGCAGGACAAAGGCGTGGACCTGATCATCGTCGGCAGCCACGGCCGCCATGGCTGGCGGCTGCTGCTCGGCTCTACCGCGAACGCGGTGCTGCACGGTGCGCGTTGCGACGTGTTGGCAGTTCGCGCGGCGGCGCCTGCATGACCGATGCGGCCCAGACGTACGAGCGCATCTGTGCGCTCGCACTGCAGCTGCCGGGCGTGGAACTCGGAACGTCGTACGGCACGCCGGCGATCAAAGTGAAAGGCAAGTTGATGGCGCGGCTGCGCAGCGAGGCCGAAGGCGGGCTCGCGTTGCGTTGCGATTTCCTGGAGCGGCAGATGCTGCTGCAGGCGGCGCCGGAAGCATTTTATCTGACGCCGCACTATCAGGACTATCCAATGATCCTGATCAAGCTCGACGAAGTGCGCACCGACGCGCTGCCCGACCTGATCGAGCGCGCGTGGCGGATGGTTGCGCCGAAACGTCTCGTCGCCGCGTACGACGCGGAGAGTGCGCCCAAGAAGAAGCGTTAGGCAGTCGCGCCGACGCGCTGCCTGAAGAACTCGATCACGCGTTGCTCGGCGCGTTTCGTCGGCCCCGTCGGATCGTCGTCGACCAGGTGCAGTGTAAGTACTGAATGCGGCGCCATTCCGGTGTTCGGCGCCGCGTCTTTCGGATCGAGTTCGATCGCTTCGAATTTGTCGCCAAACGTCTTTTTCAACGTGTCGAAGCGCTCGTCCGGCACGAACGAATCGCCGAAGAAGCGCAGGCCGATCATCGACAGGTTCTCCTCCTTGAAGCGGCGCTTGGCGCAGGCGACCTCGTCCTCGGACACACCGATGGCGCCGCGACGTTTATCGCTGCCGGGACCCGACGGCAACGGCAACGACGGCTGCGACAGCACCGGCGCCACCACCGAAGGTTCGGTCATCATCGCGAGCGCGAAGTTGCCGGTGAAGCACATGCCCACGGCACCGACGCCGTTGCCGCCGCATTCGGCGTGCATTTTGCGCGCGAGGGCGCGACACCAATCGACGATTGGACTCGAGCGGTTCGTCGCCCAGACGTTGAATTCGCGTCGCACGCAGATGGCCTTCAGCATCACGCCGACCGCATGGCCCATCGTCACTTCGCGTCCCGGCGAGCCGAACAGGCTCGGCATGACGGCGGTCATGCCGGCCGCCGCAACGTGATCGGCGAAGCGGATGACCAACGGATGCATGCCGGGCATTTCGTGAATGATGATCACCGCGGGACCTGAGCCGCGCCGGTAGACCGGACGCATCCAACGACCGTCGTTGAACTCGAACTTCTCGTAGCCCTGCAATGCGTCTGCCGCCGCCATCGTCGATCCCTCCCCAGGTTGTTGTTCGGACGTCGCGGGAGTGTAAGGGAATCGGTTACGACGAAGCGAGACAGGCGAGCACGCCGGCGAGTGCGGTCGCAACCGCGCCCCGACGCACCTGTTCGCGGTCGCCCGGAAGAACGTGGCGCGCGGTCTGCACCACCTGAATGTCGTTAGCGGTACGAATGGCCCACGCGAACCATACCGTGCCGATCGGCGTTGCAACGTCGCCGCCGGACGGACCGGCCACGCCGGTCACGCTCACCGCTATGCCGGCGTCGCTGCGCTGCAGCGCGCCGATCGCCATTTCTTTCGCGGTCGGTTCGCTGACGGCGCCCCAGCGTTGTAACGTGGCATCAGTCACGCCGAGCAGTCGCTGCTTGGCGGCGATGCGATAGGTGACGAACGAACACTCGAACCAGTCCGAGCTTCCCGGCACGGCGGTGCACGTCGAAGCAATCAGCCCGCCGGTGCACGACTCCGCGGTGGCGAAGCGCAGCCCCGATTTCAGCAGCGCCACGCCGCACTCGCGAGCCATCGCGCGAAGGTCCGCGGTGCTGATCGCGGACAGCGCTGCCGTCAATGCGTGGCGTCCGTATCGAGGTCGATCTTCATGCGCACCAGCTGAGCGAGCGAGCGTGCGCCCATCTTCCTCATCACCTGCGACCGGTGGATCTCGACGGTGCGCTCGCTGATGCCGAGCTCGGCCGCGACGAACTTGTTCGCCTGACCCGAAGCGATGCGTTCGAATACTTCCTTCTCGCGCGGCGACAGCGTTTCGAAATGCGTCTGCACTTCCGCCATTACCTTGCGCACGTCGCGTACCTCGGTCGCGCGCTTCAGCGCCTCGTTCACGCGCTGCAGCAGATCGTCTTCGCCAAACGGTTTGCGCAGGAAGTCGAGTGCGCCGCGGCGCATCGCTTCCACCGCCATCGGAATGTCGCCGTGTCCGGTGATGAAGATGATCGGAAGGGTGGAGTGACGCTTGTTCAACGCCTCCTGCAGTTCCAGGCCGGTCATGTTCGGCATGCGCACGTCGAGCACGAGGCAGCCGCACATCGCGTCGTCGTAGGCGTTCAGGAAATCGGTGGCGGAGGCATATACGACGTGCTCGATGTTCTCCGTCTCGAACAGCATGCTGATGGAATCGCGTACGGCCTCGTCGTCGTCGATCACGTGAACGACGGGTTGATCAGGCTTCATGGGATGTTTCCTTTGGGCAGCTGAAAGTAGAAGGTGGCTCCATGGTCGGGATTGTTGCGGTAACTGAGCATCCCACCGTGTGCATCGATGATCGAACGACAGATCGACAGCCCCATTCCCATCCCGTTGGCCTTCGTCGTATTGAATGGTGTGAACATGCGTTCTGCGAGTCCTTCGGCGACGCCGGTGCCACGGTCGATGACCGAGACCTCGCTGCGGTCGTCGCCGATCGAGCGCGAACGAACCGTCACGACGCTGCCATAGCAGCAATCGATACTGCGCATCGCGTCGATGCCGTTGCGGATCAGATTCAACAGCACCTGCTGGATCTGGATCGGATCCGCGTTCACCGGCGCCAGGTCGTGCGCGAGATCGAGCACGATCTGCATGTCGTTGACGCGCGCGTCGCTCTCAGCGAGGCGCAGAACGTCCCCGATGAGGTCGTTTATTCGGACGGTCTCGAACGTGCTTTCCCGCTTTCGCACGAGACGTTGCACGCGGTCGATCACCGCGCCGGCGCGCAGCGACTGTGCCGACAGCTTTTCGAGCGCCTCGCGCAGTCGTTCCGGCCGCGGCACGCCCGCATCGAGCATCCGAATGCCCGATTGCGCGTACATCGAAATCGCGGTGAGCGGTTGATTGATCTCGTGAGCGATGCCGGCCGTCATTTCGCCGAGCGTGGTGAGGCGCGCGGCGTGCGTCAGCCGGTCCTGATGCACACGCTCGGCTTCCTTGGCCGCGAGTTCGGCGGTGAGGTCTTCTACCTGCACGATGACCAGCTCCGGAACGCCGTGCTGGTCATGGGTGATCGCGTTGTGCGTGACGACGTGTACGGACACGCCGGACTTGCGGATCAGCCGCAGCTGCATCGAGAACTGGTCCAATCGCCCCTCGTGCGCGTCGTTGGTCAGTCGTTTCAGCTCAACCCGATCGTCAGGGTGGGTGAGCGCGGCGAAGTTCATACTCGCGAGTTCATCGTTCGAGTAGCCGATCATTGTTTCGAACGCGCGGTTGGTGGACGTGAACGACTCGCCGAAATGGTAGGTGACGATACCCATCGGAGCGTTCCTGACAGTGACGCTGAGGCGCTCGTTCTGGCGACGGATCTCTTCCTTGTCCGCACGCTCGATAGATATGTCGCGCATCACACCCGTGAACGTTCGTTGGCCCTGTACAACAGCCTCGCTCACGGACAGATGGATGGGCACCGTGGTGCCGTCTTTGCGCCGGGCATCCAGCTCGCGGCCGATGCCGATGATGCGCGGCTCCCCAGTCGTGATGTATCGCACGAGGTAGGAGTCGTGCTGTGTGCGGTGTGGCTCCGGCATCAGCATGTTGACGTTGCTGCCG
>DATJGR010000305.1:0-63053 GCA_035494855.1 Pseudomonadales bacterium | reverse complement strand
TCGCACACGCCGATGATGCAGCAGTATCTGCGGATCAAGGCCGAGCATCCCGACACGCTGCTGTTCTATCGCATGGGCGACTTCTACGAGCTCTTCTACGACGACGCGCGGCGCGCCGCCAAACTCCTCGACATCACGCTGACGGCGCGCGGCCAGTCCGGTGGCCAACCGATTCCGATGTGCGGCGTGCCGTATCACGCCGCCACCGGTTACCTTGCGCGTCTCGTGCGGCTCGGCGAATCGGTTGCGATCTGTGAACAGATCGGCGACCCCGCCACGTCGAAAGGTCCGGTCGAGCGGCGCGTCGAACGCGTCGTCACGCCCGGCACCCTCACCGAAGAAGCGCTGCTCGATGCCGCCGGCGACAGCCGGCTCGCCGGCATCTGCGGCAGTCACGGGCGTTTCGGCATCGCCTGGCTCGAACTCGCCAGCGGCCGCTTCTGCGTCGAAGAAGTCGCGAACGAGGCCGCGCTTCGAACCGAGCTCGCGCGGCTGAAACCCACCGAAATCCTGTTGCCGGATTCACCGCAGCTCGCGGCGCTGTGCACACCGCTCGCGTTCTGCCGCACGCGCGAGACGCTGGAGTTCGATGCGGACCTCGCTCGCGCGACGCTGACGCGCCATCTCGGCACTCGCGATCTCAGAGGCTTCGGTTGCGACGACCTCACGCTCGCGCTCGGCGCTGCGGCGGCGGTGCTGTCGTTCGCCAAAGGAACGCATCGGCAGTCGCTCGACTTCATCGACGGCCTGACGCGCGTCACGCCGGATGCAACGGTGCTGCTCGACGCACCGACGCGACGCAATCTCGAAATCGATCAGCGCATCGACGGCTCGCGCGACAACACGTTGTTCGCTGTGCTCGACACCACGCGCACGCCGATGGGTGCGCGGCTGTTGCGCGACTGGCTGAACGCGCCGAGCCGCGAGCGCAACGTCGTGCTAGCGCGCCAACGCGCGGTCGCCGCGCTGCTCGACGCATACGCCGACGACGTGCTGGCCGCACCGCTGCACGACATCGGCGATCTCGAGCGGGTGCTCACCCGAATCGCGCTGCGCAGCGCCGCACCCCGCGATCTCGCGCGGCTGCGCGACGCGCTGACCGCGCTGCCGGACATCCGCAACGTGCTCGGCTCCCTGATCAACGACCGGCTCAGCGCCTTGGCAACATCGTTAGCGAACTTCGAACAGATTCAGCAACTGCTGACGCGTGCGCTGGCGGAAGAGTTGCCGGCCACGCTTCGCGACGGCGGAGTGATCGCCGACGGATACGATGCGCAACTCGATACGCTGCGCCGCGCCACCACCAACGCCGGCCAATGGCTGCTCGATCTGGAAACGCGCGAACGCGAACGCACGGGCATCAATTCGCTGAAGGTCGGCTACAACCGCGTGCACGGCTACTACATCGAATCCAATCGCGCGGCGGCCGCAGCGGTGCCGCCAGACTATGTGCGGCGTCAGACGCTGAAGAACGCCGAGCGCTACATCACGCCGGAGTTGAAAGCGTTCGAAGACGACGCATTGACAGGCCAGTCGAGGGCGCTTGCGCGCGAGCGCGTGTTGTTCGACGGACTGCTCGACGCGATCAATCTGCATTCGGCCCGGCTACGTGCGTGCGCCGCCGCACTCGCCGAACTCGACGTGTTGGCGTCGATGGCGGAACGCGCGCGCCGTCTCAAGCTGGTAGCCCCGGATTTGAGCGACGACCCGGGTTTCGACATCGAAGCCGGTCGTCATCTGGTCGTCGAGCACGTTCAGAACACGCCGTTCATCGCGAACGATCTGCACCTCGATGCTGCGCGACGGATGCTGATCGTCACCGGCCCGAACATGGGCGGTAAATCGACATACATGCGCCAGGCGGCGCTCATCGTGCTGCTCGCTTACACCGGCAGCTTCGTACCCGCCGGCGGCGCCCGCATCGGCCCGGTCGATCGCATCTTCACCCGCATCGGCGCCGCAGACGATCTCAGCGGCGGGCGTTCGACTTTCATGGTGGAGATGAGCGAAGCGGCGAACATCCTGCACAACGCAACGCCGCAGAGTCTCGTTCTGCTCGACGAAATCGGCCGCGGCACCAGCACGTACGACGGCCTTGCGCTGGCCTGGGCATGCGCGTCGTATCTCGCGCGCGAGTTGCGCGCGTTCACGTTGTTCGCGACGCATTACTTCGAATTGACCGCGCTCGCGGACCAGCTTCCCGGTGTCGCGAACGTGCACCTGGCGGCCACGGAGCATCGCCAGCAGATCGTGTTCCTGCATGCCGTACGCGAAGGTCCCGCGAGCCAGAGCTACGGCATTCAGGTGGCGCGCCTCGCCGGCGTGCCAGGTGCGGTGCTCGGCAACGCGCGACGCAAGCTCGAGGAGCTCGAGGTCGGCGCTGCGGCGGCGCTGTCCGTACCACAGATCGACCTGTTCGCCACGCGCGATCGCAATCCGCTGCGCGATCGACTGGCCGCGCTCGACCCCGACGCGATCTCGCCACGCGACGCGCATGCGCTGTTGGCCGAGCTGGTGCAGCAGGCGCGCGAACCGCCCGCCTGAGCCCTGTACACGCCCTCATTTGTCGCTAGAATACGGCGCTTTTCCAGCCAGGCGCACCGATGACCTTTGTAGTCAGCGAAAACTGCATCAAGTGCAAACTCACCGACTGCGTCGAAGTGTGTCCGGTGGACTGTTTCTACGAAGGTCCGAACATGCTCGTCATCCATCCGGACGAATGCATCGACTGTGCGTTGTGTGAACCGGAATGTCCGGTCAACGCCATCTTCTCCGAAGACGAGTTGCCGGAAGAACAACAGGAATTTCTCGAGCTGAACCGCGAGCTGGCCGAAATCTGGCCGAACATCACCGAAAAGAAGGATGCGCCGGCCGATTCCGACGAATGGGACGGCAAGCCCAACAAGCGGGAACTGCTGGAGCGCTAGCGCACCAAATTCGAATCGCCGGTCAGCGCAACGCGGCCGGATGCGCCCGTTAGAGATGCTGGTCAGTCGACGGTGCCGCGCAGCAGCGGCACAAAACGTACGTATTCGAGGCTTTCCTCCTGGACGCCGTCTTCCGTCTTGTCGATGACCTTGAGCTCCTGGCTGCGGTCGCCGCCGACCGGGATCACCAACCGGCCGCCCACCGCGAGTTGCTCGAGCAGTGCCGCCGGCACGCTGCGCGCCGCCGCCGTGACGATGATGCCGTCGAACGGACCCTGATCGGGCCAGCCCAGATTGCCATAATCGTATTTCACCCGGACGTTGCGCAGTTTCATCGCGCGGAACCGTTCGCGCGCGCGCTCGATGAGCGGCTGAATCCGCTCCACGGTGAACACGCGCTTCACTAACGCTGCCAGGACGGCGGTCTGATAGCCCGATCCGGTGCCGATTTCGAGCACGCGCTCCCGCGGCTTGTTGAGCAATGTCTTCGTCATCAACGCGACGATGAACGGCTGCGAAATCGTCTGGCCATGTCCGATCGGCAACGCGGTGTCTTCGTACGCCCGCGTCGCCAGCGCTTCGTCGATGAAGATGTGTCGCGGTACCTCGCCGATGACGGCCAGCACGCGCTCGTCCGAGATCCCGTGTTCGCGCAATCGCTGCACCAGCCGGTCGCGCGTGCGCTGCGACGTCATGCCGATTCCACGCAGATCGAACTGACTCACGCGGCCATCTCCGCGGCCGAGTTGCGGAATGTACCGAGCTCGCGCAGCAGCGCGGTGGCGTAGCACCCCGGCAGCAGCTCGAAGCGCAGTTCGAGCGTCGCCCCATCGACGCTGGCCTCGAGCTGCATCGGCTGCAGAACGAGCCCCCGACGCTCCTGGTTCAACCCGAGGTGTTCGAGCGGGTCCAGCCACTCGCGGTATTCGACGAGCGCCGCCGTTTCGATGTCGAGCGCGTCGCCGTGCGCCGGCGGTCGTCCCCTGCCCCATAGCGGACCTGTTGGCAGCGTGTCGAGCGCCACGTCGCCGTCTACCAGGCGGTTCCAGTTGCGGGCTTCGACCCGACGCGCGAGTACCGCGTTGAACAGCAGCGCGCGGCCCGTGGAGAGATGCAGCCCCTTCTGAAATGGCGCCACCGCTGCGCGCGGCCGGCGGCAGACCCACGCCTTCGCGCGCGCCACGTTCGCACCGTTGCTGCCGAAACGCTGCTCGCCGAAATAGTTCGGCGCACCGGACCTGCGAAGCAGCTCGATCCGTTCCTGTATTGCGTCCACCGATCCCCGCAAACCGTGCGCGCGAATGCAGAACGCGTTGAAGGCGAGTTCGCCGCGCCGCAATTTGCGCCGATGCCGCGTCGAGTCGATCACACGCCAGCCCGGCGACGTCGCAGGTAAGACGTCCGACGGCGTCAGGACGCTGAACCATTGGCGCGTCACCGCGTGCCGGTCTTTCATTCCGGCGAACGACACGTCGCCTGGCGATACGCCGTAGCTGCGCGCGAGTTCGGTGGCAACGTCGTTCGTGTTGAGGCCGCGCTTCTCGATCCGCAGCAGCAGATGCTCGCCGTCGTGCGTCGGTTCGAAAGCGGCGCGCTCGTCGACGACGAAATCGTCCGGACAGGTGCGGATCACACCTTCGAGCCGGAGCGGTGTGTAGGCGAGCGGCGGCACAGTGGGATCCACGATCAGGGATCGACGATCAAATAGAACGTTTCGCCGTTCTTGATCATGCCGAGTTCGCTGCGCGCGCGCGCCTCGACGCCGGCCGGACCGCTCTTCAGCGCTGCAACTTCGACGGCAAGACGGCGATTGCGCTCCTCGAGTTCCCGGGTGCGGCGCGCCTGATCAGCCACGCGCGCTTCGAGGTCACCGCGTGCAAGCAGGCCCACGTCGCTGAACCAGAGGCGCACCTGCATGCCGATCAGCACGACGGCACCGATGACGAGCAATACGCGGACGGTAGTGGTCAGCTTCGCAGCTCCGCACGGCCGCGATATGCGGCCCGGTTTCCGAGTTGCTCCTCGATACGCAGCAACCGGTTGTACTTCGCGACGCGGTCGGACCGCGACAGCGATCCCGTTTTGATCTGTCCGGCACCGGTCGCCACGGCGAGGTCGGCGATGGTGGTGTCTTCGGTTTCTCCGGAACGGTGCGAAATCACCGTCGCATAGCCGGCCCGCTTCGCCATGCGGATCGCCGCGAGCGTCTCGGTGAGGCTGCCGATCTGGTTGAACTTGATCAGAATGGCGTTCGCGACGTGCGCCTTGATGCCGTCGTTCAGGATCGCCGTATTGGTGACGAACAGATCGTCACCTACGAGCTGCACGCGTTGCCCGACAGCATCGGTCAGCATCTTCCAGCCCGTCCAGTCCGCTTCGTCCATGCCGTCTTCGATCGACAGGATCGGATAGCGTTCGGTGAGCGAGGTGAGATAGGACGTGAACTGCTGGCGCGCGAACCGGCCTTCGTTGGAGAGCACGTATTCGGTGCCGTCGTAAAACTCAGACGCGGCACAATCGAGCGCGAACGTCACGTCTTCCCCCGGCCGATACCCCGCACCCACTACCGCTTCGGTGATCACGTCGAGTGCGGCTGCGTTGGACGGCAGGTCCGGCGCGAAACCACCTTCGTCGCCGACCGCGGTGTTCAGCCCGCGCCCGCGCAGCACGGCTTTCAGGGAATGAAACACTTCGACGCCGCAGCGAAGCGCATCGCTGAACCGCGTCATCGACACCGGCTGGATCATGAACTCCTGGATGTCGACGTTGTTATCGGCGTGCTCGCCGCCGTTGATGATGTTCATCATCGGCACCGGCATGCGCATTTCGACGCCGCCGAACAGTGAGTTGATGTGTTCGTACAACGGCACGCGGCGCGCGGCGGCTGCCGCTTTCGCCACGGCAAGCGACACCGCGAGAATCGAGTTGGCGCCGAGCCGCGTCTTGTTCGCGGTTCCGTCGAGATCGATCATCGCCTGATCGATCCGCTCCTGATCGCCGGCTTCGGTGCCGATCAGCGAAGGCGTGATCTCTTCTGTAATCGCACGCACCGCCCGCAACACACCCTTGCCGAGGTATCGCGCGCGGTCGTTGTCGCGCAGCTCCAGCGCTTCGCGCGTGCCGGTGGATGCGCCGGACGGCGCACAGGCGGTGCCGATGGAGCCGTCGTCGAGGTGTACGTCGGCCTCGACCGTCGGGTTGCCGCGCGAATCCAGAATTTCGCGGGCAACGATGCGTTTGATCTTGCTCATAACGGTTTCACGGCGCCTTGTCCTCGGGAAAATCGGTTGCTTTTGCGTGCCCGGACTCGAGGTCCGGATTCCAGCTGCTGCATGACAACGCCCGTTCGTCAGGTGGTGACGGTCGCCTCCACCGGTTCGCGCACGGAAGTGTCCACATGTAGATGCCCGAGCGCTGCCTCGATGAAGCCGCGGAACAGAGGGTGGCCATCGCGCGGCGACGACGTGAACTCGGGGTGGAACTGACACGCCACGAACCACGGATGATCCGACAGCTCGATCATCTCGACGAGGCCGTCCTCAGAGCGACCGGCGATCTTGAGTCCATAGCTCTGCAGCAGATCCACGTATGTCTCGTTCACTTCGTAGCGGTGCCGATGCCGTTCGTACACCACGTCTTCGCCGTAGATCACGCGCGACAGCGAGTCGGACATCAGCCTGCAGGCCTGCTCGCCGAGCCGCATGGTGCCGCCCAGATCGTCGCCCGCGCTGCGGTGAGTGAGATTGCCGTCGCGGTCGACCCACTCGGTGATCATCGCGATCACCGGATACGGCGAATTCGGATTGATCTCGGTGGAATGCGCGTCGTCCAGGCCGGCGACATTGCGCGCGAAGTCGATCACCGCGGCGTGCAGCCCGTAGCAGATGCCGAGGTACGGCACGCCGTTCTCGCGCGCGTAACGCGCTGCTTTGATCTTGCCTTCGAAGCCGCGCTGGCCGAAACCGCCCGGCACGAGGATCGCGTCGACGTCGTTCAGCGTCGCGGTGCCGTTCGTCTCGATGTCCTCGGCATCCACGTACCGGATGTCGACTTTCGTTCGCGTCTGAATGCCGGCATGCACGATCGCCTCGCTGAGCGACTTGTAGGCATCGAGCAGGTCGAGGTACTTACCGACGATTGCGATGCGCACCCTGCGTTCCGGATGCAGCTGCGCGTCGACCACGCGGTTCCACTCCCAGAGGTTCGCCTCGGGTGCTTCGATACCGAACTTTTCGACGACGATGTCGTCGAGCTTCTGCTCGTGCAGCATCGCCGGAACCTGATAGATGGTCGGCGCGTCCGGCAGCAGCACGACGGCGCGCTCTTCGACGTTCGTGAAGAGAGCGATCTTGCTGCGCGACGATTTCGGGATCAGGCGCTCCGATCGACACACCAGCACGTCGGGCTGCAGACCGATGGAGCGCAACTCTTTCACCGAGTGCTGTGTCGGCTTGGTCTTGATTTCTCCGGCGGTGGCGATGTACGGCACCAGCGTGAGGTGGATGAACAGCGTTCGCGATGCACCGACCTCCAGGCGCAATTGTCGGATCGCCTCGAGGAACGGTTGCGACTCGATGTCGCCGACCGTGCCACCGACCTCGACGATGACGATGTCGAAACCCTCGGCCGCGTCGCGGACCCGGCGTTTGATCTCGTCGGTGATGTGCGGAATCACCTGCACCGTGCCGCCCAGATAGTCGCCGCGGCGTTCCTTGCGGATCACTTCGGCGTAAATGCTGCCGGTCGTGAAGTTGTTCTTGCGCGACATGCGCACTCGCAGAAACCGCTCGTAATGGCCGAGATCGAGATCGGTTTCGGCGCCGTCCGCGGTGACGTAGACCTCGCCGTGCTGGAACGGACTCATCGTGCCTGGATCGACGTTGATGTACGGATCCATCTTCACGATGTTGATCTTGAGATTGCGGGCCTCGAGCACGGCCGCCAGCGAGGCGGTGAGGATGCCCTTGCCGAGGGACGAAACCACACCACCGGTCACGAAAATATAGCGAGTCATGAATGCGCCATCTTGATGTGAGCGCGCGCGACGTGAGTCATGAATGAGGCGCGCAAGATGGGAAGTCAGGGTAGCAAAAGGGTTCAGGCAGCACAAACGAAAGGCTTACTCTTCCGGTCCATCGGGGGATCGCACGCTGAGTGTCCAGACGCCGGTGCCCGCTTCTGCAAACGACGCATCGATCGCAATGCCCGGTACGGCCGCGAGCGTGTCGTCGACGTAGATCAGCGGATAGGCATCGCGCAACCACGGCGGAATATGCGCATCGTGCAGCAGTTGCTTGACCGTGCGCGAGCCACTGCGCCGCGCCGGACGAAGACGTTCGCCTCCGCACCGCGCACGCACCTGCACCCGTGCGATTTCTGAACGCAAACCGAGGCCGCGGCGCCGCTCCGCCACGAGCGTGCCAACCGGCGTCGAGAGGTCGGTGCCGAGAATCCAATCGGCGGGTTCGAGTCGCGTTGCGGCATCGGTCACCAGATGGAGGTGCAATCGGAATCGTCGCACCGTGTGCTGGGTCGAAACCCGGACCTGCGGCGCCCGATCGACGGCGCCGCCGACCTGCCGGACGATTTCGGTCAGCACCCGTTCCCGCACGCCGGCAACGCCGTTCGATTCGAGCCAACGCCGCAGCAGCGGTCGCGCTTGCGGCTCCGCGGCAACGCTCACCGGAACCCGGACGCCCTCGGCTCCGATTTCGCCGAGGCGGCGATCGAGTGCTGAACGCAGCAACGCGGCTTCGTCCGCGAATCGAAGCGCCGCGTGCTGCAATCTCGACGTGGCATCGGGCCACTTCGACTGCAGCACCGGCAGCACTTCGTGACGGATGAAATTGCGGTCGAAACGCGCGTCGACGTTGCTGTCATCGTCGATCCATTTCAGCCCGCGCGCGTTCGCCCACGACGCGATTTCGTTGCGCGGTACCGCGAGCAATGGACGTCGCAACCGACCAGCGCCGAGGCGCCGCGACTCCGGCATGCCGGCGAGCGCCGCCGCGCCGCCGCCGCGCATGAGCTTCCACAGCAACGTTTCGGCCTGATCGTCGCGGTGATGCGCGAGCCAGAGCTCATCCCCCGGCACCAGGAATTCCCGGAATACGTCGTAGCGCGCATTGCGCGCCGCCGCTTCCGTACCGCCGACCGAACCGACGGATACGCGCCGATACTCGTAACCGATGCCGAGCCGACGGCTAACCACTTCGCAATGGCGCTGCCACTCGTCGGCACGGGCGTTGAGACCGTGATTGACGTGCAGCGCCAGGACGCGCGCGCGTTCGTCGATGACCGCGATTACTGCATGCAGCAGCACGGTCGAATCCATTCCGCCGCTGAAAGCGACCACCACACGGCCGGGCGCATCCGTTAGCGCCACGCGAATGGCAGTATCGATGGACGCCGGTCCGATCACGCCGCGGAGCGGCGATAGTGCAGGCCGACCTGTCCCGCGCCAAACTCGTTACGCAGCGATTGCAACAACTCGTCGCACGGACTGACGCGCCAGTCGGCCCCGAGCACCAGGCGCCCTTCGGCGCGATTGGAGCGATAAGCGATCGCGACCGGACAGCCGTCGTGACGGTGCGGCTCCAGCAGTGCCTTCAGTCGCCGCGCAAGATCGCTCGACATGCCGACGCCGGAGACTTCGATCTGCAGACAATCAGCAAAGCGTCGCCGCGCATCGTTCATCGTATGGATCTGCGCGACCCGCATCTTCAACGCGCCGCTGTAGTCGTCCGGTTGCACTTCGCCTTCGACCACGAGCACGGCGTCTTTGAAAATTTTGGCTTTGTGCTGTTCGTAGACGTCGGCGAACACCGACAGTTCGATCCGGCCGCTGCGATCGTCCAGCACGGTGAAAGCCAGCGTTTCGCCCCGCCGGCTGCGCATGGTGCGCGACGACACCACGAGCCCCGCCACCACCTGATTACCGCGTTCTATTTTGAGATCGGCCACCCGATTCGGGCAGAACTCGCGGATCTCTTCGAGATAGTCGTCGAGCGGATGACCGGTGAGATACAGGCCGAGCGCTTCCTTCTCCGCGTCGAGACGCTCGCGACGCGTCAAGGGCCTCGCAGCGGCGGCCGCACGAACCATGATCGGCTCCGCTTCGCGTTCGGCGGACGGCTCGCCGAAAGGACCTCCGAACAGATCACCTATGCCGCTCTCCGCGTTGCGCGCCACCTGCTCCGCACCCTGCATCGCGCTGTCGATTTCGGCGATCAATCGGCCGCGCACCGCGTCGATCTCTTCATCGCGTCGCGCGAAGCCGTCCATCGCGCCGGCGCGGATCAGCGCTTCCACCGCGCGTCGGTTCGCCTTCTTCGAATCGATGCGACGACAGAAGTCGTACAGATCGACGAACCTGCCATGCTGCTCACGGCTCTCACAGATCGCGACCACAGTGCCCTCGCCGATGCCGCGGATCGCGCCGAGTCCATACAGAATCCGTCCATCGCGCACCGAGAACCGATAGCGACTCAAGTTGACGTCTGGCGGATCGAGCCTGAGATCGGAACGCCGCACCTCGTCCACCAGCATCACGATCTTGTCCGTGTGCTGCATGTCGGCAGACAGCACCGCTGCCATGAACTGGTCAGGGTGATGCGCCTTCAGCCACGCCGTTCGATAGCTGACGAGTGCGTACGCCGCGGAGTGCGACTTGTTGAAGCCGTACCCGGCAAACTTCTCCATCAGGTCGAACAGCTGCTCCGCCTTCGCTTCGGATACGCCGTTCTTCAGCGCGCCGGCTTTGAAGATGTCGCGCTGGCGCGCCATCTCTTCCGGTTTTTTCTTGCCCATCGCACGACGCAAAAGATCCGCAGAACCGAGGCTGTACCCGCCGATGACCTGGGCGATCTGCATCACCTGTTCCTGGTACACCATGATCCCGTACGTCGGCGACAGAATCGGCACGACCCGGGGATCGGGATACTCGAATCGTTCCTGGCCGTGTTTGCGCTTGATGAAATCCGGGATCAGCTCCATCGGTCCGGGTCTGAACAACGCGCCGAGCGCGATGATGTCTTCGAACCGGTCCGGCTTCGCCTGCTTCAGCAGGTCGCGCATGCCTCGCGATTCGAACTGGAACACCGCGGTGGTTTCGGCGCGCTTAAGAAGATCGAAAACGCGGCCGTCGTCGAGCGGAAGCTGCGTTATGTCGAGTTCCGGCGCTCCGTCGGCGCGCACTTCGTTGATGGCCGCGACGGTCCAATCGATGATCGTGAGCGTCTTGAGGCCCAGGAAGTCGAACTTCACGAGCCCTGCTCGTTCGACGTCGTCCTTGTCGAACTGCGACACGACGCCCGCGCTCGCATCGTCGAGGTACAGCGGCACGAAATCTGTCAGCCGCGATGGTGCGATGACCACGCCGCCGGCGTGCTTGCCGACGTTGCGCACGATGCCTTCGAGTTTGTACGCCATGTCCATGATTTCGCCGACCTCGTCGTTGTCGGCGATGAAGTCTCGCAGTTCAGGCGCCTCGGCGACGGCCCGCTCGAGCGTCATGCCCACTTCGAACGGAATCAGCTTCGACAGTTTGTCCGCAAGGCCATACGGTTTGCCTTGCACCCGCGCGACGTCGCGTACAACCGCCTTGGCAGCCATCGTTCCGAACGTCGCGATCTGGCTCACCGATTCGTGACCGTAACGCTCGGCCACGTGCGCGATCACCGCGTCGCGACCCATCATGCAGAAGTCGATGTCGAAGTCCGGCATCGACACGCGCTCGGGGTTCAACAGCCGTTCGAACAGCAGGTCGTATGCGAGTGGATCGAGGTCAGTGATGCCGAGTGCGTACGCCACCAGCGATCCGGTGCCGGAGCCGCGGCCGGGACCCACCGGAATGTTCTGCGACTTCGCCCAGTTGACGAACTCCATCACGATCAGGAAGTAGCCGGAGAAACCCATCTGATTGATGATCCCGACTTCGACTTCTAGGCGCTGTTCGTAGACGCGCCGCTGCTCCAGCGACAGCTCATGGCCGCGTTCGATCATCACCGCCAGCCGTCTATCCAGACCTTCATGCGCCATCTGTCGCAGATAATCGTCGAGCGCGATGCCGTCGGGAACCGGGTACTTCGGCAGGAAATACGTGCCAAGCTGGATCTTTACGCTGCAGCGCTTCGCGATCTCTACGGCATTCGCCAACGCCTCCGGAACGTCGGCGAACAGCGCCGCCATTTCCTCGGCACTCTTGAAGTACTGCTCTTCGCTGTAGCGACGGACGCGCCGTGGATCGTTCAGCGTGCGGCCTTCCTGAATGCAGACGCGCGTTTCATGCGCTTCGAAATCGTCGCGTTCGATGAAGCAGACGTCGTTGGTAGCGACGACCGCAAGGTCGAGTTCCGTCGCGAGCGCGATCGCACCATGGAAGTAGACGTCTTCGCCCTCGCGACGCGTGCGTTCCAGTTCCAGGTAGTAGCGATCGCCGAATGTCCGGCTCCAACGCCGGGCGTGCGCTTGCGCCGTGGCCGCGTCGCGCCGCAGCAATGCTTGTCCGACGTCGCCGCGGGTGCCTCCGGACAACAGGATGACGCCTTCGCTGTGTGCTTCGAGCCAGACGCGTTCGACGCAGCCGCGCTGTGCCGAATCGAGGTAGGCCTTCGACACCAGCGTGATGACGTTGCGATAGCCCGTCTCGTTCATCGCCAGCACGATGCAGCGGTAGCGCCCTGCCGGGTCGGCATCGGGCGCCGTGTCGTGATACGTGAGATCGGCGCCGACGATCGGCTTCACGCCGGCGTTCAGACACGCGTCGTAGAACTTGATGAGGCCGAACAGGTTGGATCGGTCGGTGATGGCAACCGCCGGCATGCCGAGCGCGACGGCGCGGTCGACCAGGTCCTGCACCTTTACGAGACCGTCGGCGATCGAATACTCGGTGTGAACTTTGAGATGGACGAAGCTGCTGTCCATCGCGTCAGATCTCGCTTTCGAATATCACCAGGGCGTTCGATTCGAACGTCGATACGCGAATCGGCGCAAAGCTCATGCGGTGCAGCGGACTCGGCCCGAAGCGCTCGAGCGCCTCGAGATGCGCGGCGGTCGCGTAGCCTTTGTGGCGCTCGAATCCATAGTTCGGATAGTGCGCGGCCGCTCTGTCCATCTCCCGATCGCGAATCACTTTCGCGACGATCGACGCCGCGCTGATCGACGCGACCCGATCGTCGCCGCCGACGATGGCGACGGCCGGCATCGCAAGCGTCGGCGTGATGTTGCCGTCGACGTAAACGACGTCCGGTTGCACTGCCAGATTCGCAACGGCCCGCTCCATCGCGAGCAGGCTCGCGCGCAGGATGTTCAGCAGATCGATCTCGGCGACTTCGGCACGCCCCACGCCAACGGCCAACGCCTGCGCTTCGATGATTTCGGCGAGTTCGGCGCGCCGCGCCGCGGTGAGCTTCTTGGAGTCGCGCAGGCCGGTGATCGGTCGCGAGGGGTCGAGAATCACGGCCGCTGCGATGACCGGTCCCGCGAGCGGACCGCGGCCGACTTCGTCGACACCTGCGAGCATCAGGACCGGGGTGGGTTGATCGTCGAACAGATCCATCAGCGGTCGATCAACGAAAGCACTGCCGCGGCAGCGCGTTGGTTGGCGCCGCGGCGCAGCGATCCATGCAGCATACGAAAGTCCGTTAAGTGATTGCCGGCGCGTCCCCGTTCCAGTTCGGCGAGGAGCGCGTCGGCGAGGCGTTGTGGTTGTGCGTCGTGTTGCAGCAGTTCGGGGACGAGGCGTCGGCCCGCCAGGATGTTGGGCAGCGCGACGAACGGTGTGCGCAGCAGTGCTTTCACGATTGCATAGCTTAACGCGCCTAGGCGGTACGTCACTACCATTGGTTTGCCGAACAGCATTGCTTCGAGCGAACCGGTGCCGGACTTGACCAATGCAACGTCGGCCGCCGCCAGCGCGAGATGCGCTGCGTTCGGCAACACGCGCAGCGCGAGCGCCGGAAATCGTTGCGCAAGTGTCTCGAGCTCGCGCCGCGAACGCTCGTCGACACACGGTAGCAGGAACAGCACCGGACATTGCGCCGTTGCATCGTCCAGTATTTTCTCGAACATCTCCGCCGTCCGCATGAACAACTCGCCATGCGCACGCAGTTCCGACATGCGACTGCCGGGCAGGAGCGCAACGACCAGTCGATTCGTCGGGATACCGAGTTGCGAACGCGCTGACGCAGTCGCATCAACCGGTTCGATCTCGTCCGCCAATGGATGTCCGACGAATTCCGCGTGCACGCCGTGTTCCGCATACAGCGGCGGTTCGAACGGATACAGCGTCATGACGAGGTCGGCGGCGCGACCGATGCGCTTCACGCGACCGCGTCGCCACGCGTACACCGATGGGCTCACGTAGTGCGCCGTTCTGATGCCGCGGCGCTTCAACAGGCGCTCGAGCAGCAGATTGAAGACGTTGAAGTCGACGCCCACGAACACGTCGGGGCGATCCGCCAGGTAGGCATCGCGCAGCGCACGAATCACACGCAGCAACCGGGGAAAACGTTTCAGCGGCTCGACGAAACCGTTCATCGAGAACGTGGATATCGGCGCCAGTGGCTCGAGCCCCGCGGCCAGCATCAACGGTCCACCGACACCTCGAAACCGCACATCCGGAACGCGCGTGCGGAGCGCGTGCATCAGCCCCGCGCCCAGTAAATCGCCGGAAGGTTCGCCCGCGAGGATGCCGACATCGAGCACACGTCGTTCAATCGCCATTGCCCTCACGACGGCCGCGAATGATGCCCCACCGCGACTCGGCGACGCTGCTCATGAAGAGACGCACTTCCGGATGCCGGTCGGCGAGCGGCGCGATCTGATCCAACGCTTCCTTCACGGTGAGACCCTGTCCGTAGACGATGCGATAGCTTTCGCGCAGCGCGGCAACCGCCGCCTCGGCGATGCCGCGTCGTCGCATACCCTCTATGTTGAGCCCGACCGCGCCGGCCGGATTTCCGCTCACCGTCACGAAGGCGGGCACGTCTTTGAGCACCAGACTCATGCCGCCGACGTGTGCGTGCGCGCCGACGTGGCGATACTGCGGAATGCCGGCATAGCCGCCGAAGTTCGCGTAGTCGCCGACCACCACGTGACCCGATACCGACGCATTGTTCGCCATGATCACGTGATTGCCGACGGTACAGTCGTGGCCGACGTGCACATACGCCATCAGCAGATTGTGGTTGCCGATCAACGTGCGACCCTGCCCTTGCACCGTGCCGCGGTGAATCGTGACCCCTTCGCGGATGACGTTGTCGTCGCCGATCTGCAGCGTGGTCGGTTCGCCCCTGTACGCGAGCGCCGGCGTATCTTCGCCGACGCTCGCGAACTGGAAGATGCGATTGCGTCGGCCGATACGCGTCGGCCCTTTCAGAATCACGTGCGATGCAATCCTGCAACCGTCGCCGACCTCGACGTTCGCGCCGACGATTGTCCATGGGCCGATCGATACGTCCACGCCGATCACGGCGCTCGGATCGACGATCGCGCGCGGATCGATCACCGCCGTTTCGTCCTGTCGATGCCCATGTGCGCGCACGCCACTACACTTCCTTTTCGACGCAGATCACTTCGGCTTCGCACGCGAGGTCGCCTTCAACGTAGGCGTTGCACGCGAACTTCATTACGTTGCGCTTGTCCGCGATGATCTTCGACTCCATATCCAGCCGATCGCCCGGCACCACCAGCCGCTTGAAGCGCGCATGATCGACGCCGCCGAGGTAATACATCGCATCGACCGGCCGACGATTCTTCGTTTTGAACGCGAGAATGCCGGACAGCTGCGCCATCGCTTCGACGATCAGGACGCCCGGCATGACTGGATTACCGGGAAAATGGCCGTTGAAGAACATCTCGTTCACGCTGACGTTCTTGAAGCCCTTGATGGTTTCGCCCGGAACGACGGAGACGACGCGATCGACCAGCAGGAACGGATACCGGTGCGGCAGGTACTCGGCGATTTCCTTGATGCCCATCATCTACACGAATCCTCGCGACACGCTTCGGTCGTTGGCAACTGAGAATGGAGCGACGGCGGCGGACGGTTATCGACGCGATTTCTCGAGCTGTGCGACTCGCTTCGCCAGGTCGTCGAGTTCAGCGAACCTGAGGGCATTGCGCTTCCATTTGAGTGTCGCACTATGTAACACGCCCCCTGAGTAGACGCCAGACTTCGCAATCGAACGGCTGACGTGCGTCATGCCACTGACGACGACGCGATCGGCAATCTGGATCGGCCCGTCGCCACCGACTCCGACGCCGCCGGCGAGTATGCAGTGTTTACCAATGCGCGTGCTCCCAACGATTCCGACACAGCCGCAGATCACCGTGTGATCGCCGATCTCGCAGTTGTGGCCGATCTGTACCTGGTTGTCGATCTTCACCCCGTCGCCGATCACCGTGTCGTCGATGGCACCGCGGTCGATCGTCGTCGCGGCGCCGATGCTGACATCGTCGCCCAGCACGACGCCGCCCACCTGTGCGATCTCCTGCTGACGACCTCGCTCATCGGGGACGAACCCGAATCCGTCCGCACCGATCACCGCCCCGCTGTGAACGATGCCGCGCGTTCCAATGCGCACGCGCCGATAGAGCGTGACCGACGCCATGAGGCGGGTATCGTTGCCCAACGAGCACGCATCGCCGATCACGCAGTTCGCGCCGATCGACACGCGATCGCCGATTCCACAGCGCGCACCAACGACCGCGTTGGGGCCGATCGATACCTCTGAGCCAAGATGCGAGCTCGGGTCGATCACGGCCGACTCGTGGACGCCACCGGTTCGCGACCCTTCATTGCCTGCGAACAACACCGACAAGCGCGCGAACGCGAGATACGGATTGCGCGTTACGAGCGCGTGGGTGGGACATTGCGAGAGGTCTTCCGCCCTCAGTATGACGGCGGTCGCTTTCGTATGCGGGAGAAATCGACGATACGCGCGACTGGAGAGGTGCGTCAGCTGACCCGGTGCCGCAGTGTTCAGGCTGCCGAGTCCGTTGACGAAGGCACCCGCGTCACCTTCGACGCGGGCATCGATCCGCTGTGCTAGTTCACCAAGTGTGTAGGTGACGCCAGCCATTACTTCTTCTGATTCAGTTTCTCCGTGACCTGCGCCGTGATGTCGTACTTCGCATCGACGTACAGAATGTTCTGACGGTGAATCACGAGGTCGTACGCCTCTTTCGCAATGATGTCTTTCAACACGGCATCGAGCTTCGGCGCCATCTGCGACAGGATGTCCTGTTGCCGCTCGTTGACGGTCTTCTGGAACTTGTTGACACGGAACTGATAGTCGATCTGTTTGTCTTCGATCTCCTTCTGAAGCTTCCGCTTCTCGGGATCGCTCATCACGTCGCCGTCCTTGTTGAACTTGTCCTGCAACTGCGTGATGTCCGCACCCAGCGCCTTGATGGCGGTCTGGTCGGGCGCAGTGTCGGCTTCGAGCTTGGCGATCAGCCCTTTTGCCTCGTTGCACTCGCCGATCGCCCGTTGGACGTTCACGACGGCGATTTTCAATTCCGCGAATGCGCTACCTGCGGTCAGCAGCAGCACCGGGAGCAGCACCAATCGACAAAGCTTCGACACCGGAAGTCTCCTTAACGAACTGGTCGGAACAAGGGTTATACGAAAGCGGCGCATGTTACCTCAGAACGTTCGGCCTAGCTCAAACTGGAAGAACTCCGTTTCATCGCTGTCGCTGTAGTTGAACGCCTTCGCGATGCCGAACGTCATCGGACCCATTCCGGTGATCCACGTGAGGCTGAAGCCGACCGAATAGCGCAACAGATTCAGATCGATCTCGTCGCACACGGTGCTGACCTTCGGACATTTGCTGTTGAACACGTTGCCGGAGTCTATGAACAGCACCGGACGCATCGAACGACCATCCTTCACGAACGGCATCGGAAAGACGATTTCGGCACCGGCCAGCACGAGCGTGTTGCCGCCGAACGGTTGACCTTTCTTCGTGTACGGATCGAACTGCGACGGCGTCGACAGTGGACCGAGCGTGTTCTGTTTGAAGCCGCGCACGGAGCCGAAGCCGCCCGCGAAGAAGTTCTCGTAGAACGGCAGACCGTTGCTCTCGCTGTAGTTGTCACCATAGCCGAGCTCGCCGTGCAGGCGCAGCGCGTAATTCTCCGCAATCGGGAAGTAGACCTGGTCCTTGTAATCGAGTTTGTAGAACGTCAGATCGCTGCCCGGCACGGCCACTTCGAGAGCGATCGTTTGCGACCGGCCGCGAGTCGGGAACAGACCCCGGTTCAACGTCGAACTGGTCCAGCTGAGGTTCGCCTTGAAGTTCAGGAAGGTGTCGCCTTCGTCGTCGATGAACTCGGTGATCTCCTGTGCCGCGTAATAGCCGGCCTTCAACTTCGTGTGTTCGGCCGTGAGCCCGAATCCGATGCGCTGCGTTTCGCCGATCGGGAAACCGAAGTTCACGCCGGCGCCATATGCGTCGGTCGAGTACGTCGCGATGTTCTGCTGTTCGTAGTCGGTCTGACGGAAGAACAGGTTGTAGCCGCGGCTGATGCCGTCGAGCGTGAAGTAAGGATTGAAATAGTTGAATGCGACGGCGCGCTGGAACTCGCTCCAGCTGATGTTGAGCGACATGCTGTTGCCGGTACCGAGCACGTTCGATTCCTGGTAGCCCGCGCCGACGATGACGCCGGAACTCTGCGCGTAGCCCAACGTCGCCGAGATGCTTCCCGACGGCTGCTCTTCCACCGCGAATTTCACGTCGACCTGATCGTCGGCGCCGGCCACTTCCGGCGTCTCGACGTTGACCTCCTTGAAGAAACCAAGTCGTTCGAGGCGCGTCTTCGACAGCTCGATCAGTGCGGTGGAGGCCCACCCGCCTTCCATCTGGCGCATTTCCCTGCGCAGCACTTCGTCCTGCGTCACGGCGTTGCCTTTGAACTCGATGCGGCGAACGTACGCGCGCTTGCCGGCTTCCACCATGAAGCGCACGTCGACAGTGCCGTTGTCGTGAACCTGCGGTACGCCGGACGCGCTCGCGAACGTGTATCCCGAGTTGCCCAGCGCTTGCGTCAGCCGCTCTTCGCTGGCGGTCACCAGTGCACCCGAGAACGTCTGTCCGGACTGCACCAGCAACAGCGAACGCAGCGCGTCCGGCGACACGTCGTGCAATTCGCCGACGAGTTCCACTTTGTCGACTTTGTACACGCCGCCCTCGGTCACGTTGATCGTCAGATAGACGTGCCGCTTGTCCGGCGTAATGCTCACCTGAGTGGAGTCGACGGCGAACGTCACATAGCCACGGTCCTTGTAATACGACTCCAGCTTCTCGAGATCGCCCTTCAGTTTTTCCTTCGAGTACTTGTCGTCGTTCTTGATGAACGAGAAGAAACTCGGTGTCTTCAGCTCGAAGACATCGAGCAGATCGGCCTCGCTGAACGCGTTGTTGCCGACGACGTTGATGTGCTGGATCGTCGAGGTCTTGCCTTCCTTGATCACGATGTGGATGGCCACGCGATTACGCGGCAATTCTTCGACGTTGGTGTCGATGCTCGCGCCGTAGCGGCCTTGCGAGACGTACTGGCGTTCGAGTTCGAGGTCGACGCGCTCGAGCGTCGACTGTTTGAAGATCTCCCCCTCTTTCAGACCTTGCTTGCCGAGCCCTTCCATCAACGCGTCGGTCTTGATCGACTTGTTGCCCTTGAGTTCGATCGAGTCGATCGCCGGACGCTCGACCACGGTCACGATCAGCGCGTTGCCGTCGCGCTGCAATCTGACGTCGCGGAAGTAGCCCGATTGAAACAGCAGACGGATCAACTGGCGCACCGTCGCCTCGTCGATCTGATCGCCGACGTTCACCGGCAAAAGGTTGAACACCGTCCCTGCGGAGACGCGCTGCAGACCCTGGATGCGAATGTCCGTGACCGTGAAGGTGTCGGCGAGCGCAAGGCTTGGCCACAACATCACGATGGCGAACCATCGCTTCATAGATCCCCCGAACATGGGTCCCCTTAGATCAGAATAGTCGTGTGATGTCGTTGTAGAACGCGAGCAGCATCATTCCGCCAACGATGGCGAGGCCGATCTGCATGCCCCATGCCTGCACTCGATCCGGCACCGGTTTGCGGATCGCGATCTCGGCGAGACAGAACATCACGTGTCCGCCGTCGAGAATCGGAATCGGCAGCAGGTTCAGCACACCGAGGCTGATGCTGAGCAACGCCAACACACGAAGGAAACTCTCCCAACCACCCGTACGCGCAGAATCGCCTGCCACTTTTGCAATCGTTATCGGACCCGACAGGTTTCGCGTCGAAACGAGTCCGGTCACCATCTTCTTCATGAGGTCGAGCGTCATCATCGTCTTCGACGCCGTCTCGTGCAGGCTCATTGGAAACGCCGCGAACACGCCGTACTTCACTTCGCGCATCAACGGCGCGACACCGACGTAACCATAGCGACTGCCGTCCGCCGCCGTACGCTCGCTTGGCGTCAGCAGGACGGAGTCGCGTATTCCAGCGCGCTCGAACTCGATCGTTAGCGATTTACCGGGCGAGGCACGAAGGACGTCGACCCAGTCGCCCCATTGTTTGATCGGCGCACCGTCGACCGAGACGACGCGATCCCACGATTCCAGACCGGCGGTTTTGGCGGGGCCGTCGTCGAGGATCGTTCCGAGGATCGGCGCCAGCGTGGGCACCATGCCCAGCGAACGGAACAACTCCGGTTCGTCGGCGCCGCGCTGCCAGTTCGCGATCGCCACACGGTGCAGGTTGATGGTGTCGGCGCCGGGCTCTCTGCTCTCGATCGCGATCGAGCCGGAATCGCCGAGTCGCGATGCCAGCGCCATGCTGACTTCAGCCCAGGACTGCGTCGACGCGCCATCGACCGAAACGATCTCTTCCCCGCCGTGCAACCCTGCGGCGAACGCAGGCGTTTCAGGCGCGGGATCGTCGATGATCGGAACTACGTCGGTGCTGCCAGCGACGAACAGTGCCCAATAAATCGCGACAGCGAGCAGAAAATTCGCCGCTGGACCGCCGAGCGCGAACGCGATGCGCCAGGTCGGCGACAACCGATTGAACGTCTTGTCGGCTTCGTGCGCGGCAACTTCGCCTTCGCGCTCGTCGAGAATCTTGACGTAGCCGCCGACCGGAATGGCCGCGACCATGAATTCCGTGCCGCGACGATCGAAGCGGGAGAACAGTGCGGGGCCGAAGCCGATGGAAAAGCGCACGACTTTCGCGCCGGACATGCGCGCGACCAGGAAGTGGCCGAGTTCGTGCACGGTGACCAATACGCCCAATGTGGCGATGAGTGCGAACACATACTGCGCGATTTGCATGCGTCAACGATTCCGAAGATATGTCCAGTTGGACAGGAACCGCGGCAGCAAGTTGCTTCGCGTATTGCATCCGGCCAACCAGAACGGCGGCGAATGATAACAGCTTGGCATCAGGGCTGCCCCGTCACGGCCAGCGCAACGCAGGGCAACGCCGCGATCAACGAGTCGACCCGATCGAGCATGCCGCCGTGGCCGGGGAACAGCCCGCCCGAATCCTTGACGCCACGCGCGCGTTTCAGCGCGCTCTCGAAGAGATCGCCGAAAACGGACACGATCGCAATGACGAGCGAACCGACCATCCACTGCCACAAGTCCGGCGTCAGCGTCTGCAGCGCGGGCACGGTCGTCCCCAGCGTCGAACCCAGCACCCCTGACAACACCGTCCCACCGATCGCGCCTTCCCATGTTTTGCCGGGGCTGACCATCGACGCGAGCTTCCGTTTGCCGAATTGCCGCCCCGCGAAGTACGCACCGATGTCGGCAGACCAGACCACGATCAGCACCCAGAGGATCAGCCACGGACCGCCGGCGACGAGCAACGCCACCAGTGCGAGCCAGGCGCCGACGAACGCGACATAGCCCGCGGGAATGAGCACGGGACGAACCAGCACCTGTCCGCTCGCCGGGAACGTCAGCACCACGACGGCGGCCAGGGCCCAGAACGCCACGACGCATTTCAGCACTGTGGGCCACAACGCCGGGGCATTCAGCAACGCGTATCCGATCAGCGCGTACACGACGAGGTACACACCCTTCGCGGCGTTCGACCGAATGTCGGCGAGATTCGCCCACTCGAGCACGCCGAAACCGGCCAGCACGAGAAATACCGCAGCGAATGCACTGAGCGGAAGAAGAAAGATGGCGGCGATGATGGTCGGAGCTGCGATCAGCGCCGTGATCACCCGCTGCTTCAGCATGCGTCCCGCCGATCGCGGTTCGCACCGTCGTGCATCACGGACGGCGTCCGAATCTGCGCTGACGTTGACGGAACGATTCGAAAGCGTCTGCGAGACAGACTTCGTCGAACTCGGGCCAGTACGCGTCAGTGAAGTACAGTTCGCTATAAGCGAGGTCCCATAGCAGGAAATTGCTGATGCGCTGATCGCCACCTGTGCGGATGCACAGATCCGGCGGCGGCAGATTACCGAGCGACAACAACCCGCCGACGGTATGTTCGTCGACTCTATCCGGATCGATCTGCCCGCTTGCAACGGCTTTTGCGAGACCGCGCATCGCTTGCGTGATGTCCCAACGGCCGCCGTAGTTCGCGGCGATCGTCAGGTGAAGCTGGTCGTTGTCGCGCGTGATCTGTTCCGCCCGCTTCATCAGCATCTGCAGCTCTGCAGCGAAGCGACTTCGATCGCCGATGATCCGCAAACGCACGCCGCGATCGCGCAGCTCGTCGATGTTGTCTTCGAGAAAGCGCCGCATCAACTGCAGCAGGAGGTCCACCTCGCGCTTCGGTCGGTCGAGATTCTCTGTCGAGAGCGCGAAGATCGTCAGATAACGCACGCCGAGATCGGCACAGCGTTCTGCGATCGGGCGGATGTTGCGGGCACCGGCGCGGTGGCCGGCGGCACCGGGTAAATGACGTGCTTTGGCCCAGCGATGGTTGCCGTCCATGATGATCGCCACATGGCCCGGCACGAGGTCTGAGTCGATCTGGGCGGCACTGGGCTGAAGTTCGGACATATCGCCTGAAATCCGCTGTCAGTGTCGAGATCTTAGCGTTAAATCTTTAATAAATCGGCTTCTTTTTCCGATAAAGCGTGATCGATTTCCGATATCCGCTTGTCGGTCAGCCGTTGGATGTCCTCCTCCGCACGACGCGCGTCGTCTTCGGAGATCTCTTTCTCTTTGAGAAAGTCGCGTACGTCGCCGATCGCGTCGCGCCGGATGTTGCGAATCGCCACGCGGGCCTGTTCCGCCTCCTGCTTTGCCTGCCGGGCCAGATCGCGGCGGTTCTCCTCCGACAGCGGCGGCAACGGGATCCGGATCGACTCGGCGTTCGATGCGGGCGTGATGCCGAGGTCGCTTTTGAGAATCGCTTTCTCGATGTCCGATAGCAGTTTCTTGTCCCACGGCGTGATCAACAGCGTGCGTGCATCTTCGACATTGATCGAGGCGACCTGATTGAGCGGGGTGTCGACGCCGTAGTACGACACCTGAATACCCTCGAGTATTGCCGGGTTCGCTCGACCGGTACGAATGCGCCCGAAGGCATGTCCGAGCGCTTCGAGCGACTTGCCCATGCGCTGATTGGTCTCGCGTTTGATGTCGTCGATCACGGTGCTGCCTCAATCCTGATTACATTCGCTGCGGATCACCCGGCGTCGCCGTCGATCAACGTGCCAACGCGTTCGCCCGCGACGATGCGCTGCAGTGCACCGGCGGCGTTCATGTCGAACACGACGATGGGCATCTTGTGGTCGCGACAAAGGCAGATGGCCGTCATGTCCATGACCTTCAGATTGCGGGCGATGACTGCGTCGTAGTTCAGGTGATCGAAACGCTGCGCGGACACATCGACGTGCGGATCGGAAGTGTATACCCCATCCACCTTGGTCGCCTTGAGAACGATGTCGGCACCGATCTCGATGCCGCGCAGGCACGCTGCGGAGTCGGTGGTGAAGAATGGGTTGCCGGTACCGGCCGCAAAGATGACGACGTGCCCGGCCTGGATCAGGTCCACCGCGCGCGGTTGCGAGTAGCCTTCGACCATGCCGGCCATCGGAATGGCCGACAACACCGTTGCACGCGCGCCGAGCGACTGGATCACGTCGCGGAACGCGAGCGCGTTCATCACGGTGGCGAGCATACCCATGTGATCGCCGGTGACCCGATTGAGCCCGGCACGCGCGAGCGCGGCGCCACGGAACAGGTTGCCGCCGCCGAGCACGACGCCGAACTCCGCGCCCGTCGCTTGCGTAGCGACGACCTCGCGACCAATTCTGCGAACGACTTCGGGATCGATGCCGAAGTCGGCCTCGCCGGCCAGTGCTTCACCGCTGAGCTTGAGCAAATAGCGGGAGACGACCGGTCTGGTCATAAAGCGCTAGCCCTTACCTCTGACTCGCGCCGCCACTTCCGCCGCAAAGTCGGTTTCGAGCTTGTCGATACCCTCACCGACTTCGTATCGGACAAATCCGGTACAGCGGGCTTTCTTCTGGTTCAGCAATTGCCCGACGCGCGTGTTCGGATCTTTCACGAACGGCTGCTCGAGCAGACTCACCTCGGCGAGGAACTTGCGCACCCGACCTTCCACGATCTTCGCGATGATGTCGGCCGGCTTGCCGCTGTCCTGCGCCTGCGCGGCGTAGATCTCCCGCTCCGTCTCGACGATGTCCGGCGCTACATCGGCGCCGGCGACCACCATCGGTTTGCTCGCGGTCACGTGCATCGCGACGTCGCGACCCAGCTCGTCGTCGCCGCCGACCAGCGCAACCAGCGCGGCTTTGCGGTTGTCGGCGTGCAGGTAGCTCGCCACCTTTCCATCGGCCGCTTCGAGCAACGCGATGCGGCGCACCGACACGTTCTCGCCAATGCTCTGGACCAGTTTTTCCCGCTCGGCGTCGAGGCCGCCGGCAAGCAGCGCCGCGAGGTCGCTCGTGCGTTTCTCGAACGCAACGTCGCGAACGCGCCGCACGAACGCGGCGAAGCTCTCGTCGCGCGCGGCAAAGTCCGTCTCGATGTTGACTTCGACCAGCACCGCGTAGCTGCCGTCGTCGGCTACCCGAACGCCCAACAGACCTTCTGAGGCGGTGCGATCCGCTTTCTTCGCGGCTTTGACCGCGCTGTTGCGGCGCAGACTCTCGATCGCCAGATTCATGTCGCCGTCCGACTCGGTCAGCGCCTTCTTGCAATCCATCATGCCGAGCCCGGTGAGTTCCCGGAGCTCCTTTACCATCGCTGCCGTCACTGCCATTTCAGACGGCCTCGTCCACGTCGTAGTCGGCCGTTGCGGTTCCGGCTTCGTCTACTTCGATGAACTCGTCGATGCGGACCTCGCCGCCCGCCTGCGCATGACCTTCAGCGATGGCGTCGGCCACTGCGGTCACGTACAACCGCACCGCGCGGATCGCATCGTCGTTGCCCGGAATGACGTAGTCGACACCGACCGGATCGCTGTTCGTATCGACGATGCCGACCACCGGAATGCCGAGCTTGTTCGCTTCCGACACCGCGATGTGTTCGTGCTGCACGTCGACAACGAACAGCGCATCGGGCAAACCGCCCATGTTCTTGATACCGCCGAGGCTGCGCTCGAGCTTCTCCATGAGGCGCCGCTTCGTCAGCGCTTCTTTCTTGGTCAGCCGCTCGAAGGTACCGTCGGCCGACTGTGCCTCGAGTTCCTGCAGGCGGCGGATCGACTGACGGATCGTCTTGTAGTTCGTGAGCATGCCGCCGAGCCAGCGCTGATCGACGAACGGCATGTCAACGCGCGTCGCCTGTTCGCGGATGACCTTCGCAGCCGAGCGCTTGGTGCCGACGAACAGCACTTTGTGCCGACGCGCCGACAGCATCTTCAGGTACGCAAGAGCCTCGTTGAACGCCGGTACCGTGCGCTCGAGGTTGATGATGTGGATCTTGTTGCGGGCCCCGAAAATGAAGGGGGCCATCTTGGGGTTCCAGAACCGCGTCTGGTGGCCGAAGTGCACGCCTGCGGCCAACATGTCACGCATGCTGATATTTGCCATGTTTCCTCGTCTTGTTTGGGTTGAGCCTCCACGCATCCCAGGCCCGAACCACCTTCCGGTGGCACCCACGGGGCTGTGTCGATGCGTGTGAGAATTTTTGAATACCCGCGATCGGCTCAGAGAGTGATTCGCGAGATATCCGGTTTGCCTCACGGCGGCGCGCTTTATACCATAATCCGTTTTTCGTCGAAACCGAGCCGTTGGGCCGGAACGGACCGCCGCAGATGGCCATCAAGCTACGCAACGAGGATGAAGTCGCACGCATGCGCGTCGCGGGGCGCCTCGCCGCCAGTGTGCTTGAGATGATCGGCGAGCACGTCCAACCCGGTGTCACCACCGAAGAACTCGACCGCATCTGTCACCGCTTCATCGTCGACGAACTCGACGCCATACCCGCCCCGCTCAACTACAGCAATGCGCCGGGGCAGCCGCCGTTTCCGAAGTCGATCTGCACGTCAGTCAATCATGTGGTGTGCCACGGCATACCGTCGGTGGGCAAACGGCTGAAGCGCGGCGACGTGGTCAACATCGACGTCACCGTGATCAAGGACCGCTACCACGGCGACACCAGCAAGATGTTCTTCGTCGGCGAACCGAGCGTGATGGCGCGACGTCTCGTGGAGATCACGCAGGAGTGTCTCTATCGCGGCATCCAGGTCGTGCGTCCCGGCGCGCATCTCGGCGACATCGGCCACGCGATTCAATCGCACGCCGAAGCCAACAATCTGTCTGTGGTGCGCGAGTTCTGTGGCCACGGTATCGGCGACGTGTTTCACGACGATCCGCAGGTGCTGCACTACGGGCGGCCGAACACGGGTCTGCAGCTCGAGGCCGGCATGACGTTCACGATCGAACCGATGATCAACGCCGGACAGCGCCACATCAAGCTGCTGCCGGATCAGTGGACCGTGGTCACGAAGGATCACAAGCTCTCGGCGCAGTGGGAGCATACGATCCTGGTGACGCGCGACGGGGCGGAAGTTCTCACACGGCGCGCCGAAGAAACCTTTCCGTGACACCCACTGACAAGCTGACCGAGGCGCGACGGCGCATCAGCTCATCCGATTCGCTTCTCACCCAACGATTCTGGGCCGGCGAAGACGTCGAATCGATCGTGCGCAGTCGCGCCGGATTCTTCGACCAGCTGATCAGAGACCTGTGGAACCGGATCAAGTGGCCGGAAGGCACGGTGGCTCATCTCGCGCTGTTCGCCGTCGGCGGCTACGGTCGCGGTGAGCTGCACCCGCACTCCGACATCGATCTGCTGATTCTGGTCGACGGCGACCCCGCGGAGTATCGCGACGGAATCGAGACGTTCGTACAGAACCTCTGGGACCTCAAACTGAACATCGGGCACAGCGTCCGGACGATCGACCAGTGCCACCAGGAAGCGAAGGAGGACATAACGACCGCAACGTCGATCCTCGAACGTCGGCTTCTCGCTGGAACGCTCGCGCTCGACCGTCAGGTGGGCCGGCTGTTCGCGACCGACGAAATCTGGCCCAGCGCGCGCTTTTTCAGCGCCAAGGTCGCCGAGCAGCGCAAACGCCACGACCGCTATCAGGACGTGGACTACAACCTCGAACCGAACATCAAAGTCGCACCCGGCGGCCTGCGCGACATTCAGACCGTCGGCTGGATCATCAAACGCCACTTCGGCAATACGTCAGCAGACGACCTGACTGCGCGCGGCTTCCTCACCGCGCAGGAACGACAGTGGCTGAACGACGGTCGACGATTCCTGTGGCGGGTTCGATACGGTCTCCATCTCGTCGCGGGCCGATCGGAAGACCGTCTGCTGTTCGACTATCAACGCACCCTCGCCGACCGGTTGGGCTACAAGGATACGGAGGCGCAACTCGGCGTCGAGCAGTTCATGCACGACTACTACAGCCACGTGCTGAGCCTGCGAGAAGTGAACGACATCCTGCTGCAGCATTTCGACGAAGCGATCCTGCGCGCGCACTACGAGCCGGAAATCGAACCGATCAACGAACGCTTCCAGATCCGCGACAACTATATGGAGACGCGCGGCGAAGAGGTGTTCCGCGTGCATCCGCCGGCGCTGATGGAAATGTTCGTGATCATGGCCAACCGCCGCGACATCGCGGGAGTACGGGCGACGACTATCCGTCAGGTGCGCAACAGCCTCGACCTGATCGACGAAGCGTTCCGGAACGACCCCGAAGTCACCAGCTTGTTCATCGATCTGCTGCGCGCACCGTACACGCTGGTCTCGCAGCTGACGCGCATGCGCCGGTACGGGGTGCTGTCGCGTTACATACCCGAGTTCGGCCGCGTCATCGGCCAGATGCAGCACGACCTGTTCCACATCTACACGGTGGACGCGCACACCATGATGGTGATCCGCAACATGCGGCGTCTGCACTATCGCTCGAGCCAGGACACGTTCCCGGTTGCGCACCATTGCATCAAGAATCTGCCGAAAATCGAGCTGCTCTACATCGCAGGACTGTTCCACGACATCGCCAAGGGGCGCGGCGGAGATCACTCGACGCTCGGCGCGGTCGACGTCATCAACTTCTGTCGCCGTCACCGCATCGACGATGCCGACACAGAACTCGTGGCGTGGCTCGTGCGCGTGCATCTGCTGATGTCGGCAACCGCGCAGAGCAAGGACATCAACGATCCGGTGGTGATCCACGAATTCGCGAGCGAGGTGCGCACGGAGAAGCGACTCGACTATCTGTATACGCTGACCGTCGCCGACATCAACGCCACCAATCCGAATCTGTGGAACGGGTGGCGCGCGACGCTGATGCGCCAGCTGTACATGGAAACCCGCAGAGCGCTGAGGCGCGGATTGAACCTGCCAGTCGACCGTGCGGCGTACATCGCGCACCACCGCACCGAGGCGCTGGCGAAGCTTCAGGAACGCGGCATCGCACGCGAACGCGCGCTGGCACTCTGGGACGACCCGGATCCCGAGTTCTTCATGCAGCACTCGGTTGCACAGATCGTGTCGTTGACGGAGGCGATCGCGAAGCACGACCTCGCAACGGGTCCGCTCGTGCTGGTGCGCGACGTGGTCGGTCACGCGAGCGAAGAAGGCGCCACCGAGATCTTCCTGTACACGCGCGACCAGCCGCGGCTGTTTGCGGCGAGCGTCATCGCGATCGATCAGCTCGGTCTTTCGATTCACGACGCGCGCATTCACACGTCGGCCGGCAATCTGTGCTTCAACAGCTACATCGTGCTCGACGAGTCAGGCCATTCGATCAGTGCGAACGCGGCGCGCTGCCGGCACATCGAGCGCACGCTGATCGCGCAGCTGAGCGATCTGGCGCGTTACCCCGAGCTTGCGAAACGTCGCATCCCGCGGCGCCTGAAGCAGTTTCAGCGGCCGACCGAGGCGTATCTGTCGAACGACTCGGACCTGCAGTGGTCGGTGCTGCGGGTGGTCGCGTCGGACCGCCCCGGACTGCTCGCCCGCCTCGGCATCATCTTCGTCGAGCTCGGCATCAACGTGCACAGCGCGAAGATCACAACGCTCGGCGAACGGGTGGAAGACGTCTTCTACATCAGCGGTGGCGCCGGCGCTGCGCCGATCAGGGATCCCGCTCGGATCGAGATCGTCACCCGCACCATCCGCGAGCGACTCGACCAGCAACTCAACGAAGAAACCCTCGCGAGCTGAGCCGAATGAATCCGTTTCTCGATTCGCTGCTGCCGTACCCGTTCGAGCGCATGAACGCGCTGAAAACGGGGCTCACGAGCCGCAGCAATGCGCCGCACATCGCGCTGTCGATCGGCGAACCGAAACACGCCGCTGCGCCGTTCCTGGTCGACGCTGCGACCGACGCGAATTTCGTGCGGCCGGGCCTCGGCACCTATCCGGCAACGCGCGGCAGCGAATCGCTGCGCAATGCGATCAGTGCGTGGGCTGCTTCGCGGTTTCGTCTGAAGGCGGGCTCGCTCACGCCGGGCAAGCACGTCCTGCCGGTCAGCGGCACGCGCGAAGCGCTGTTCTCGTTTGCACAGTGCGTGCTGTCGGGTCGAACCGGCAGCTGCGCCGTCTTGCCGAACCCGTTCTACCAGATCTACGAAGGGGCGGTGCTGCTGCGGGGCACGGCGCCTTACTACGCGCCGTGCACGGAATCGACCGGCTATCTCTCCGACTTCGAGTCGATTCCAGAAGAGGTGTGGGGCAACTGCGAACTGCTGTTCGTCTGCTCGCCGGGCAACCCGACCGGCGCGGTGATGCCGATCGAACAGCTGACGCAACTGATCGAGCTGGCCGACCGCTATGATTTCGTGATCGCCTCCGACGAGTGCTACTCGGAGATTTATCCGGACGAATCCGACCCACCGGTCGGGCTGTTACAGGCGTGCGCGTCGATCGGCCGGGACGACTACGCCCGCTGCGTCGTTTTTCACAGCCTTTCGAAACGATCGAACCTCCCCGGTCTGCGATCTGGTTTCGTCGCGGGCGACGCGACGATCCTCGATCGCTTCTTCCTGTACCGCACCTACCACGGTTGTGCGATGCCGGCGCACGTTCAGCACCTCAGTGAGCTCGCTTGGTCCGACGAAACGCACGTGGTCGACAATCGCGCCGTCTACCGGGAAAAGTTCGCGGTCGTCACACCGCTGCTCGCGCCGGTGCTCGGCGTCACGCATCCGGAAGGCGGATTCTATTACTGGCCGCGCACGCCGATCGACGACGAGTCGTTCACGCGCCGGCTGTTCGTCGAGGAGAACGTCACCGTTTTGCCCGGTCGCTATTTGTCGCGACTGCAGAACGACTTCGATCCCGGCCTCAATCGCGTCCGCATGGCGATGGTTGGTGAGTTACCGGAGTGCATCGACGCCGCGGAGCGCATCGTGCATTTCGCCGGCTCGCTGTGACAGCCGCTATGGCGATGGCGCCTTGTGATACGTTACCGCCCCTCGAATCGGCCGCGCGGACTTCGCCATGAGTGAACTGTTTGGTTTCGGCATCGGCCACGCAACTTTTAATCGCGCGGGCGTTCCGCTCGAGGTGTTCTTTCCCGCGCCGTGCAGGAACCCGGGTGTGGAGGTTTCGGCAGCGATCCGCACGCGGCTGAAGACGGGCGTCAGCAGCGTGTCGCCTGCGGATGCCGCCGCGCTGTCACGAGCGCTTGAGGACGCAGGAGCAGCCGACGCGGCGCATGGTTGCCGCGTGCTCGCAGAGATCGACAAGCCGCTTACCGGACTCGTGCTCGAACGCGATGCGAAGATCGAGTCGACCGTCGAGGCGTACTTCAAACTGCAGCTGTTGTCGCACCGTCTCGCGCTGCCAAACACGCTGAATCTCGACGGCATCTTCGCGCAGCTGCCGAACGTTGCATGGACGAGCGACGGCGCAATAGACGTGAGCGAGTTCGAAGCCGCGCTGCTCGCGGCGCGTCGCGCCGGTCGCCCGCTCACGGTGCATTCGCTCGACAAGTTTCCGCGCATGACCGACTACGTCATTCCAAGCGGCGTTCGAATCGCCGACGCAGCCCGGATACGCCTTGGCGCGTACCTCGGCGAGGGCACGACGGTGATGCACGAGGGCTTCGTGAACTTCAACGCAGGTGCGCTCGGCCCGAACATGATCGAAGGTCGGATCTCGCAAGGCGTCATCGTGGCCGAACACACCGATCTCGGTGGTAGCTCCAGCACGATGGGGACGCTTTCGGGCGGCGGCAACATCAAGGTGAGCATCGGAAGGCACTGCCTCATCGGCGCGAACGGCGGTACGGGCATCTCGTTGGGCGACCGCTGCACGATCGAAGCCGGTCTCTATATCACTGCGGGCACAGTCGTCGACATCATCGATGAGGATCGCAACAAGGTGCGCACCGCCAAAGGACGCGAACTGTCGGGTGCTTCGGACATGCTGTTCATCCGCAACAGTCGCACCGGCGCCGTCGAGTGCCGCACCAACCGCGCCGCGATCAAGCTCAACGAACAACTGCACGCACACAACTGACATGGACGTTCTGGCGCTGAGCCAACAGCTGATCCGATGCGCTTCGGTCACGCCGAACGACGACGGGTGCCAGGACCTGTTGATCGCACACCTCGAACGGCTCGGATTCGAAGTGACGCGGCTGCCGTTCGGCAACGTTGCGAACTTCTGGGCGCGCCGCGGTACCACTGCCCCGCTCGTCGCGTTCGCCGGTCACACCGACGTCGTGCCGACCGGGCCACCGGAGCAATGGACTTCCCCGCCATTCGAGCCGGTGATCCGCGACGCGAAACTGTTCGGCCGCGGCGCCGCTGACATGAAGACCGCGCTTGCGGCGATGGTCGTCGCGATCGACCGGCTGCTCGCCGAAAAACCGGACTGCGGCGGCTCGATCGCTCTGCTGGTCACCAGCGACGAAGAGGGCGACGCGGTCGACGGCACGGTGAAGGTGATCGAGCACCTGCAGCGTCACGGCACGCACATCGACTACTGCGTCGTCGGCGAACCGTCGTCGGACCGCCGCGTCGGCGACATGGTGCGGGTCGGGCGGCGCGGCTCGCTGAACGGTCGCGCGCACATCCGCGGCATTCAGGGTCACGTCGCGTATCCCGAGAAAGTGCGTAACCCGATCCACATGGCCGCGCCTGCGATGGCCGAACTCGCCGGAAACCGTTGGGACAACGGCAACGCGTATTTCCCCGCCACGACGTTTCAGATCTCCAACGTTCATGCCGGGACCGGCGCGACGAACGTCGTGCCGGGAATGCTCGAGCTCCTGTTCAACTTCCGCTTCAACACCGAACAGACGCCGGAGCGCTTGCAGGCGGCGGTGGCCGACGTGTTCGCCCGTCACCGGATCGACGCGCACGTGACGTGGACGCTCTCGGGTCTGCCGTTTCTCACCCCGCGCGGTCGTCTCGTAGACGCGGTGTGCGCAAGCATTCGTCAAGCGACCCGCGCGGAGCCGGAACTCTCGACCGGCGGCGGTACCTCCGACGGGCGTTTCATTGCACCGACGGGTACGGAGGTGATCGAAGTGGGTGTGGTCAACGAAACCATCCACTCGATCGACGAGTGTGTGGCGGTGTCCGACGTCACCACGCTGGTCGACATCTATGCCGGCATACTGCGCCGGCTTCTGCCGAACTGATGCGCCGCACCCGGCTGGTTCTGATCGGCATTGCCACCTTTATAGTGTGTCTCGGCGTGTTCGCGCCGGCGTCCCTCGTTCGACTCGCATTGCGCGACGCGCCGCAGGTCACGCTGGCGGGCCCAACCGGGACGCTGTGGCGTGGATCGGGAGACCTCGGCATCGCCGGCACCCAACTCGGGCGCGTCACGTGGTCGTTCGCGCCGAGTGCACTTCTGAACGGCGACGTCGGCTTCGACGTGAGCGTGACCGGCGAGCACATCGAGCTCGGCGGGCGCACCACCGCTTCGTTCCGTACCGGGCACGCGTCGCTCGACGGTACGCTCGATACTGCGCTGCTGAACGACGTGTTCTCGCGCTACGACATGCGGATTCCCGGCCGCATCGCGGTCGAACACCTCGATCTGACCGCCGCGTATGGCGCGCGTCTGCCAGACGTTCGCGGCGAACTGAAATGGTCAGGCGGCGACGTTTCGTACCGCCTGTCAGGCCTCGATCATCGCGTAACGCTGCCGCCGCTGATCGGATTCATCGACTCGTCCTCGTCGCAACCCGAAATATCTGTGTATCAAGTGGACGATAAGATGCCGCTCATGTTGGGGAAGGTTGGCGCTGATGGCATGGCAACGGTCGGAATCACGAAACAGTTCACAAAAATGCTGGGGCAACCGTGGCCCGGTGGTGAGCCCGATCACGCCGTCGTTCTGGAGGTCGGTGAGAAACTATTCTAGAATCCGCGCCACCCACGAGTTCCCTCGCCGTGCTTAGTTCCGCCACCCGACTCGTCGACGCAGGACGCGTTGCAGAACGACTGGCCGACCGACTCGTCGAACCCGCAAAAATCCTGATCATCATCGGCATCGCATACACTCTCGCGAGCGCGGGCTGGTATCTCGTTTCGGGGCCGGCGCCAGCGACACTGACGGATGCAAAAGCGACTTCGGGGCGCGCAGCGGTCAAGCCGACGTTGAGTGTCGCCGACATCATCGCGCGCAACCTGTTCGGCAAGGCGAACGCCGACGCCGGAACTCCGGTGGTATACGACGCGCCGGAAACCCGATTGCGCCTCACCCTCGAGGGCGTTTTTCAGGCCGAAGCACCTGAAGAGTCGGCCGCGATCATCGCGGAACAAGGCAAGCCGGGCGAACTGTTCCTCGTCGGCGGCAAGATGCCAGGTAACGCAACGCTGACCGAAGTGCACGCGGACCGGATCGTATTGCGCCGCGGTACCGTATTCGAAACCTTGCGGTTCAGCGACGAGCCGTCGATGCTGACCGCCAACTCCCACGACGAACCGCCACCGCTTCCCGATGTCGGGGACGGCATGGCAAACGAGGCGGCGCCCGAACCGAGCGACGAAAACAACGAAGCGCCTGCGGAAACGCCGCCGTCGACGGTCGCCCCGACCTCGAGCGCCAACCCGTTGAGTTCAGTGGTGCAGAGTTATCGGGATCGTCTGCAGCAGGACCCGACCGGCACGCTGAACGCGCTCGGTGTCGCGCCGGTGTCGGCGTCCGGCGCGCAAGGCTACCGCGTAGACAACCTCGCCGGCTCCCCTTACCTGGCGCAAACCGGCCTTCAGGCGGGCGACGTGGTACTGTCGGTGAACGGACGCCCGGTTGGCGACATTCAGTCCGACCAAGCCGAGATTGATAACATAGTGGCCCAAGGATCGGCGCGACTCGAAGTGCAGCGCGGTACGCGTCGATTCTTCGTTACCACCTCACTGAAGTAGAACCCACGATGCAGTCAACCCGAGCGTACCTTTCATGCGGACTCCTGCGCGCCACGCTGCTGTCCGTCATGTTGGTCGTCGCGGGATCCGTCGCCGCCCAGGAACAGACCTGGAAGATCAACCTGAAGAACGCCGACATCAACGAGTTCGTTTCGCAGATTGCCGCGATCACCGGTAAAACGTTCGTCGTCGATCCGCGCGTCAAAGGTAAAGTCACCGTCATTTCCAACGCCAGTCTGAACGAGCACGACGTCTACGAGCTGTTTCTCTCGGTCTTGCGCGTGCATGGTTTCGCAGCCATCGAAACGAGCGGCGTCGTGCGGGTGCAGCAGCAAACGCTCGCGAAACAGAGCGGCAGTCCGCTGGACGAAGCCAAGGAACTCGCCGGGGAAGAGCTCGTCACGCGCGTCATCGCGGCACAGTACGTCGACTCGAACGAACTGGTCAAAACGCTTCGACCGATGATCCCGCAATACGGAAACATCGCCGCCATCAGCAACCCGAACGTCGTCATCATCAGCGACCATGCCGAAAACGTGGTGCGGCTGATGCGGTTGATCGAGCGTATCGACGTACCGGGCGACGAGAGAGTCGTCGTGGTTCCGCTCAAGGATGCATGGGTCGGGAACGTCGTCGAGCTGCTGCAGAAACTCGCGCCGGAGCAGCTCGGGGCTTCGGCGAAAGGGCCACAGAGCATCCAGATCATCGCGAACGAACGCAACAACAGCCTGGTGTTGCGCGGCAAGACGCGTCCACTCGCGGAAATCCAGAAACTGATTACCGAGCTCGACCAGCCCGCAAGCGAAACCGGCGCTACACAGGTGATCTACCTCTCGCATGCCGACGCGAAGAACGTCGCCGAGATTCTTCGCGCACTGGTGACCGGCGGCGCGAATGCCGGCAGCAGCAGTAGCGGCGGCGGTGGCGCAGCAGGCGGTGCGGGCGGCGCGATCGTCGGCTCCGCGTCACCGACCAAGTTGAATATCCAGGCCGATGAAACCACCAACGCTGTCATCGTGCGGGCCGATCCGACCGAGATGAGCGAGATCATGGAGATCGTGCACAACCTCGATGTGCGCCGCACCCAGGTGCTGATCGAAGCCGCGATTGTCGAAATCTCGCTCGACAATTCGCTCAACTGGGGTGTGGACTTCGCGGGCGTAGACACCAGCGGCGACGCCGTGCCGTTGATCAGCACCGCGTTGAGTCCGTCCATCGCCGCGCTGATCAAGGCGTTGACGGGGACCACCGACTCCGCAGGCAATCCGATTCCCGTCGTGCCGATCGCGGCGGCCAGCGCACTGACCTCACCCGGTATCGCGGTGGCGAAGCTGAGCACGAACGGATTTTCATTTGCAGCCGTGCTGCAGGCGATCGCGACGAGCACGAACGCAAACCTGCTGTCGACGCCAAGTATCCTGACACTGGACAACGCCGAAGCCAAAATCCTCGTCGGCCAGGAAGTGCCGTTCCGCACCGGCACATTCACCACGACCGCGAACGGTGCCGACAACCCGTTTACCACGATTCAGCGTAAGGACGTCGGCATCACGTTGACGGTTACGCCGCACATTCACGACGGTACCGCCGTGCGTCTCGACGTCAAACAGGAAGTATCCAACCTGGTCTTGTCGTCGTTGGCCGCGGTGTCCACCGACACCCTTTCCGACGTCGTCACGAACAAGCGCGAGATCAAGACCACCGTGCTCGCGGAAGACAAGGAAACGATCGTGTTGGGGGGATTGATCGAAGACGACATCCAGGACACGAAGAAGAAAGTGCCGTTGCTGGGGGACATTCCGCTGCTCGGCAAACTATTTCAGAACGTGCAGACGCAGCACACGAAGAAGAGCCTCCTCGTTTTCCTGCGCCCCACCGTGCTGCACAGCGTCGAGGAAGTAACCGACGTCACGAACAGAAAGTACGAGAAAGTCTGGGAGATCAACATCAACTCCGAAGACCAGAAGACTCACTCGGAGCCGCTGCCTCCACTTGACACCATCTACGACGGCCGCAAACAGTAACCGCCCCACCCGTCCGGCCGGCGCATGCTCGACCGCCTGAAGAACCTGTCCTTCGCCATCGTCCGGCGAATGCTGCTGTGGACGACGGAACCCAGCGCACTCGGGACCGAGACGCTGCCGCCGCACCTGCGCGTCGTCTACGTGTTGAACAACCGCTCGCTCACCGACCTCGTGATGCTCGACATCGTTGCCGATGCGAACAATCTGCCGCGGCCGCGCGCGGCCTTGACCGATCAGGGCATTCCGGAACGTCATCGCTTCTTCTTTCTCAATCGGCCGAGCGGCTTCCTGTTACGCCGCAACCTGATGCGTACGTACTCGAAACGGATGCTGCGCCTGCAGCGCTATTTCCGCGACACGCGCAAGGCCGACATCAGCCTGATTCCGGTGTCGGTATTCTGGAGCCGCGCGCCGAACAAGGAGCGGTCGGTCATCCGCGTGCTGCTGTCGGAAGACTGGACGGTGACATCACGCTTCCGCCGCATCGTGACGATTCTGTTCAATCGGCGCGACATCACCGTTCAGTTCGGTGCGCCGATCGCGCTGCGCGAAGTTGCAGAGCCACAGATCAGCGACAGCAGGCTGGTCCGCCGCATCGCCCGCCTCGTGCGCGTCCAGTTCAAGAAGCAGCGCACCGCCCTGCTCGGCCCAGACCTGTCGCATCGGCGCACGCTGATCAACCAGCTCGTCGGCAGCCGTAACGTGCGCGCCGCAATCGCCGCCGAAGTGGCTAAAGGCAAGTCGTCGGAGGCGCGCGTGACGTATCGCGCACGCCGTTATGCGCGCGCGATGGTCTCCGACATGTCGTACATCACGATCCGGTTGCTGCAGCGCGTGCTGACGTGGTTCTGGAATCGCATCTACGACGGCATCGAAGCGCGCGGCGTCGAACGCATCAAGCTGTTGGCCGATTCGTCGACGCTGGTGTACGTGCCGTGTCATCGCAGCCACGTCGATTACCTCGTGCTGTCGTATCTGCTGTACAGCCAGGGATTGATGATTCCGCATGTCGCAGCCGGCGATAACCTCGACATGCCGTTGATCGGCCCGCTGTTGCGTCGCGGTGGTGCGTTCTTCATGCGCCGCAGTTTCGGCGACGACCGACTGTACTCGGCCGTCTTCTCCGAGTACGTCTACCAGCTGTTCCGTCGCGGCTCGCCGTCGGAGTATTTCATCGAGGGCGGCCGTTCCCGCACCGGGCGCCTGCTGCCGCCGCGCACCGGCCTGCTGAACATGACCATCACCACGCACGTGCGGGGCGTGCCGCATCCCATCGTGTTCGTACCGGTGAACATCGGTTACGAGAAGCTGATCGAAGCATCGAGCTATCTCGACGAACTGCGCGGCGGTACCAAGGAGCGAGAATCGATTCTCGACGTGCTGCGCAGCCTGCGGCTGATCCGTGAAGTATTCGGGCGTGTACACGTCAGTTTCGGCAACGCACTGCCTCTCGCCGACTTTCTTGCAAACACCGACGCCACCGGGTCTCAGATGGCGCGCGCATTGGGCGCGGAACTTCTCCACCGCATCAACGCGTGCGTCAACGTCAACCCGATCAACCTCGTTGCACTGGTCACGTTGAGCACGCCGAAGCAGACCATCGACGAGTCATTGCTGATCGAACAACTCGACTGCCTGGCGGTTCTGCTGCGCGCGAACACGCCGTTCTCCGACATCTCGGTCACCGACATGTCCGGCCGGCAGATGGTCGAGCACGCCGAAAAGCTGGGGATGATCGTGCGCGAGTCTCATCCGTTCGGCGACGTACTCGGTCACGACGCGTCGCGCGCGGTATTGATGACCTGGTACCGCAACAACGCGAGTCATGCGTTTGCTTTGCCGTCGCTGATCGCGTGCCTGCTGGTCAATCGGCGTCGGCGTATCCGTCTCACGCAGCTGATGCAGATGGTGACGGCGGTATACCCCTATCTGCAGAGCGAGTTGTACCTCGATTCGGTGGATCTCGACGTAGAGGTCGGGCATTGGCTCGACCATCTCGAAGCGCAAGGTCTGATCCACCGATCTGCCGACGAAGTCGGCCCGCCGCCAGTCGAATCCGGCGAAAGTTATCGTCTGATGCTGCTGGCGCAGATCGTGATGCAGATGCTCGAGCGCTTCTTCATCGCGGTCGGCTTGTTGCAGCAGGCCGGACAGAATCGGATCGACCGGCGCACGCTGGAGTCCGACTGCATCGCGCTGGCCCGGCGCGTGTCGCGTTTATATGGATTGAACGCGCCAGAGTTCTTCGACGCGCGGCTGTTCCACAACTTCGTCGAGACGCTCATTGCGCGCGGTGCCGTCAGCATCGACGCGGATGGCAAACTCGCTTACGCCGACGTGATCGGCGAAGTGACGCGTGCGTCGAGCGTCGTGTTACCGACGGAGTTCAGGTTGGCGGTATTGCGGACGCAGCCGCAACGAGAGCCGCCGGCTCAAACCACGCCTACCGCTGCGCTCCCTCTGTAAACGTCAAAGCGCACGCTGCGTCCGAGAATCTGCCAGTCCGGCCGGCCGATCGCCGCATCGTGCCGACGACGTTTCACGACCACGCGAGCGGCGAGCGGAATCGAATCGGCCACGATCGCAGGCAGATCGTCGTCTGCCGCACCGAGCAGCGCGCTCAACACCTGCGCCGACTTGCGCGGCAACGCATGCTTGTCGCGCGCGGGAAACATCGGATCGAGATAGACCGTATCGAAGCGGTGTCCTTCCTTCAATACCTCGCGCACGTCGGCGAGGCGGTGTGCAGCGTTACCAGCGATGTCGATCCGGCCGCGGACGCGATCGATCGCATCGACGAGCAGTTCCGCGAGCAGCCGTTCGCGTTCGACCATCAGCACGTCACAACCGAGCGTTGCCAGCGTCATGCCGTCGAGGCCAAGCCCTGCCATGCCGTCGAGCACGCGCAATCCAGCGCGCACTCCGCACGCTCTTGCGAGCGCGAGCTTGCGTCCCTGACGAACGCGCCGTTCGACATCGTCGATGCGAAGGCATATCCCGCTGGCATCGTCACCGGCACACAATTCGAGTCGACCTTTCACGCGCAGAAGTCGGTATGAGCCGCGGGCGAATGGTTCGATAGCGCTCATCGCGCATGGCAGCCAGTATTAGGCACACCGCTCATTCCGCGAGTTTGCGCCACGGTCGCGTTCCCTGCAGGTATACGGGTAACGCATCAGCGGCCCCAACGACGTCACCACCTTCGTACGCGCGCAGTGCGAGTTGCAACACGCCGCACGCCGTCGGCAACAGCGTCGCGTCGATCGTGCATCGCCGTTCGACGAGTGCATCCGCGTAGTGCAGCACACCGTCGCCGACCACCCACCACGTCGAGTCGATGCCGGACGGCAGCGCGTGATCCGACGCAGTCGCAATGCGCTCTTCGCCGCTAGACACGGATAGGGCACCGTCGCGCACATACGACGCGTAGTAGATTTCGTCGGGACGGGCGCGAATCGTAGCCAGCACGCGTTGCACATCGGGTCGCGTCGTCATCGCCGTCTGCGCGAGCGCAGCCAGAGAAGATATCGGGACGACCGGAATGGATAGCCCGAGACTGATGCCTTGCGCGATGCTGGCAGCGATCCGAACCCCGGTGAACGAACCGGGACCTCGCCCGAACGCGACTGCGTCGAGCGAGCGTTTGTCCACATCGTGCACGCGCAAGAGCGCATCGATCATCGGCAGAACCAGCCGGTTGTGTTGGCGCGGCACGACGCGGTGATCCTCGTGGACGATCCCGCGAACCGACAGCGCGATCGAACACGCAGCCGTAGACGTTTCGATCGCCAGCACTGTCGGCGCTTGCGCCCCGAGATGGGCTTCGCGACCATGAACGGGTTGTTGTTCCATACGCGGAATTCTAAGTTGAACACGCGCCAGTTTCTCGGACTCGACGAAGCGCTGACACTGCTGCGTTCGATCGTATCGCCGGTCGACGGCCTCACGGAGGTCGTTCCGTTGGCAGATGCTACAGGTCGCGTGCTGGCCGAGACGATCATTGCGCCGATGGATGTGCCGCCGTTCTTTGCGTCGGCGATGGACGGCTACGCAATTTGCGGCGCCGACCCGGTCTTCGGCGGCAAGCCGCCTTATCTGCTGCCCGTGGTTGGAGAAAGCAGGGCGGGATTGCCGTTCGGCGAAGTGCCGCGCGTGAACTGCGCGGTGCGCATCTTCACCGGTGCCGTAATGCCGCAGCGATGCGACACCGTGGTGATTCAGGAACACGTTCAACGGCACGGCGCCAACATCGTATTGCAGGCGCGGCCGTCGATGCAGACCAACGTGCGGCCGCCCGGCCACGACATCGAAAACGGCGCCCCGCTCGCCGCTGCGGGGTTGGCTCTCGGCGCGTTCGATCTCGCGTGGCTCACGGCGTGCGGGCTGACGATCGCGCGCGTGCGCCCGAGGATCCGCCTGGCGCTCTTCTCGACCGGCGACGAGTTGCGCAGCGCCGGCGAGGTACTACACCCAGGGCAGATCTACGACGCGAACCGTTTCGTTCTGCAACAGCTGTTGCGCGATGCGCCGGTGCTCGTCAACGACCTCGGCATTCTTCCAGACGATCCACAGGCCATCGAAGCGACGCTGCGAACGGCGGCCGCACAGCACGACGTCGTCATGACGTCGGGCGGCGTGTCGGTCGGCGACGCCGACTACGTGCGCGACATCGTCGAGCGGCTCGGGCGAATCGAGTTCTGGAAGATCGCGATCAAACCCGGTAAGCCACTCGCATACGGGCGCATCGGTGATTGCCACTTCTTCGGTCTTCCGGGCAATCCGGTCTCGACGATCGTGACGTTTCTGATGCTGGTGAAGCCCATTCTCGCAACGCTCGCCGGTGCAGCTGCCGACGCGCCACTGAAAGTCGCCGCAACGCTGGGTTGTGACGTCGCGCACGAACCGGGCCGAGTCGAATACCAACGCGGCGCCTACTCGATCGACACGAACGGAATTTCGGTGCAGCCGACATCGGACCAGAGTTCGAACAGGATCGGCAGCTTTCGCGGCGCCAACTGTCTCATCGAAGTGCCGCGCACGAGCGGCAATCTGGCGCGCGGTGCGTCGGTTTCGATTCTGCCGTTGAAGGGATTGCTGGGGTGAGGCTGCCGCGCGTTCGAGAACTGCGCGCTCGCGTCGCATTCACAGGGGTCTGAAATGAATCGGGGCGAGACGCTGGGTTGGTACCCCGCTGCTCTCGCCCCAAATTTTCAATCGGTGAGCGCTTTCGCTCTCATCGACTACTGCTTCTTCGTATTACTTCTTCTTGGCCACTTTCCGCTTCTTGGCTACTTTTTTCTTCGCAGCCTTTCTTTTCGGAGCGGCTTTCTTCTTCTTAGCGGCGGCTTTCTTCGCTGGCTTCTTGCGGGCCATCGCCATGCGACGACTCGCAGCCTTCTTCTTAGCGACTTTCCGCTTCGCTACTTTTTTCTTCGCAGCCTTCTTCTTCGGTGCTGCTTTCTTCTTTGCTTTAGCTTTCGCCATTACTCATCTCCTCGGCATTGTTGAACTCAAACAAACGTCTCAAGACATACAGCGTCTTAGGACGCGCGGTGGAGATAATAGGTGAAATGAAACTAAATTCCACCCCTTCGTTAAAGCTTTTGCGAGTGGAAGAGCAGTGCGCGTGTGATCAGAAGTGAGCGCGCCGCGCGTCGTTGATCACGATTCGAAGTGCTTCAACTGCGACAACACCGCCTCTCTGATGTCGTCGACGCTGCCGATGCCTTCGACCTTCGCGTAGTGAACACGCTTTTGCGCAGCCAATTTGCTGTAGAAATCGACTAACGGAAACGTCTGGCGGTGATACACCGCCAACCGTTCCCGGACTGTCGCTTCCTCGTCGTCTTTGCGCTGCACGAGCGGGTCACCCGTTTCATCGTCCCGATTGGCGACTTTCGGCGGGTTGTAGATGACGTGATACACACGACCGGATTTTTCGTGAACACGCCTTCCACTGAGTCGTTTTACGATTTCTTCCTCCGGAACGGCGATCTCGAGCACACCGTCGAGTGCGATGCCGGCATCGATCAGCGCTTGTGCCTGGACGATCGTTCGCGGGAATCCGTCGAGTAGAAATCCATTGGCACTGTCCGGTTGCTGTATCCGTTCTTTCACCAACGCGATGATGATGTCGTCCGAAACGAGTGCGCCGCTATCCATCACCTTCTTTACCTGGCGTCCCAGCGGTGTGCCGGCTTTGACCGCCGCACGCAGCATGTCACCGGTGGAAATCTGCGGTATGCCGTATGCATCGCAGACGTACTGCGCCTGTGTGCCTTTACCCGCACCCGGCGGCCCCAACAGGATCAATCGCATCGGAAACTCCTTTCGGTGTCGCGGCCTCGCTGCAGGCTCGCGGCACAGTTCATGCTTCGACTCGGCGCTGCACACGCGCGACGCCATTCACGCGACGGATTCGATCGAGCAACGTGGCCAAACCGAGCAGATCGCGGACCTCTACCCCTAATCGGATGTTAGCAGTATTCGCTTTCGCATCGGAGGTGGCCTGAATGGAGACCATCGAAACGTCCTGTTCCGCCAACACCGCCGTGATGTCGTGCAACATGCCGGCGCGATCCGCGCATGCAATGTCGATGCTCGCGACCGGCGGCAATGCAACGTCGTTGTACACAGCGACCACGTCGAGCAACTGCCGTTCACCGACAGCTACCGCGAGACACAGCGCGTCGACGTCGGCATAACCTTGTCGAGCCGCGAGCTCTCCCATGTCGAACGGCGTCGCCAGCCGGTTGAACTCGGTTTCGATCATCATTCGGCCGGCGGCCACGTTCTGATCCCGATCGAGTGAACGGAACCACGCCTGCACCTTGGCAAGCGCGCGTGCGGTTCTCACATACCCGAGATTCTGATCGAGCCAGTCGCGACTCGGTTGCGAGCCGTCGTCAGTGACGATTTCGACGCGCTGCCCGGTCGAGAGTCGCGTGTTCAGCGGTTGTTCGTGACCGTCGACCAGCGCGCCGACACAGCGTTGACCGATCTGGGTGTGCACGCGATACGCAAAGTCGACCGGCGTCGATCCTTCGGGCAGATCGAGCACGTGGCCTCCCGGCGTGAGCACGTATATCCGTCCGTCTTCGATGTTGGAGCGCAGTTCGCGTCCAACCGAAACGAAGCCGCCGACTTCTTCATGCCATGCGAGTACCTCGCGCAGCCAGCTCAACTTCTCGGTGTAGAACGCGTCGAACTTGCCGGTTTCCGTCTTGTACGCCCAGTGCGCGCACACGCCGAGTTCCGCCTCGCGATGCATCTCGCGTGTGCGGATCTGGATTTCCACGGTGCGCTGATCAGGACCGACTACTGCGGTATGGATCGACCTGTAACCGTTGTCCTTGGGGTTCGCGATGTAGTCGTCGAACTCGCGCGGCACGTGGCGCCAGCGCGTGTGAATGACACCGAGCGCCGAGTAGCAATCGCGGATCGACGAAACGACGACGCGCAACGCACGGATGTCGTACACGTGGTCGAAATCGATGCTCTTCGCGTCCATCTTTCGCCAGATGCTGTAGATGTGCTTCGCGCGCCCGCGCACCTCCGCAGCGATTCCTTCCTGCGCCAGCGCGTTCGCGAGCACTGAAGCGACGCTGGTCACGTCCTCTTCGCGATGCATGCGTTTGCCGTCGAGCCGCGACGCGATGCGTCGATACTCCTCCGGGTTCTGGTATCGGAATGCGAGGTCTTCGAGTTCCCACTTCAGGCGCCAGATGCCGAGCCGGTTGGCGAGCGGCGCGAACACCTCCAGCGCTTCCTTCGACACGCGTTGTTGTCGCGATTGGGAATCGTTCTTGGCACCGCGCAACACGATGATGCGCTCGGCGAGCTTGATGATGGCCACGCGCACGTCGTCGATCATTGCGACGAGCATGCGGCGGACGTTGTCGACCTGGTCGCGCGCCTCCCGCGCGAGTAGCGGCGGGTTCGTCAGCTCGAGCAGGCTCACCGTTCCGACGCGCTCGACGTCGGCGACGAGATGTGCCACCTCGGCATTCACCTCGCGGTCCAATTCGGTCGTGGTCGCATATCCGCTGCGCACGCACCGATACACGAGTCCAGCCGCGATCGACGTGGCGTCCATACGCAACTCGGCCATCAGATTCCCGAACTCGCCGCCACTGCGAACGATCTCGTCGTCGCCTTCATGGTGCTGCTGCACGAACGCGAGCGCGCGATGCAGCAGGTCGCGATCGAGGCGCGTGTCGGCTGCACAGATCCGATCGAGCCATGCCGATCCATCGAAACGACCGTCCGCGGAACGCAGTTCGTCCTGTCTCAGCGTGACCATCAGCGTTCGAACACCCCGAGCGTTTCGACATGCGTCGTGTGTGGGAACATATCGAATACGCGCACCTTCGACAGTGCGAAACCGAACTTCGCGAGCACCGCCGCATCGCGCGCGAAGCTCACCGGATGACACGACACGTACGCGATGCACTCTACTCTGGACGCAGCCAGCGGCGAGAGCACTGCACCCGCGCCGGTTCTCGGCGGATCGAGCAGAACTTTCCGCACGCCCTCGAATGCCGTTTTCACGGTCGAATCGAGCGGTTGTGCATAAAGGTCTGCCGTTTCGAAACGCGCGCCGCGTTCGAGGCCGTTGCGCCGCGCATTGGCGCGGGCGCGTTGCACCAGATCGTTCGCACCCTCCAACCCCAGCACGAAGGCACCGCGGCGCGCCAGCGGCAGCGTGAAGTTGCCAATGCCGCAGAACAGGTCGAGCACGCGATCGCCCCGCTGGATGCCGAGCCAATCGAGCGCGCACGCGACGAGTTCCGCGTTGACGGAACCGTTCACCTGAATGAAGTCGACAGCGTGGAACGAAAGCGACAGGCCGAACCCGTCGAGGCGGTAGCTGAGCGGAGACGGCGACCCGCCGTCGAGATCGACGATGCTGTCGTACCCTTCGGGCTGGCACAGCACGCGGATCGGCGTGCGCGCCTGATATCGAACGAGCGCACGGCGGTCAGCCACGCTGAGCGGCTCGACGTGCCGCAGCACCATTGCCGCTGCATCGTCGCCTGCCGCGATTTCGATCTGCGGAATCGACTCGCGCGCCTCCATTCCAGCGATCACCGCGGCCAGCGCGGGGAGTTCGTCGGAGAACGGCTGTTCCATCACGCGACACGTGTTCAGCCGCGCGACGCGGTTGCCGAAACTCTCCCGGAATCCGACCAGCAACTCGCCGGTGTCACGCACCGATCGAACGGCGAGTCGCGCGCGACGCCGGTAGTAATAGAGAGGCCCACGCACCGGCGATAGCGTCGCGTTCGCCGCGACGCCTGCGGCCTGGAGCTGATCGAGCAGCCACCGCTCCTTCAGCGCGAGCTGCCCCGCCGCCGTGAGGTGCTGCATGCTGCAGCCACCGCATCGCATGAAGGCATCGCACGCCGGTTTCGCGCGCGTGCCGTCGCCGCCTTTCACCAGCCATTCCTCCGGCAATGCATACCAATCACCCCGCCGGCGGCGCACCACGCGCGCGCTGACGACTTCTCCGGGCAGCGCCCCTTTCACGTGCACCGGATGACGCTCGAACTGCGCCACCCCGAAACCGTCGGCGCCGAGCGTCTCGATTTCGAGGTCTACGACACGAGGTCCCTGCCGCTTGCTCATTCTTGCAGATGCCAAAGCGACGTGACGATGCACTGTTCCGTCGATGCATCAGGTTGTCTGTTCCTACGAGAAATCATCATGCGCTGTTCTTCCGGAACAGTGCCCGACTGGCGATCGGCCGGTCACCGAGATGCGGCGCGAGAGCGCGTCGCATGATCTGCTTCGCGGAACGTCGCACGACGTCGTCCGAATAATCGTCGGTCGCGATCGCGCACAGTGTGGCACCGCCGAAAACCAGCCGATGGTCTACCGCTTCGTCGACCGCGTGAAAACCGACGTCGGGCACGAATCGATAGCTGCGCGTGGGTCGCACCGGTTCCCCCGTTTCGGCGTCGAACCCGAACGACACTTCGTAGCCGCACTCTTTCAACGCGAGCCGTTCGAAGATTCGCAACGCCGCCTCATCGGCACCGTCGGTGAGCTGTTCGAGCGTGCGTTCATACCCTGAGAACAATACCGGATGCGCATCGTCGTCGCGCAGGAGGCGCAGCAGCAGCTCGTTCAGGTACAGCCCGGCATAAAGCGCATCGCCGGTGAGCCATCGGTGCGAGATCGAATCGAATCCAGTGAGCGTCAGCAGTTGGCCGCGTCCGCTGCAGCCAACCGACAAACGCCCGAACGGGTGTGGCTGGCCGCCGCCACGTGCTCGCCGCACGCCGCGTGCGACCACGCTGAGCCGACCGTGCTGCAGCGTCAGCAGGTCGATGATCGCGCTCGTCTCGCGATACGCGCGCGTGTGGAGTACGTAGGCCGGTTCGTCGACGATCCGTCGCGTCATCTCAGTCGAACCCCAGTCGCTTGAAACCGGCTTCGTTGTTCGTCCAGCCGGCTTTCACTTTCACCCACAACCGCAGCATCACCTTGCGTTCGATCAACCGCTCGATATCGATGCGCGCATCCTGCCCCACGGACTTCAACAGTCCGCCGTTGCGCCCGATGATGATCGCCTTCTGGCCGTCGCGCTCGACGAAAATCGTCGCATCGATCTCGACGATGCGCGGCTTCACGACGTAGTTCTCAATGACGACGGTGATCCGATGCGGCAGTTCGTCGCCGAGCCGCCGCATCAGCTTCTCGCGCACGATTTCGCCGGCGATGAAGCGTTCCGACCGATCGGTGACCTGGTCCGCCGGAAACAGGTGAGGCCCTTCCGGCAGGCGTTCGAGCACCTGCTGCTTGAGACGGTCTAGCCCGGTGCCGAGCAGCGCCGATACTGGAATGATCTCTTCGAATACGCCGAGTTCGTTCAGTTTCGCGATGTGCGGTAACAGCTGGTCGCGGTCTTCGAGTTGATCGATCTTGTTGACGACGCACATTCTGCGACCGCGCGCCGCGCGCACCAGGTCGACCACGCGGCGGTCCTCGTCTCCAAAGCGCAGTCGCTCCAGGACGAGCACCGCGATGTCGACATCGTGCAACGCCGAGGTCGCGGTACGCACCATGTAGCGGTTCACGGCACGGCCGCCGCCGGCGTGAATGCCCGGCGTATCGACGTAGATGGCCTGCGCATCACCAATGGTGTCGACACCGAGCAGGTTGTGACGCGTCGTCTGCGGCTTTCGCGAAGTGATGCTGAGCTTGCGGCCGACGAGGTGATTGAGCAGCGTCGACTTCCCGACGTTCGGCCGTCCCACCAACGCGACGTAGCCGCAATGCCGCAAGTCACTCATCGGAACCTTCCAACAGTTCGAGCGCGGCGCGCGCGGCGCTCTGCTCGGCTTCGCGACGGCTGCCACCGCGTCCGTGCGTGATGACGCCGAGGCCCGCGATATGACATTCGACGGCAAACTCCGGCAGGTGTTCATCGCCGGACCGCGACGTCACTCGATACTCCGGCGGCGGCAACCGCCGCGCCTGCACGCGCTCCTGCAACTGCGTCTTGCTGTCGCGTGCCATCTGCGCATCGACGAGTTCGACGTGGCGCGCGAACAACGTTCTGATCACGCCACGGGCGGCTTCATACCCGCCGTCCACGAGCACCGCGCCGACAATGGCTTCGAGCGTGTCGGCGAGAATCGATTCACGGTGATGCCCGCCGCTCTTGCGTTCCCCCATGCCCAACCGCAGGTGGTCGCCGAGTTCGATCTCACGGGCGATCTTCGCCAACGACGGCTTTTTTACGAGACTCGCACGCATGAGCGTAAGCGAGTGCTCGTTCGAATCCGGAAACAGTCGCCACAACCATTCGGCGATCACGAAGCCGAGGGCGGCGTCGCCGAGATATTCGAGCCGTTCGTTGTTGGCGTCGCCGACGCTGCGATGCGTGAGCGCGAGCCTCAGCAGGTCTGCATCCGCGAAACAGTGACCGAGACGACGTTCAAGGTGTTCTTGCGAATCCACGATATCGGCCGCTCGAAAGATCGCGCAGACGCGGCGCGATCACTGGAACTCGAAACGCTTGTTGAAGGATGCCACGACCGAGACGTTGTAGATCAACGGTTGGCGCACTTCATAGTCGAGCACCAGCGCGGTGCCATCGCGTTTGCGCTCGATGACCACAATCTTCGTGACGTCGAGGTCGCGGATGTTGTTGATGAGGAATCGCTTCTTCAGGGCGTCGTAGATCTCTCCCTTCGACATCAGATGCACCTGGTCCGCCGGTAGCGCCTCGATCAAAGTGTTTATGGTCCGGTAGTCGACATACGCAGGCACCAGGCGCGCCGCGATCAAGCCGATGGCGCTCACCATCGCGGCGATGAGAATCCAGCTCAGGAACGACGCGCCGCCTTGCTTCGATTTCATGTCGAACCCCCCCTCCGTTCAGTTGATCGAACCGTTGCGCGCGAACGTCGGCCAGTGCAGCCCGGAATCCTTGTGCATCCACACCGCAACGGCTTTGCCGACGATCTTGGAATCCGAGGCGAATCCCCAACGACGACTGTCGTCACTGCGATCGCGATTGTCGCCCATCATGAAGTAGTGTCCCTCCGGCACGGTCCACTCCTGCGGCCGTTCGACCCTGGCAGGATACCGGTAGATCCGATGCGTATGAGTGCCCAGTTGCTCGTCGTATATCTGGATGTAGGGTCGTCCCTCGACCGTCACCTGATCGATGAACTCCTGCGGGACGCGCGCACCGTTGATGTACAGCACCTTATCCTGATACCGCACGCGGTCACCGGGTACACCGATCACCCGCTTGATGAAGTAGCGGGGTTCGTGCGGCGGCACGAACACCATCACGTCGCCGTGTTGAGGTTCGCCGACGTCGAACAGCTTGGTGCCGAGCACGGGCAGGCGAATGCCATATGCGTATTTGTTCACGAGGATGAAGTCGCCGACCTCGAGGGTCGGCACCATCGACTCCGACGGAATCTGGTACGGCTCGAAGAGAAAACTGCGCAGCACCAGCACGAGGAGCAGCACCGGGAAGAACGACCGCGCGTATTCGATCAGCAGCGGCTCTTTGAGAATCTGCTCGGCCGCCTCGACGTTCTGGCTCTTGCCGGCGCCTTCGCGGTAGGCCTCTGCGGCGCGGATGCGGCGCGGTTTCAACGCAGCCACGTCGGCCAGCCAGATCACGCCGCTGATGATCACCGCCCAGCTCAGAATCAGTGGGAAGTCGAGATCCATCAGCGGTCGACCCGCAATGCCGCCAGAAATGCGTCCTGCGGAATCTCCACCCGGCCAACCTGCTTCATCCGCTTCTTGCCGGCTTTCTGCTTCTCGAGCAGCTTCTTTTTCCGCGTGACGTCGCCGCCGTAACACTTCGCGGTGACGTTCTTCCGCAACGCTTTTACGGTGGTGCGAGCAATGATCTGGCCGCCGATCGCCGCCTGAATGGCAACGTCGTACATCTGGCGTGGGATCAGTTCCTTCATCTTCTCCGTGAGCTGACGACCCCGCTGTTGCGCGTGCGCACGGTGCACGATCATCGCGAGCGCATCGACCCGGTCGCCGTTGATGAGAATGTCGAGACGCACGAGATCAGCCGCTTCGAAACGTTCGAAGTTGTAGTCGAGCGAAGCGAAGCCGCGGCTCACCGATTTCAGCCGGTCGAAGAAGTCCATCACGACTTCGCTCATCGGCATCTCGTAGTGCACCGACACCTGGTTGGCCGAGAACTGCAGCGACTTCTGTATACCGCGCCGTTCCGTGCAGAGGCCGATCACGTTTCCGAGGTATTCCTGCGGCACCAGGATGTTGGCCGAGACGATCGGTTCGCGCATTTCGGCGATGCGTCCGGCGTCGGGCAATCGCGACGGATTGTCGACCGACAGCACTTCGTTGGCGCGAGTCAGCACCTCGTACACGACGGTGGGTGCGGAACTGATCAGGTCGAGGTTGTATTCGCGCTCGAGTCGCTCCTGCACGATCTCCATGTGCAGCATGCCGAGAAACCCGCAGCGAAAACCGAAGCCCAACGCGTCGGAACTCTCCGGCTCGTAGAACAGAGACGCGTCGTTCAGCGTCAGCTTGCTGAGCGCGTCGCGGAAATCTTCGAAGTCTTCGCCGTTCACCGGAAACAAGCCGGCGTATACCTGCGGTTTGGCCTTTGCGAACCCCGGCAGCTGCGGTGTGTCGGGATGAGCCAACGAAACGATCGTGTCGCCGACCGGTGCGCCGCGGATCTCTTTGATACCGGCCACCACGTAACCGACTTCGCCGGCGCCGAGCGATTCGCGATCGGTACGCTTCGGGCTGAAGCAGCCCACGCCATCGACGAGTTGTGTACGTCCCACCGACTTGACCACGATGCGATCGCCCTTCGCGATGCGGCCCTGCATCACGCGAACGAGCGACACGACACCGAGGTAGTTGTCGAACCACGAATCGATGATCAGCGCCTGCAGCGGCGCATCCGGATCGCCTTGCGGCGGCGGCACCTTCGCGACGAGCTGCTACAACAGTTCCGGAATGCCGGCGCCGGTCTTCGCGCTGACCCGCAACGCCTGGCTCGCGTCCAGGCCGATGATCTCTTCGATCTCGATTGCAACCTTCTCGGGTTCGGCCTGCGGCAGATCCATCTTGTTCAGCACCGGGATCACTTCGAGACCCTGGTTGATGGCCGTATAGCAGTTGGCCACCGATTGCGCTTCGACACCCTGGGCTGCGTCGACGACGAGCAACGCGCCCTCGCACGCCGCAAGCGAGCGCGACACCTCGTAGCTGAAGTCCACGTGTCCGGGCGTGTCGATGAAGTTGAGCTGATACCGGCGGCCGTCGAGCGCGTTGTAATACAGCGTGACGCTCTGCGCTTTGATCGTGATGCCGCGCTCCCGCTCGATGTCCATCGAGTCGAGCACCTGCTCCGCCATCTCGCGCTCGGACAGTCCACCACACAATTGGATCAACCGATCGGCGAGGGTCGATTTTCCGTGGTCGATGTGGGCAATGATGGAAAAGTTGCGAATGTGCTCGATGGACGACACGTAACCAGCTGCGGGGTACTAGCGGCGGCGCGGAGTGTATCCCATTTGCGCAAACCGTTGCCATGCGCCGCACCCCGAACCGACGCGGCGCACGGCGGCTTTTCGGCTATTCGGACGGCACCCGCAACGCGAGGAATGTCGGCGCCTGCCCGCGCACGATCAACACGGGCACGGAACGTCCGGGCGTGAGTGAATCGACCACCTTGGAGAACGTCGCAGGCGAATCGATTTCCTGATTGTTGAGGCGCGTCACGATATCGCCTTCGCGGATGCCGGCTTCGGCGGCCGGGCCACTCGCTTCGACCACGCGTACACCGTGATCGACACCGGCGCGCTGTTGAATCGGATCGGTCAGCGCTTCGACGACCACACCGATGCGCGATGGCACCGGCGTTGCACCCGGACCGGCTGTCGCCAGCTGACCGTTATCGAGATCGGCCAGTTCGCCAACGACGATGTTGAGCGTCTCGCGTTTGCCGGCGCGCATGATCACCAGTTGCGCTTCGCTGCCGGGATGCGCGCGACCGACGAAGTGCGGAAGATCGGCCGACAAGTCGACGTGCTGGCCGTTGAACTGCAGGATGATGTCGCCTTCGTGCAGGCCGGCCTTCGCCGCGGGACCACCTTCGATCACGCGGGCCACGAGCGCGCCTGACGGTTTGTCGAGACCGAAGCTCTCCGCAAGATCGCGATTCACTTCCTGGATCACCACGCCCAACCAGCCGCGCGAAACTTTGCCGTGTACCTTCAATTGTTCGACGACATCGAGCGCGACATCCACCGGGATCGCGAACGACACCCCCATGAAGCCGCCGGAGCGCGTGTAAATCTGCGAGTTGATGCCGATGACTTCACCGTCGAGATTGAACAACGGCCCACCGGAGTTACCCGGATTGATCGCCACGTCGGTCTGAATGAACGGCACGTAGTTTTCGTTGTTCTCGGTCGGCAGACTGCGCCCGACGGCGCTGATGATGCCGGCCGTCACCGAGTAGTCGAAACCGAACGGCGAGCCGATCGCCAGCACCCACTCACCGGGTTTCAGCGCGTTCGAGTGGCCCAACTTCACCACAGGCAGATTCCCGGCATTGACCTTCAGCAGCGCCAGATCCGAGCGCGGATCGGCGCCGACGACGGTTGCGACGAGTTCGCGTCGGTCGTTCATCCGAACGACGATCTCGTCCGCGTCCTCGACGACGTGATTGTTGGTGAGGATGTAGCCCTCGGCGGAAATGATGAATCCCGAACCGAGCGACCGGCGTTGGCCAAACGGCGTACCACCGCCGCCGCCATCGGGTCCCTGTGGACCGCGCCCTTCCGGCCCGAAGAAGCGGCGGAAGAACTCGTCCATGTCGGGGTTGCCACTGCCGTCGCCGCGATGGTCGGCCTTCTGGGTGGTGCTGACGTTGACGACGGCCGGGGAGTATTTCTCCACCAATCCGGTGAAGTCAGGCAGTTCCTTCGCCGTCGCGGCACCGCCGCCCAACAAAGCCCACGCCAGCGCCGATGCACCCAACAGAGCGTTGAGGCGTCGCGCCAGTAGAACGGTATTCATGTGATTCTCGATTTTCCTGTGTTGAAGAGATCGGACCGCGCTTCGGACCGCACCGGCGCCGCTTGGTTCAACAGCGCCGTCGCCAACAGCGTCACCGCGCGCTCAGCATAGCCGTCGTGCAGCGTAGCGTGAGTCGGCGGGCCGCGTCGCGCCGCAATCGTCCCGGCCGCGGCGCCCGCCAGCAAGCCGGCGGCGGCGATCCATCCGGCCGCTGATTCGGTGATCCCGAGTGCCGAACCCGCCGCGGAGGCCGCCACCATGCCAACCAACGGCATACCGAATACGCCGATCGCGCCGCGCAGTATCGCGCGTTCGGCGACTGCGACCCAGACCCGTGCACCCGTTCCGGGAACCGGATTGCCGTCGTGTACATGCATCGTCAGCCGTATCGCGCCAGGCCCGAATACGCTCATCGCGCAGTGTCCGGTACAACCATCGCAGCGCTGCGGCGGGAACTCGACCGTGCACGCGCTGCCCGCTGCGGCAACGATCGTGCCGCCGCGGCAATTCGGGCCGCGCATCACGCTTGCCGTCATTGCGCTACGTATCGGATCGACTGAGCAATGCGTTGCGCCGTCGCAGTGGGAATTTCTCCGACTACGGTCACCAGGAGATGAACCGCGTCCTGCTGGGACCCGCCGATCAGGACCTCCGATACCGCGACCGTCGCGCCGCTGCGCGACACCAGTGCTTTCGCACCGGCTTCCGGCATGTCTTCGATGAAGACAGAAAACGCGGCGAGACCATCCGAGTACATCAGTGTGTCGACCGCCTTCAGCGAACTCGGCGTGCGCCGGATGTCCCAGGACGCCATCGTAAATCCGTCAGGAACCCACTCCGCGTGCCAGCTCACCTTGCGGCGTTCCTGCGGCGGCGACGCTTCGAGCGCCAGATGGGTCGTCAACGCCCCTGCCCCCGATTCCGGCGCGAGGTCCTGCTCGGTGATCGGCCCGCCGACCTTCAACGTGGCGAACTGGAAAATCTCCAGCTTCGTTCCCTTCATGTCCACGAGTTCCGATCGCAACAACAGACCGGTGGCCTGGTCGAGCCACAGACGAAAGCCGTATCGTTGCGCGTCGCGCGGAACCACTGCAAGGCGTATGGCTTCGCGATTCGCCACGCGATCCGTGCCGTGCAGCGACAGCGTGTAATTGTCAGAGACGCCTTCGAACGCACGCGAGAACGCCCGTGCGAACGGTCCAGCTGGAATGGAGCTCTCGAGCGCGAGGATTTCGTCGCCGGGACGCAGGATGCATTCCACTTCGTCGCCGGTGCGGACGATTTCCCGCGGTGCCCCGTTCAGATGTACGAGGCGCTCGCGCTGCACGCCATTCGTCACAGTGTGCACGACGCGCATCGTCGACAGGTCGTCGCCACTGAAGTAACTGAAGATGCCGTCGTAGCTCGCTTCGAGAAACGCGCGATTCATCGTGTCGAGCCATTGCTCGGGCGTGCGCTCGTCTGCCGACACGGCATCTGCGAGCAAGGCACCTCCGAATAATGACAGCAGAAGAACCGGAAGGTTCGCGCGACTCATTTCGTCGATTCGAACGCGGCAACCTTGACGAACGGCACGACGCTCCGATTGTTCAGCGCTACGTGATGGGCATGGTGGAGCATGTAGGCGTGCGCCCGTTGCAGATCGAGCGCCGCGGGCACGCTCTGGCGCCGCATCTCGTCGTCGAACAGTGCAATCGAGTCGCTCGGCACCGCCTGCTCGACCACCGCGACCTGCGCCGCCGGCGCCTTCGCAGCTTCGTCGGTTCGATATCCGATGACGACCGCTGCCGCGACACCCGCGGCGACCGCGAGACCCGCGACGCGCTGACCCCAGGTCATCCAGTTCGAGCGCGGCGCACGCGCCCCTGTGTCGATCGGTTCGCTGTTACCGACTGCACGCGTTTCATCGCCTGAATCGATCTGCGTCCAGAATCGCGTGCTCAATCGATCGGCACCCTTCGTGCCGCCTTCGCCGCGCATTACGCTGCGAACGAGGTGGTATCGTTCCCAGACGCCGCGCAATTCGGGATCGCCTGCGGCCTCGTTCAGCACGCGGCGGATTTCGAACTCGTCGGCCTCGCCGTCCATCACGGCCGACAGTGACTCTTTGAGTTGCTCAGACATTCTCAGAACCCCACCCTCGAATAAAATCTATATCTCAACGCGAACTGATCAATGGACGAATGCGGTCGTCGATGGCTTCTCTGGCCCGGAATATCCGCGAACGCACCGTGCCTACTGGGCAGTCCATGATCTCGGCAATTTGTTCGTAGCTTAGACCATCGAATTCGCGAAGTGTTACGGCGCTGCGCAGATCGTCCGGCAATCGACTGATGGCCGAGTTGATCGCCTGCTCCAGCTCGTCGCGTGTCAGACTGTTTTCCGGATTTTCGCTGTCGCGCAACGAATCGCTGCCGTCGAGATGTTCGGCATCCGTCGCATCGACGTCGACGTCGGGCGGACGACGACTGCGCGCTACCAGATAGTTCTTTGCCGTGTTGATCGCAATGCGATAGAGCCAGGTATAAAAGGCGCTCTCACCCCGGAAACGCGGCAGCGCGCGATAGGCTTTGATGAATGCTTCCTGGACGACGTCGTCGATCTCGTCGTGCGCGCGCACGTAACGACTGACGAGTCCGTGGATCTTGTGCTGGTAGCGACTGAACAGTAAGTCAAAGGCGCGCCGATCTCCCTTCTGAACCCGTCGAACGAGTTCCTTGTCCGTATCCTTGGCCACGCCTAGCGGTTCCTCACGTAACGGTTGGTTCCTGCTGCTGTTCACGTTCAACCGAGCGATGTTCTGACCACGCAACGATGGGGATTGGGAGCGCGGGGGTCGCATATTCTGCCGTCTGACCGTGGTTTATACTAGCCCGCCCGATCCGAGCGGCAGCGAGTGGGAGAACGTAACAGGCACGACGTCTTGATCATCGGCAGCGGTGCTGCCGGGCTTGCCGCAGCGTTGCATTTGGCTCCTTACGCGAAGATTGCGGTACTTTCCAAGGACGAACTCGATTCCGGTTCCACCGACTGGGCACAAGGCGGTATCGCCGCCGTGACCGATCCCGCGGATAGCGAATACGAACACGTGCAGGACACGCTGCATGCGGGCGCGGGTCTGTGCCGCGAGAAAACCGTCTGGCACGTGGTGTGTCATGCGCGCGAAGCCATTGCTCAACTGATTCGCTGGGGAGTTGCGTTCGATCGTGACGGCAACGACTTCCATCTGACCCAGGAAGGCGGTCATTCGTTCCGTCGGGTACTGCACGTGGCCGATGCAACCGGGCACGCCGTCTCATCGAACCTGATACGTGAAGCACGCGCCGCGGCCAACATCGAGATGTTCACCAATCACGTCGCCATCGATCTGATCACCACCGCGAAGCTCGGGGGCGCGACGAATCGCTGCGTCGGCGCCTACGTCTACAACCAGAAGACCGACCACGTCGAAGTGTTCGAGGCGCGGTGCGTGATTCTCGCCACCGGCGGCGCCAGCAAGGTGTACCTCTATACCAGCAATCCCGACGGCTCCACCGGGGACGGCATCGCCATGGCGTGGCGCGCCGGTTGTCGCGTCGCGAACATGGAGTTCAATCAGTTCCATCCGACCTGTCTGTTCCACCCGCACGCGAAATCGTTCCTGATCACCGAAGCGGTGCGCGGCGAGGGCGGCATTCTGCTGCTGCCCGACGGCGAACGGTTCATGCCGAAGTTCGACGCGCGCGCCGAACTCGCGCCGCGCGACGTGGTCGCCCGCGCGATTGACCACGAGATGAAGCGCCTCGGCGCGGACTGTGTGTACCTCGACATCAGCCACAAACCGAGTGCGCTCATCAAGAAACACTTCCCCAACATTTTCGCTACGTGTGCGTCGCTCGGCATCGACATCACGCGCGAGCCGATTCCGGTGGTGCCCGCGGCACACTACACGTGCGGCGGCGTCGTCGTCGATGCGAACGGCGGCGCCGACATCCCGGGGCTCTACGCCATCGGCGAAACGAGCTTCACGGGCCTACATGGCGCGAACCGCCTGGCGAGCAATTCACTGCTCGAGTGCCTCGTCTACGGCAAAGCGTCCGCCGATCACATCCGCACGCAGCTGCCCGGTGCCGAGTCGGCCACACCGATTCCAGACTGGGACGAAAGCCGCGTGAAAGACTCGGACGAAGACGTCGTGATCTCGCACAACTGGCACGAGTTGCGACAGTTCATGTGGGACTACGTCGGCATCGTGCGTACCGACAAGCGCCTCGAACGCGCCATGCACCGCATCGAACTGCTGAAGCGCGAAGTGCACGAGTACTACAGTAACTATCGCGTCGGCGGCGACCTGATCGAGCTGCGCAACCTCATTCACGTCGCCGACCTGATCGTTCGTTCCGCTCGTGCGCGTCGCGAGAGCCGCGGCTTGCACTACACGCTCGACCATCCGCAAATGCGGGCCGAAGCGCGCGACACCGTGTTGTACCCGAGCTTTGCCGATCCGCTCGACGTATTGCGGCCGGTGGCCGGCTGAATCGCAACTCTCACTCGAGCTTGAGAGATTTCAGGTGCCGGCGAATCGCCGCGTGGTCCGCGGCGGTCACTTCACCGTGCATCACATACAGCAGCCGCCGTTCCTTGGATGCTGTCAACCACACTGCGGTGCAGTGCGGACCGAACCACGCACGATTCGCGCAGTAGACGCACGAATCGATGCTGATGCCGCCGGCAACGAGCGTGAGCCTGTGCGCCGCGCGCCGTTCGCGGATCCACTCGATCCATTCCACCATGGCGCTGGCGAGTACCGTCGCGACGAGTATCCACACAGCCGGCCGCTCGCCGGCGAGTTCGAGCGTCGACCAGAGTGCAACCGTGTGAACCGCGATCGGAAGGCATGTGCGCAGACGGCCGACGCGCCAGTCAATCGCCGTTGGGGGACCGGTCATTGAATGCGCGCACCAGTTCCACGATCTCTGCGAGCGCGGCATCGTCCGGCACGCTGCGCCGCTGATACCAATCCCAGATGTCCTGGTCTTCGCACGCGAGCAGCCGCTCCAGCGCCGCGCGTCGCGACCTCGAAAGCGATTCGAAACGCGACTTCACGAACGGCGGCAACAACAGATCGAGCTCGAGCAGACCACGCCGGCTCCGCCAGTAACAGCGGTCCCGTTCGGGATCCCTTGCGGGGTCCCGTTCGGGGTCCCGTTCGGGGCCTTTGCTCGTTTCATGCGGATCCATGCTCTCTCGCGAAAGGTTCGGGGCTCGACACTAGCTGCTTCGACGACGAAAATCATGAGCATCGTCATCATCTTTGCGTGAGTCTCGGAGTGCAGGCGGACTGGAAGCATTTCCTCGAACAGCGCGCGTTCGTGGTACGCGACTCGAGCGGTACACAACGCGCCTTCTCGGCATCGCCTGCGGCTGCGGCGAACGCACGTTGTGTCGACCTCAACCACCTGGCGACGCTGCGTCTCGTCGGTTCCGATGCCGCGACGTTCCTGCAGGGCTATCTCACCTGCGACATGACGGCGCTCGGACCTGCGCAGGCGCAGTGGGGTGCATACTGCAACATCAAGGGACGCGTGGTCGCCGATGCTACCGTCGTGCTCACCGAAGGCCACCCGACACTCGTCGTTCATGGAACGCTGCGCGACACGGTGATCGAAAGCCTGCGCAAATACCTTGCGTTCTCGCGTTCCCGCTTCGCGCCCGCTGATGCCGCACCGATTCTGCTGGGTCTGATCGAACCCGAAGACCCCGCGCTGCCTTCGGAACCGCTAACGGTTCTACCGTTCCGCGGCGGCTGCGCGGTTGCGGTGCCGGGCTCGCCTCGGCGCGTGATGCTGCTCCTGCCTGTGGCGGACGCTCGGGCAACGTGGCTCGAGTACGAAGCGCGCGGTGAAACCGGCGATGCAAACGCGTGGGATCTGCACGACGTGCGCGCCGGCATCGCACACGTCACGCAGGCGACCTCCGAATCGTTTCTGCCGCAGATGCTCGACTACGACCAGCTCGGCGCTGTCAGTTTCACTAAGGGTTGCTATCTGGGGCAGGAGATCGTCGCGCGGACGCAGCACCGCGGGCAGCCGAAGCGCCATCTGCATCGATTGCGATGGAACGGCACGCCGATGCCGGCCGCGGGCGAGACGCTGCTTGGCGCCGACGATCGAAGCGTCGGCACGCTCGTCAACGCTGCGGCGATCGATGCCTCCAGTGGCGATGCGCTGGCCGTTCTGAGCGACGGCGTCGGCGGCCCGCTGCACGCCGGCGGCGTGCAATTCGCGTTGCAGCAACTCTCCTGAAGAGCTAGGCGTCCTTCGTGTAGAGTTTCTGGATGCTCGAGAAGTCGAGCGCCCCTGCGTCGTCCTGTTTCTTCAGCAACCGATAGAGATTGCGCGCCAGGGCGCCCATCGGAATCGCCATGTCGGTGCCGTCCGCAGCGTCCATCGCAAGGCCGAGATCCTTGATCATCAGATCGACCAGGAATCCACCGGTATAGCCGCGCGAAGCCGGAACGCCTTCCATCACGCCCGGGTACGGGTTGTAGACGTTCAATGACCAGTTGCCCCCCGACGATCGCTTCATGATTTCGGACAGCACGCCGGGATCGAGGCCGTTCGCGACGCCGAGGGCGAGCGCTTCGGCGGTGCCGGTCATGTGGATCGCGAGCAGCATGTTGTTGCAGATCTTCGCAACCTGACCGGCGCCCTGCGCGCCGGCGTGGAAGATGTTCGCGCCCATTTTTTCGAGAATCGGCCGCCCGCGTTCCAGCACCTTCGCATCGCCCCCCACGATGAACGTCAGCGTGCCTTTCTCCGCGCCGGCCGTTCCCCCCGAAACGGGCGCATCCAGCATGTCGATGCCGCGACTTCGGGCCGCCTCGGCTACCTTGCGCGCCGATTGCGGCGAAATCGTGCTGCAATCGATCACTACGGTGGAATTCGAAACGCGATCGAGCAGCGTTTTACCTTCGGCGTCCGGCGTGAGGTACAGCCCTTCGACGTGACGGCTGGCCGGCAACATGCTGATGAAGAACTCGGCGTCTTTCGCCGTATTCGCGGCCGATTCCGCAACCGACGCGCCGGCCTGCTTTGCGCGCGCCAATGCGGACTCGACGAGGTCGAACGCGCTCACCTGATGCCCGGCGTTGAGCAGGTTGAGCAGCATCGGGCCGCCCATGTTGCCGAGTCCGACGAAGCCGATGCGCGCCATCATTGTTCTCCCAGATCCGCGAGCGGATGAGCGGCCCACAGACTCTCGAAGTGTCCGACGACGTAGTCGTGCGCGAGATTCTGCAGCGAGCCGTACTGCCACGCGGGCTTGTTGTCTTTGTCGATGATCAATGCGCGCACGCCTTCGGTGAAGTCCGGATTGCGCGCGCAATGATTTGCGATGTTCAACTCCATGCGGAACGCGTCCGCCAACGACATGGAGGCCACGCGCCGCAACTGCTCGTGCACGATGCCGACCGAAGTCGGGCAGCCGCTAAGAATCGTGGCAATGCCCTTGTCGATCCACTCGTCGCGGCCGGACAGGTCGGTCAGGCGCGCAACAGTTTCTGCAAGCGTTTCCGGAAGTTCCGGGATCGACGAGTCGAGCAGCGCCGCGTGAGTCGCGAGTGCGCTTTCCGGCAACGTGGGCCTCCCGCAGGCGGCGATCGCCGACTCGATGTGCGCGGGATCGGTCGCGCCCCCGCGCCACGGCGCATTCGTCAGATGGTCGATCAGCGTCGGCCACTCCGTTGCCGGTATTGCATGCGTGCCGAGACCGATGTGAAGCGCGTCGGCCGCCAGCATGTGCGTGCCGGTCATGCCGAGCCACGCGGCGCTGCCGGGGGTCAGCCCTTTCAGAATCCAAGACGCGCCCGCATCTGGGAACAGGCCGATCGTCACTTCGGGCATGGCGACGCGCGAACGTTCCGTCACGAGCCGATACTGCGACGCGGAGAACAGCCCCAATCCTCCGCCCATGACGACACCGTGCCCGAAGCAGACCACGGGCTTCGGCGAACGATGGATAGCGTAGTCCAGCCGGTATTCCGCTTCGAAGAAGCGCTCGGGGTAATCGTCGACCTGCTTCTTCGCTGCGTGGTTGCGGGTCATCCCGTGATACAGCGCCTGAATGTCGCCGCCCGCACAGAATGCGCGCTCGCCGGCGCCGCGCAGCAATACCGCGACGATATCGTCGCGCGCGTTCCAACGCGCCAGTTGAGGTCCAAGGATTTCGATCATTGGCAACGAAAGGGAATTGAGCGTCTTCTCGAAATTCAGCGTCGCAATGGCGAGCGCGTGCCCGGATGGCGTCGCGCGCTCTTCCAGGACGACGACATCGGTCGGCGCGTTCAGCAGACGCCGCGACGTCATGCATTCTTCCAGACGGGTTTGCGCTTCTCGAGGAACGAGCGAACGCCCTCGGTCTGATCGAGCGTATCGAAAAGCTTCACGAACGATTCCCGCTCGGAGGCATACGCCGATGCGATGTTGCCTTCGCGCGCGCGCTGGATCAGATCCTTGCACGCTGCGACCGCCGGCGGGCTCTGCTTGCCCGCGGACTCCGCCAGCGCCAGCGCATGGCCGAGCGCCGCGCCCTTCTCCACCATCTCCTCGATCAGCCCGATCCGCAGTGCGGTTTCTGCGTCGACGCGCTCACCGCAGAGGATCATCCGCTTCGCCCAACCTTCACCGACGAGCCACGCGAGGTTCTGTGTGCCGCCGCCGCACGGCAGTAACCCCACCGTCGCTTCAGGCAACGCCATCACCGCCAGCCGATCGGCGATGCGGATGTCGCACGCCATCGCGCATTCGAGCCCGCCGCCCATCGCAAAACCGTTGATCGCAGCGATCGTCACGCCGCGGTAGTTCGCGAGTTTCTCGAAGGCGGTGCCGAACGCGACAGACATCGTTGCCGCAACACCCTTGTTGCCGTCTGCGAACAACTTGAGATCGGCACCGGCGGAAAAGAACTTCTCGCCGTTCCCCGTCACCACGATCGCGTAGATCGATTTGTCGGCCGTGCACGCGTCGACGAGCCTGGACAATCCACCGAGACTCTCTTCGTCCCACGTGTTGGCCGCCGGATTGTCGATGGTGACCAGCGCAGTATGGCCGCGCACCTCGACTTTGAGTTTCTGGGTGGTACTGCTGATCATCGAATCACCTCGGTTGCCCCTTCCATCAATACCCGGCGCGCGATTATGACGCGCATGATCTCATTCGTACCTTCGAGAATCTGATGCACTCGGCTATCCCTGACGTGCCGCTCGAGGGGAAACTCCTTGATGTAGCCGTAACCACCATGGAGCTGCAGAGCGGCGTTGCACACGTCGAACCCGACGTCGGTGGCGAAGCGTTTGGCCATGGCGCAGAACGTCGTCGCGTCCGGATCTTTCGAATCCAGTTTCCACGCCGCCAGACGCACCATCGTGCGCGCGGCGACCAGTTCAGTTGCCATGTCGGCGAGCTTGAACTGCAGCGCCTGAAACTGGGAGATCGCCTGCCCGAACTGTTTGCGCTCGGACATGTAACGCGCGGACTGGTCGAGCGCGGCCTGCGCGGTTCCGATCGAGCAGGTTGCGATGTTGATGCGACCGCCGTCGAGGCCGCGCATGGCGATCTTGAAACCCTCGCCCTCGGCGCCCAGCCGATTGCCGACCGGCACCGATACGCCGTCGAAGTTGATCTGTCGCGTGGGCTGGCTGTTCCAGCCCATCTTCTGTTCCTT
>DATJGR010000304.1:0-11273 GCA_035494855.1 Pseudomonadales bacterium | reverse complement strand
TCGACGAACGCCGAGGCGGTGTCCGAGTTCGGCATCGACGTCATGAACATGTTCGGCTTCTGGGACTGGGTCGGCGGCCGGTACTCGATGGACTCCGCGATCGGGCTCCCGACCATGCTCGCGATCGGCCCCGCAGGGTTCCACGAGATGCTCGCCGGCTTCCACGAGATGGACGAGCACTTCCGCACGGCGCCGTTCGAACGCAACCTGCCGGTGGTGATGGCGCTGCTGTCGGTCTGGTACAACTGCTTCTTCGGTGCGCAGACGGTTGCGGTGTTGCCGTACGAGCAATACCTGAAGCGCTTTCCGGCGTACCTGCAGCAACTGACGATGGAGAGCAACGGCAAGAGCGTGACGCTGGAAGGTAAACCGGTCGGCGTCGACACGTCACCGGTCTACTGGGGCGAACCCGGGACGAACGGCCAGCATTCGTTCTATCAGATGATCCACCAGGGCACGCGGCTGATCCCGTGCGACTTCATCGCTTTTGCGCAGCCCCTCAGCACGCTTGGTGAGCATCACGACATATTGATTGCGAACGTCATCGCCCAGGGCGAAGCGCTCGCGTTCGGCAAGACGCCGGCCGAACTGAGCGCGGAAGGTACGCCCGATTGGCTCGTGCCGCATCGCACGTTCGAAGGCAACCGGCCGTCGAATACGCTGCTGATCGATCGATTGACGCCAGCGGCGCTCGGCAAACTGGTGGCGTTGTACGAGCACAACGTCTTCACGCAGGGTGTCATCTGGGGCATCGACTCGTTCGATCAGTGGGGCGTGGAACTCGGAAAAGTGCTGGCGAAACGCATCATGGGCGAACTCGAGGCCACCGAGGATGCGAACCTGCCGCACGACGGATCGACGAACGCACTGATACGCCGCTATCGCAAACTCCGGGCGCGTTGAGAACCCGGACACCAGGAGTGGACGCATGCAACTCGGAATGATCGGATTGGGACGGATGGGCGCGAACATGGTGCGGCGCCTGATGAAGGGCGGCCACGAGTGCGTAGTGTTCGACATGTCGCAAACGGCGGTGCAGGCGCTCGCGAAAGAAAATGCAACGGGCGCTGCGTCGCGCGAAGACTTCGTGAAGAAACTGAAAACGCCGCGCGCGATCTGGTTGATGGTGCCTGCCGCGGTGGTCGACCGGACGATCGCCGACCTGCTGCCGTTGCTCGAAGCCGGTGACATCCTGATCGATGGCGGTAACTCGTATTACGTGGACGACATCCGCCGAGCGAAAGAGCTGAAAGCAGAAGGCATTCACTACGTCGATGTCGGCACCAGCGGCGGCGTGTGGGGACTCGAACGCGGTTACTGCATGATGATCGGCGGAGAGCCGGCCACCGTCGCGCGTCTCGATCCGATCTTCGCGCAGCTCGCACCGGGCATGGGCAGCATCGTGCGCACGCCGGGTCGCGAAAAGGCGAGCAGCACCGCCGAGCAGGGATATCTGCACTGCGGCCAGAACGGCGCCGGACACTTCGTGAAGATGGTGCACAACGGCATCGAATACGGATTGATGGCGGCGTACGCAGAAGGCCTCGGCATCCTGCGCAATGCGAACATCGGCAAGCGCACGCACGACGTCGATGCGGAAACCACGCCGCTGCGCGATCCCGAACAGTATCAGTACGACATGAACCTCGCCGACATCACCGAGCTGTGGCGCCGTGGCAGCGTCGTCGCGTCGTGGTTGCTCGACCTCACAGCGTCGGCGCTCGCGAAAGACCCGTCGCTCGACAAATTCGCCGGCCGCGTTTCGGATTCCGGCGAAGGCCGCTGGACGATCCGCGCGGCGATCGACGAAGCGGTGCCGGCGCCGGTGCTCACGACCGCGCTGTACGAGCGATTCAGCTCGCGCGGCGAAGCCGATTTCCAGAACAAACTGCTGTCGGCGATGCGATTCGAGTTCGGCGGACACGTCGAGAAGCCGGCCGGCTGAGCCGCGGCACAACGCCAGGACAAGCCGGTGAACGACAGTCACTCCGACGCACTCGTCTTCTTCGGCGCCACCGGCGACCTGGCGTACAAGAAGATTTTCCCGGCGCTGCTGGCGATGGTGAAACGCGGGCATCTGACCGTGCCGGTGATCGGCGTTGCCAAGGCCGGTTGGAATCTCGACCAGTTGAAGGCGCGGGCGCGCGACAGCGTGGAAAAACACGACGCGTTCGACGCCGCGGCTTTCGAAACGCTGGCCGGTTTGCTGCGCTACGTCGACGGCGACTACGCCGATCAGGCCACGTTCGACGCGATCCGTCGCGAACTCGGCGGCGCGCAACGACCGGCGCATTATCTGGCCATTCCGCCGTCGTTGTTCGGCCACGTCGTAGAGCAGCTGACGAAGTCGGAGTGCGTGAGGGAAGGCCGCGTCGTCGTCGAGAAACCGTTCGGCCACGATCGCGCTTCGGCGCAGGCATTGAACGCGATTCTGCTGAACAGCTTCGCGGAATCGCAGATCTTCCGCATCGACCACTATCTCGGCAAACGCCCCGTGCACAACATGGTGTTCTTCCGCTTTGCCAACGCGTTTCTCGAATCGTTCTGGAACCGGCGCTTCATCCGCAGCGTACAGATCACGATGGCGGAAAACTTCGGCATTCAGGGACGCGGCGCGTTCTACGACCAGACCGGCACGATCCGCGACGTGATCCAGAACCATCTGTTTCAGGTGCTGGCGAATCTCGCGATGGAACCGCCGGCGAGAGCCGACAGCGAGTCGATGCGCGACGAGAAGGTAAAGGTGCTGAAGTCGATCGCACCGCTCGAGCCGACGGACGTGATCCGCGGCCAGTTCCATGGTTACCAGGAGGAGCCCGGAGTAGCGTCGGGCTCGCGCACCGAGACGTTCGCGGCAATCAGGCTCGACATCGATTCGTGGCGTTGGGCCGGAGTGCCGTTCTACATTCGTGCCGGCAAATCGCTTCCGGTAACGTGCACCGAGGTCAACGTGCATCTGCGCCGCGCTCCGCGGATCTTTCCGCGTGCCTCCGGCGATCCGAACTACTTCCGCTTTCGCATCAGTCCCGAGATGAGTCTCGCGCTCGGCGTGACGGTGATGGACGAGGCAGACAAAGGGATCGGTCAGAACGCCGAACTGGTCGCGAGCAGCCGTCCCGGCGCGCAGGAAATGGATGCGTACGAACGCGTGCTAGGCGACGCGATGACCGGCGACCGCACGTTGTTTGCGCGCGAAGACTACGTCGAGGAGGCATGGCGCATCGTGGATCCCGTGCTGAAAACGGGCACGCCGGTGTTCGGTTACGAACCCGGTACCTGGGGGCCGAAAGAAGTCGATGCCACCGTCGTACCGCCGCGCGGTTGGCAGAATCCGCGGGTCGCGGGTTAGCGATGCGATTCGAAGTGCTCGCCGATGCCGACGCAGTAGCCGCGCGCGCGGCGTCTCTGATTGCGGCGGCGGCGCGCGATGCGGTGATTGCGCGCGGTCGCTTCGTATTCGCCGTGAGCGGCGGCCGCACCCCATGGGCCATGCTGCGGTTGCTGGCGCGCGAAGACGTGCCGTGGCCGCGCGTTCACGTAGTACAGGTGGACGAGCGGGTTGCGCCGGCAAACGATCCCGACCGCAATCTCACGCACCTGAACGAGACGTTGCTCGCGAACGCGCAGATAGATGCCGATCACATTCACGCGATGCCGGTGGAGGCGACGGACCTAACGGATGCAGTGAGGCGCTACGAAGCCATGCTGCGCGCGCTGAGCGGCACGCCGCCCGTGCTCGACCTCGTGCATCTCGGGCTCGGGCCGGATGGTCACACGGCTTCGTTGGTGCCTGGTGACCCGGCGCTCAGGGTCACAGACGCCGACGTGACCCTAACCGAACCGTACCAGGGGCATCGCCGGATGACGCTGACGTATCCGATCATCGATCGCGCGCGATGGCTTCTATGGATCGTCACGGGTGCCGACAAAGTTGCGGCGCTCACCAAACTGCGGGCCGGCAGCCGCGACATACCGGGCGGCCGCGTGCGATCCGACCAGGCCGAGGTCCTCGCGGACCGGCAGGCGGCACCGTGAGCGCGACGCCGGTAGCACCGGGCGTGAGTTATCCGCTCGGGGCGAGCATCGTCGCGGGCGGCGTCAATTTCAGCGTGTTTGCAAAACGCGCGACCGCGCTGGAGCTGTGTCTGTTCGATCGCGCCGACGACGCCACCCCGTCGCGCGTGATCGAGCTCGACGCGCGCATCCATCGCTCTTTTCACTACTGGCATGGGTTCGTCCCCGGTGTGGTACCCGGTCAGCACTATGGATACCGAGCGCGAGGTCCGCTCGACCCGGTGAAGGGCCGCCGATTCGATCCGCAGAAACTGCTGCTCGATCCGTATGCGAAAGCGGTGGCGTGGCCACCGCGACGGAGCCGCGATGCAGCGGCGCGACCGGGCGATAACGCTGGCGTCGCGCTCAAAGGGGTGGTCATCGATACCAGCCGATACGACTGGGAGAACGACGCACCGCCGCGCACGCCGTTCGCTCGCAGCGTCATCTACGAACTGCACGTGGGCGGCTTCACGCGCGATGCGAGTTCCGGTGTGGCCGTTGCGAGGCGCGGCACGTTCGCCGGCGTCATCGACAAGATTCCGTATCTGAAAGCGCTCGGCGTGACCGCGGTGGAACTGCTGCCGGTGTTCGCGTTCGACGATCAGGCCGCGCCGTCCGCACTGGTGAACTTCTGGGGTTACCAGCCGCTCGTGTTCTTCGCGCCACATCCGGCCTACAGCATCAGCCGCGACGCGGTAGTCGCGCTCGATGAGTTCCGTGACATGGTGAAAGCGCTGCATCGCGCCGGCATCGAGGTGATTCTCGACGTGGTCTACAACCACACGGCGGAAGGCGACGCCGACGGCCCTACGCTGTCGCTGCGGGGATTGGCGAACGACACCTACTATCTGCTCGAAGCCGACGGCGACTATGCCGACTACACCGGTTGCGGCAACACGTTGAACGCCAACGAATCGGTCGTGCGGCGGCTGATCCTCGACAGCCTGCGTTACTGGGCGAGTGAGATGCACGTGGACGGTTTCCGATTCGACCTCGCGGCGGTTCTGTCGCGCGATGCAGAAGGACAACCGATGGTGTCGCCGCCGATCGTCCGCGACATCGAGTCGGACCCCGCGCTTTCGCACGTCAAGCTCATTGCCGAAGCATGGGACGCCGGCGGGTTGTATCAGGTGGGCGGTTTCGCCGGCGAAACCTGGAAGGAGTGGAACGGCAAGTTCCGCGACGACGTGCGCGCGTTCGTAAAGGGCGATCGCGACACGGTCCGCTCGCTGGCGTACCGGCTGACTGGCAGCCCCGACGTTTATGGCCACCAGGATCGCGAACCGGAACAGAGCATCAACTTCGTTGCGTGCCACGACGGTTTTACGCTGAACGATCTCGTGTCGTACGACGTGAAGCACAACGAGGAGAACGGCGAAGGCAATCGCGATGGTGCGGACGACAACCGCAGCTGGAACTGCGGCGTGGAGGGCCCCACGGATGATCCGGCCATCGAGGCGCTGCGAAATCGTCAGGTGAAGAATTTCCTGGCGCTGACGCTGCTTGCCGTGGGCACACCGATGCTGCTCGCAGGCGACGAGGTGCGGCGCACCCAACGCGGCAACAACAACGCGTACTGCCACGACGACGCAACCACGTGGTTCGACTGGACGCTGCTGGAGCGCCACGCCGACGTGCTGCGCTTCACGCGCGAGTTGATCGCGTTCCGTTTGAACCGGCGTCTGCCGATCGAGCATGCGCGGACCACGCTCGCCGAACTGCTGCGCGACAACGCCGTGCGTTGGCACGGGGTGGAACTGGATGCGCCGGACTGGGGATCCGACTCGCACTCGCTGGCGGCAACGACCCGGTTGCTCGGCGACCGTCTGCTGCTGCACGCCATGGTCAATGCTTACTGGGAACCGCTCGAGTTCCACCTACCGGGTCCCGGCGCCGACCACACCGCGTGGCGCCGATGCATCGACACTGCGCTCGCATCGCCGCATGACATCAGCCCCTGGGACGAGGCGCCGACGGCGAGTGACGCGACCTACCGCGTGGAAGCGCGTTCCGTGGTAGTGCTCGTTGCCGGCCCGCGAGAGGTCTGAGCGTGGATCTCGATCCGCTTCTGCTGTCGCGCATACAGTTCGCGTTCGTCGTCAGCTTCCACATCATCTTCCCGGCGTTCACCATCGGAATTGCCGCGTGGCTCGCGACGATCGAAGGGGCGCGGCTGGTGACCGGCGACGAACTGTATCGACGCGTCTTCGACTTCTGGCTGAAAGTGTTCTCGGTCTCCTTCGGCATGGGCGTGGTCACCGGCATCGTCATGGCGTTTCAGTTCGGCACCAACTGGGGTGTGCTGTCGCTGCGGATGGGATCGATCCAGGGGCCGTTGCTCGGCTATGAAGGTTTCACCGCGTTCATGCTGGAGGCGACCTTCTTCGGCGTGATGCTGTTCGGCCGCGATCGCGTGTCGCCGCGCGCGTATTTGTTCGCGTGCTGCATGGTTTCGCTCGGCACGATGTTCTCGTCGTTCTGGATTCTCGCGAACAACAGCTGGATGCAGGTGCCCGTCGGTCATGCGATCGTCGACGGCCGCATCGTTCCGGCGGACTGGTGGACGATCACCACCGGACCCATTCAGCGCGTGCGATGGCCGCACATGCTGCTGGCCGCGTTTCTGACCACCGGCATGTGCGTGATCGCGACCGGTGCATGGTATGCGCTGCGACGGGTACACCTGCCGGAATCACGCGTGATGCTGAACTGGGGTCTCGCGTTGGTCGCCGCGTTGATTCCGTTCCAGCTCGTCGCGGGCCATCTGACCGGCGGCTACGTGCACGATCATCAGCCGGCGAAGTTTGCGGCCATCGAAGCGCGCTGGACGTCGCAACAACCGGCGACTGAGGTGCTGCTCGCGATTCCGGACCAGACGCTCGAACGCAATCGGTTCGCCGTCGAAGTGCCGAAGCTCGGCAGCTTCATCGCGACGGGCACCTGGGATTCGCGCGAAGCGGGACTCGACGATTTCGCGCCGCGCGATCGCCCGCCGGTTCCGATACCGTTCTTCGCATTCCGGATAATGGTCGGCGCCGGCCTGGTGATGCTCGCGATATCATGGTTCGGCAACGTGTTGCGGCTGCGCGGGACGCTCGAGACGACGCGCTGGTTCCTGTGGTGCGCGTACCTGTCGTTTCCGAGCGGTTTCGTCGCGATCATTGCCGGCTGGCTAACGGCCGAAGTGGGGCGCCAACCCTGGGTGGTGTACGGCCTGCTCCGCACCGAAGACGCGATCACGCCGTCGCTCACCGGGGGCGACGTACTGCTGTCGCTGACTGGATACGTGCTGGTGTATTCGGTCGTGATCCCGTTCGGCGTTTACTACATCTACAAACTTCTGCGCGACGGCCCTGCCGCTAAAGAGGAACGCCCGCGTGGACGCTAGCAACCTCGCGCTGTTCTGGGCCGGCGTCGTCGCGCTGTCGATCCTGATCTACGTCGTGCTCGACGGCTTCGATCTCGGCGTCGGCGTGCTGTTCGGCACTACGGACGATGAATCGCACCGCGCCGCGATGATGAACTCGATTGCGCCGTTCTGGGACGGCAACGAAACGTGGCTGGTGATGATCGGCGTCTGCCTGTTCGCCGCGTTTCCGGTTGTCTACACCGTTTTCCTCGGCGCGTTCTACGTTCCGGTCTTGCTGCTGATGGTCGGGCTGATCTTCCGCGGCGTTGCATTCGAGTACCGCGATCGCAGCGAGCGCATGCGGCCGGTGTGGGATTTCGGCTTTTCCGCTGGCTCGACCATGGTCGGATTCGTGCAGGGCGCCGCGATCGGCGGCGTGATGCTCGGCCTGCCGGTGCACGACGGCCAGTTCGCCGGCGGCTCGACGCAGTGGTTGGCGCCCTTTCCGTTGCTAACCGGAGTCGGACTGGTGCTCGGGTATTCGTTGCTCGGGGCCGGCTGGCTGGTTTTGAAGAGTGAAGGTGAATTGCGCGATTGGGCGTATGCGCGCATTCCGTGGCTGGCTGGTGGCGTGCTCGCGGTGCTCGGCATCGCCGCCTTCCTGACGCTCGACTACAGCGAGATCGCGAAGGGGCATTGGAGCGAACGCCGCTGGGGTCTCGTGTTTCCTGCGATCGGCGCGCTTGCGCTGATCGGCGTCGCGGTTGGAACGCGGCGTCGTCACGACGTGCTGCCGTTTGCGATGACGGTGCTGTTCGTCGTCGCGTCGTTTGCCACGCTCGCGGTCATGTTCTGGCCGTACATGATTCCGTACTCGATCACGATCGCCAGCGCCGCGGCGCCGGAAGCATCGCTGAGTTTTCTGTTCTACGGCGCCGGTCTGTTCGTTTTGCCGGTGATCGCGGTGTACACGTTCCGCGTGTACTGGCTGTTCCGCGGCAAAGTGACCAAAGGCTACGGATGACGGCGCCCACCGCAGAACACGCACGCCTGGCGACTTCGACCGACCGCGAACCCGGCGAGTGGAAAGCGATCGGCCCGTACGTGAGCGAACGCGCGTGGGGCACGGTGCGCGAAGACTACAGCGCCGATGGCAACGCGTGGAGCTACTTTCCGTACGAGCATGCGCGCTCACGCGCCTATCGCTGGAACGAAGACGGTCTCGCCGGCATCTGCGATCTGGAACAGCGCATGTGTTTTGCGCTGTCGTTCTGGAACGGCCGCGACCCGTTTCTGAAGGAACGCATTTTCGGTTTGTCCGGACCGGAAGGTAATCACGGCGAAGACGCGAAGGAATACTGGTGGTACGTCGACGCCACGCCGACCGCATCGTGGCTGCAATGGCGCTATCACTATCCGCAGGCCGAATTCCCGTACGCGCGTTTGCGCGAGGAGAATGCGCGCCGCGATCGAACGCAGCGCGAGTTCGATCTCGAGCACACCGGCACGTTCGACGCGAACCGTTACTGGCAGATCGAGGTCGACTACGCGAAGGCGGCGGCGCGCGACGTTTGCGTGCGCATCCGCATACGCAACGCCGGGCCCGAGGCGGCCGAGCTGCACGTGCTGCCGACGTTATGGTTCCGCAACCGCTGGGCCTGGGATCTGAACGCGGCGCGGCCGTCGATACACGCCGTCGACGGGCGCGCGTGCGCCGTTGCAGAGGAGCATCGCATCGGGCGCTGGCTGCTGGAGGCGGGCGCGAGTGCGCGCGGTGCACCGGAACTGCTGTTCTGCGACAACGACACCAATTCTCTGCGGCTGTTTGGCGGCCGCACACAAACGCCGTATCCGAAAGACGGTATCAACGATCATGTCGTTTCCGGCGCTGCCACGGTAAATCCGGCGCGCTGCGGCACCAAGATGGCGTGCTGGTATCGCGAGACCGTCGCTCCCAACGAAACCATCGAGCTGCGGTTGCGGCTGACGCACACCGATGCGGACACTCCTCTCGAGCTGGCATCTGGATTCGACCGCGTGTTTGCGGGCCGCGCGCGTGAAGCGGACGAATACCACGCGTCGATGCGGATTCCGCGCACCACCGACGAAGAAGCGGCGGTGATGCGTCAGGCATTTGCCGGAATGGTGTGGACCCAGCAGTTCTATCACTACGACGTTGCGCGCTGGCTCGACGGCGATCCGGCGCAACCTGTGCCGCCGGCGTCACGCAAGACCGGCCGAAACGCGAACTGGCGGCATCTGAGCAACCACGACATCATCGCGATGCCCGACAAATGGGAATACCCGTGGTACGCCGCGTGGGATCTCGCGTTCCACTGCGTCGTGCTCGCCAACACCGACCCCGCCGCAGCGAAGCATCAGCTGCTGCTGATGTGCCGCGAGTGGTACATGCACCCGAACGGCCAGATCCCTGCGTACGAATGGAAATTCGAAGACGTGAATCCGCCGGTGCACGCGTGGGCGGCGCTGGCGGTGTTCCGCATCGACGGCGGCACCGATTTCGAATTTCTCGCGAGCGCATTTCACAAGCTGCTGATCAACTTCACCTGGTGGGTGAATCGCAAAGACGCGCGCGGCGACAACATCTTCGAAGGCGGTTTTCTCGGGCTCGACAACATCGGCGTGTTCGACCGCTCCGCCATGTCGGCCGACGGCAGCGTCCTGGAGCAGTCCGACGGCACGGCGTGGATGGGCAAGTTCTGCCTGAACATGCTCGAGATGGCGCTGCGCCTGGCGAATCGCGATCACGCATACGAAGGCGTGGCGCTGAAATTCTTCGAGCACTTCGCAGCGATCGCGGAGGCGATGCGCGAGTTGTGGGACGAAGAGGACGGTTTCTTCTACGACCGGCTGCGGATGCAGGACGGGTCGACGCGTCCGCTGCGCGCGCGTTCTATGGTCGGCCTGCTGCCGGTGTTCGCGGCGGTGCGGCTCGAAGGCGCGCTATGGGAGAACCTGCCGGATTTTCGCGCGCGCGCCGCGTGGTTCCTGCGCCACCGCCGAAATCTTGCGCACCTCGACGAATTCAAGACCGACGGGCGCATCGAACTCGCCACGCTGGTCGATACGCAGCAGCTGCGACGCGTGCTGTCGCGGATGCTCGACGAGAACGAGTTCTTCTCGCCGTTCGGCTTGCGTTCGCTTTCGCGCTTCCATCGCGAACACCCGCTGGTGGTGCCGCTGCCGGACGGCGAGGCACGACTCGACTACGAGCCCGCCGAATCGAAGTGCGGCATTTTCGGCGGCAACTCGAACTGGCGCGGCCCGATCTGGTTCCCACTGAATTTCCTCGCGCTCGAATCGTTGCGGAACCTGCACGAATGTCTCGGCGAGCGCATGAAGGTCGAACTGCCGACCGGCTCCGGTAACCTCGCCACGCTCGGTGAAGTGGCCGACGAACTCGAGCGGCGGCTGTTGAGCCTGTTCCTGCTCGACGCGAACGGCCGCCGGCCGATCTACGGACAGTCGACGTTGTTCCAGAACAATCCGCAATGGCGCGATCGAATCCTGTTCTACGAGTACTTCGACGGCGACACCGGCGAAGGTCTCGGCGCCGCACATCAGACCGGATGGACGGCGCTCGTCGGCGCCCTCATAGCAAATCGCGGGCGGCGATGGCGACGGTCGGATCCGATGGGAACATGACGGTGGCTGATACTGATGTGTGATCGGAACGGTGCTGGTTGTGATGACGTGACCAGTGGGTGAACGGTGTTCCGGGGCCGCCGTCGATGGAGACACAACCCGAGGCGGAGGTGCGTGTGTGATGCGGAGGGCCATCCGCGGCCATGGATGGCCGCGGTTAGAGCGCCCATGGATGGCTCGAGCGTGCCCGACGCAGCACACA
>DATJGR010000303.1:0-16882 GCA_035494855.1 Pseudomonadales bacterium | reverse complement strand
CGACGCGGGCAATGTGCTTCTCCGGCGAACAAATTCTGCGACGACTGTAGCCGCCGTCTGCGTCTGCGTCGATGTGGCGCTAGGGTCCTCCGCAACACATACCCACCTCCGCCTCGGGTCACGTCTCCATCGACAGTAATCGGAGAGTGAGAACGCGCGCTTTGCGCGTGTTCTCATCGGCCAAGTCAATGGACGGTGCCAGCACCAGCAGACACTTTGCGAGCGGAGTCGAGTGGTGCGGATCTCGAGTACGTGAGCGGTGGGTGATCGGTGTGGAGGGGCATCCGGGGCCATGGATGGCCCCGGATAGAGCGCCCACGGATGGCTCGAGCGTACCCGGAACACCGATCACCCACTGGTCACGTCGTTAAAATCAGCGCTGTTCCACTCACTCGAGCGCGATCCGACACGCCCGGAAAAACCGTTCGCGCGCGGCGCTGTCGTCGTTCGATGCGGGTCCGGTTCGACACCAGCGTTCCGCCAGCTGCATCGGCGCTTCTTCCATCACGCGGCGATGCTTCATGCCCTGGTTCAGCCGGTCTACCTGCAGCGCGAGGCGGTCGGTCTGGTATTCGGTCGGCGTTTCGAGGCCGGCGGCGATTTCCATTTCGATCGCGAGCTTCATGCGCGCGGTGGTCGTGCCGGTCGCGGCGGATTTCAGCGCCTGCGCGTCGCCGCGCACGAGCGCTTTGACTCGGTCGGCGAACGGGCCGGGGCGATCTACGTCGAGACCGTCGATGTCGCGCACGCGCTCGGCAGCGTCGCCGACGTTACCGCTGGCGATCGACTCCCGTTCCAGGTCGGACAGCGCGCTGTCGATGTCGTAGAGGCGGTCCACGCCGCGCATGACGGCGTCGTGCTGCGCCTGCCGCAGCAGCAAGCGATAGCTGCGTTCGGTTTCGCGGAAGCGCTGCTCGATGCGCCGCGATGCATCGCGCGGCAATTCTCCCAACGCCTGAAAGCGGGCGTTGAATTCGGTGAGCAGCGACGCGTCCGCCGTTTCGCTGGACGCCCCTTCGACGGCCTGTTCGAATTCGGCGCACAGCTGATCGGCGCGCGCGAGTTGTGACTCGAACACCTGGCGTTGCTCGGTGCGGGCGGCTTCACGTTGTCCGAACACCGCGTCGCACGCCAGGCGGAATTCTTTCCATAGCTTCTGGTCGATTCGACGCGGCACGATGCCGATGTTGCGCCAGCGCTGTTGCAGCGCCTTGATCTTGTCGATCGCGGGGCGCGGATCGCCACCGGCGGCCTCAATCGCCTTCGCTTCGTCGACGATGGCCTGTTTCGCCTCCGTGTTGCGATCCCACTCGGTTTTCAGCTTCGCGTGCAGCCGCGCGGTGAGTGCATCGAACTGCACTTCGAGCTTGCGCCCCGGCGAGCGGTCCACCGGGTGGAACTTGCGCCACTCTTCGCGCGCTGCGTACAGAATGCGTTCGGCCGCGCGCCAGTCGGCGTGATCCCACTTCATTCCGTCGAGATAACCTTCGAGGTCGGCGCAGATCTTGCGACGCTGCTCGAGGTTGAATTTGCGCGCAGCCGCTTGTGCGTCGAAGTGTTCGCGGCATGGTTTGAACGCGATTTCGGCGGCGTGGTTGAAGCGGTCGAACAGACGACGGTCGTTGTGATTCGTAACCGGGCCGAGATCCTTCCACGCCTGACGCAATTCGCGAATCCGCTCCGCCTGCAGCGTCGGCTCCAGCGGTTCGGCGGCGAGCTTTTCCATCTCGCCAAGGAACTGCTCGCGTTTCGGATGCGTCGCGAAGGTGCGCCAGTCTTTCAACTCCTGCACGCGCACTGACAACGCGACGAAGTCGCTCTGCACGCGTTTTGCGGTGCCGGCGGGGAGGCTGTGCAACAGCCGTTTGCCTTCGCCTTCGAGGCCTGCGGCGCTCGCGAGGTTGCCCGCGTCGATCTGCGCTTCGAGCTTGCCGATGGTGTCGTGCAGGCGCTGCACCAGCTGCTCGTGCAGCGCGTGGCAGGCGGCATCGTATTCGACGAGACGGTTGCGCAACTGATCTGCGTCACGCAGACGCTGCGGACGCGGGAGATCGACCGGCCAGTCTATCCGCTCGAGCGTACGGGCCAACCGCTCCCCGGCCTGGCGCACGCGACGCTGCTCCGACCAGAGCGCTTCGAACTGCTCGGGGGACTCCGCCGCGGGACCGGGCGGCACCGCGGCTTCGGCCTGTGCAAGCTCATTGCCATGCGCGGCGAGGCGATCTGCCGCTTCGTACAACATCGAGAAGTTGTGCGTGATGGCGTGGAAGCGCGCCGCCAGTTGTTCCGGCGGCGGGCGGTGATCGGCTTCCGCCAGCCAATTGTCCTGGTAAGTGCGGCTGTCGACGCGTATCGACTCGATCGCGGCGTAGCCGTCGCGTTCGCCGCGACGGACAGCATCGAACAGCGCTTCGAGCGACGCCAGCGCGCTTGCGAATGCCGCGTGGTTGCCGATAGCAGTGGGCGAATGAGTGGGTGTAGGTGTGGCCGCAACCTGTGCCGCCGGCGCGAGCGCTTGCGCCTGCGCGTCGAGACGGGCCGCGCCGGCCTCGAAACGTTGCGTCAGTTCGCTTAGAGGCGTCGCGGCAACACCGTGGGTCGCCAACAGTTGCGCTGCGGCGCGGTGGCGCTCGAGGTTGGCGAGCCAGTCGTGTTTCACCACGCCGAGCCGCGCCGTGAACAGCGGATCCGATTCGGACTTGAGTTGCGTTTCGACCGTGTGCACCAGTTCTTCGCCGCGGCGCAGCGCTTTGTCGAGTTCCGCGCGCGCGTGCTTGATCTCTTCGAGGCGGCTGCGCGCGAGGCGATTCACGTTCTTGTCTTTGTCGCGCGACAGGCGTTCGATTTCGACCAGCGACGCTTCCTTCATCAGCTTGTCGGCCACCGCGAGCCGCACCTTCGGGCTGCGGCTCTCGATCGCGAGACGGATCAACTCGTGGTCGTACGCCACGTCACCGATCAGGCGCGACACACTCTCCGGATCGCGGGCGATGCGGATCGCGGCGGACCGCACTTCGGGATGGTTCTGCAATTCGCCAGCATCGACGTCGCGCGCGATCGCCTCGGCGGCGGCACGAACGATCTCGGGATCGGCGTCGGTTAGGAACGGCTCGAGGTGTTTGCCGTCGAGCAGCCGCGACAGTGCAGCGCGGCGAACGCCCGCGTCGACGTCGGAGCGGGCGAGCTCGGCAAAATCGTCCTGAAAGTTCTTCGCTTCATCGTCGGGAATCGCGAGCACGGCTGCGCGCCTGGATTCAGGGTTCGGATCATCGAATCGCGCTCGACTCTTGAACAATCTCGACAACATGGCGCTGCCTTGAAGCGAAGTACCGTGACCGGTTTCCGGTCACAGTCTGTTGTGGCTGCCGTCGCACAGCGGGACGCCCGCGGTGTGTTTGCAGCCGCAGAAATACAACGTGCGGTCTTTTTCTGCCTCGTACTTCACCGGCGTGAACTCGGTGTCCTTGTGCGATCCATCGCAGAACGGTTGGCTGGCGCTCTTCCCGCACGCGCACCAGAAGTACTTCTTACCGGCCTGTACGTCGACAGGGTACGGCGCCTTTTGAGCGATTTGCGGTGTGGCCATGCTGCGAACTCCGATTGCCGAAAAGAGATTCCGTCGATGTCATTCGAACGTGCGTTCTTCCCACCAGGGATAGAACTCCGGTAAATCCTTGGACACTTTTCCGGGAAAATGTGCCGGACGCTTCTCGAGGAACGCCTCCACGCCTTCGCGTGCGTCGGGTGAGCGGCCGGTGTAGTACACGCCGCGCGAGTCGAGCTTGTGCGCTTCCATCGGATGATCGGCGCCGAGCATGCGCCACATCATCTGGCGGATCAGCGATACCGAGATCGCCGACGTGTTGTCGGCGATCTCGCGCGCCAGACCGCGCGCGGTCGCCAGCAACTGGTCTTTCGGATGGATGCTGCGCACCAGTCCGCCCTCGAGCGCTTCTTCGGCAGGAAAAACGCGGCCGGAATACGCCCATTCGAGTGCGCGGCTGATGCCAACGACGCGCGGCAGGAACCAGCTGGAACACGCTTCCGGCACGATGCCGCGGCGCGCGAACACGAAACCGAATCGGGCGACGTCGGCTGCGAGGCGAATGTCCATCGCCAGCGTCATCGTCACTCCGATGCCCACCGCGGGTCCGTTCACCGCCGCGATCACCGGTTTTTTGCTGTCGAAAATGCGCAGCGTCAGCAGCCCGCCGCCGTCGCGATTCAGGCCTTTCGGCCGATCGGCGCGGCCGTCGGCATCGAACGTAGCGCCGCCGGCTGCGAGATCGGCACCGGCGCAGAACGCGCGACCTGCGCCGGTCACGATCACCGCGCGGATCGAATCGTCGGCATCGGAGCGATCGAACGCGTCGATCATCTCGGTCATCATCGTGCCGGTGAACGCGTTCAGTTTTTCCGGACGGTTCATCGTGATGGTGAGTACGCCGTCTTCGACGTCGTACAGGATTTGCGAGTAACTCATGCGATTTGACCGGTGGGCGGGCGAGCGGGCTATGTTGCCTCGACTGTCCGCCGTTTTCCAACGCTTAACCACGGCGCCGAGGGCCGTTGCCTTGTCAGCCCGCGGAGCCGCGGCATACCATTCCACGATTTTTTCGAACGGGTCTTTCAGAGCACATGGATCTGAAGCTGCGTGAAGCCGATCTCGAGTTCCAGGCCGAGGTGCGCGCGTTCATCGACCGGCACTGGCCCACGCACGTGCGCAGCGACGCATACGAATTCGAAGCGTCCACCGCGACGCCTGCGGTGCGGCAATGGTTCGACGCGCTCGTCGCGCGCGGCTGGTCGGTGCCGAGCTGGCCGATCGAGGTCGGCGGCACCGGTTGGACGCCGACGCAGCACTACATCTGGGATCGCGAGACCGCGCGCGCGAACTGCCCGCAGATGAGCCCGTTCGGCGCGCGGATGCTCGCGCCGGTCTTGTACACGTGGGGCACGAAAGAGCAGCAGGCGCGCCATCTCGCCCCGATCCGCGAGGCGCGCGTGCAATGGTGTCAGGGTTATTCAGAGCCGGGCGCCGGTTCCGATCTCGCGGCGCTTTCGACGCGCGCGGTGCGCGACGGCGACCACTACGTCGTGAATGGTTCGAAAACCTGGACGAGCGTTGCGCACCGCGCCGATTGGATGTTCTGCCTGGTGCGCACCGACCCGCGCGCGACGAAAAAGCAGCAGGGCATCAGCTTCCTGTTGATCGACATGAAGACGCCCGGGATCGAGGTGCATCCGATCCTCATTCTCGGCGACCAGCACCACGTCAACTCGGTGACGCTGACCAACGTGCGCGTACCAGTGGCGAACCGAATCGGCGAAGAGAACGAAGGCTGGACGTATGCAAAAGGTCTGCTCACGCACGAACGCACCGGCATTGCCGGCGTCGCGCGGTCGCAGGTGCAGATCGCGCAGCTGAAGCGCATCGCGGCCGAAACGTCGCTCGATAGCGGCCGCCTCATCGATGAACCCTCGTTCAAGCGCAAGATCGACGAAGTCGAAATCGAACTGATGGCGCTCGAAGTCACGGAACTGCGCACGCTTGCGAGCGTGGAGCAGGGCGGCGCGCCGGGGCCGGAGTCGTCGATCCTGAAGATCCGCGGCACCGAGATCAGCCAGCGCATCAGCGATCTGACGATCGAGGCATACGGCTACTACGGCGTGCCGTATCCCCAACAACGACTGATCGACAACGAAGGGCCGATCGGACCGGAGCTCGCGGTCGCGGCACTGAAGGAAATGCTCTTCGGCCGCGCGTCGAGTATCTTCGGCGGCTCGAACGAAATTCAGAAGAACATCATTTCGAAGGCGGTTCTCGGGCTGTAGTTCCAAGAACGGACCCGAAGCGCCGACGAGAACACATTTGTCACGGGGGTAGACGTTTCATGGATTTTTCCTTCTCCGACGAACAGAGCCTGCTGAAGGACAGCGTCGAGCGGTTCATTCAGAACGATTACGCGTTCGACGCGCGGCAGAAACTCGTCAAGAACGAGCCGGGTTTCAGCACCGATAACTGGAAAACGTTCGCCGAGCTCGGCTGGCTCGGCGTTCCGTTCGCGGAAGCGGACGGCGGTTTCGGCGGCGGGCCGATCGAAACCATGCTGATCATGGAGCAGTTCGGCCGCGGTCTGGTGGTGGAACCGTTCGTGCCGACGGTCGTGCTCGTGGGCGGCATGCTCCGCATCGCAGGTAATCGCGCGCAGAAAGAAAAATACCTGGCGCACATCGTCGACGGCACGTTGCAGGGCGCGTTTGCGTTCGCAGAACCCCAAGGCCGTTTCAACCTCGCCGATATCACCACCACGGCGATGAAGACCGAGAGCGGTTACGTGCTGAACGGCCACAAAGCCGTCGTCATCAACGGCCCCTCTGCCGATCTGTTAGTGGTGTCGGCGCGGACGTCCGGCCAGCAGCGCGCGCGCAGCGGCATCACGTTGTTCATCGTCGAGAAGAGCGCGACAGGTCTGACGCGCCGCGACTATCCGACCGTCGATGCACTGCGTGCGTCGGAAGTGCATCTGCAGAACGTTACCGTTCCCAAGTCGGCTGTGCTGGGGCGCGTCGGTAAGGGTCTCGACGTGATCGAACAGGCGGTGGACGAGGCGACGCTCGCGATCGGCGCGGAAGCGGTCGGTTGTATGGAAGTGCTGTACAAGGCCACCGTCGAGTACTGCAAGACGCGTGTGCAGTTCGGCCAGCCGATCGGCAAGTTCCAGGTGCTCCAGCACCGCATGGTCGACATGTTCATGGAGTACGAACAGTCGAAGTCGCTGATGTTCATGGCGGCGATGCGGCTCGCGGAGGGTTACGGCCCCGAGGCGCAGAAGGCGGTATCGGCGTTCAAGGTGCAGGTCGGCAAGTCCGGACGCTTCGTCGGCCAGCAGGCGGTGCAGCTGCACGGCGGCATGGGCATGACCGAGGAACTGAGCGTCGGCCATTACTTCAAACGGCTGACGATGATCGACACGATGTTCGGCAACGTCGACCACCACCTGAAGCGTTTCGGAGCCCTGTAGTCGTACAGACCAGCAGCCGTACAGAGAGGTGCCACGATGAGCAGATGGGAGCGCCCGAGTTCGAACACGATCCCGGACTGGTTCTTCAAGGCGGTCGAAACCGAATCGCAGGAAAAGCGCGTCGAGGTAGAGGAGTGCGACGTGGCGTATCGGCGGTGGGCGGGCGACAACGGTCCCGGTCTGTTGTTCATTCACGGCATGAACGCGCACTCGCGCTGGTGGGATTTCATCGCCCCTCAGTTTGCCGGTGAGTACCGCGTTGCGGCGATGGACCTCACCGGGATGGGCGATTCCGACTTCCGTTACGAATACGATCCGGCGATATATGCCGCCGAGATCAGCAGCGTGCTCGACGACGCCGGGTTCGGCGCTGACAGCATCGTTGTAGCGCACAGCTTCGGTGGTTACATGTCGGTGAAGGCCGCCAATCTGTTTCCGGATCGTTTTGCCGCGCTCGTTCTGGTGGATTCGGGCATTCGGCATCCGGACGAGCCCGTGCCCGATCGTCCGCCGATGGGCGGCCGCGCCAAACGCTACCCCGATCGCGAGACGGCGCTTACGCGATTCCGGCTGCAACCGCCGCAGCCGTGCGAAAACCAGTACATCCTCGATTACATCGCGCGCCATTCGCTGATGCCGGCCGACGGCGGCTGGACGTGGAAGTTCGACGACGATCTGCTCGACACGCTGAAAGGCGCCGAGCGATTCGCCGACGACTACAAAGGGCTGCGCTGCAAAGTCGGGGTGATCTATGGCGAGAACAGCGAGCTGTTCTCGAAGCGCACGCTCGAATACATGCGCGAGCTGATTCCGCAGGATTTTCCGGCAATCGGCGTGAAGGACGCGCAACACCACGTTTTTCTCGACCAGCCGGAACGGTTCGTCGAGGCGTTGCGGCAGATGCTTGCCACGCTGAGAGGCGGCTGATCACGGCGAGAGGGTGGGTTGACGCCATCAAAGGGCGGATACGGCCGGCCGGTGGTGAGCGCCAGCGCCGACGCACTGGTTCCCCTTCGCTGGGCTGTCGGGCACGCTTTCGCGGATCCACCGGGAGGTGGTTTGTTTTGCCCATCTGCGGGAAGATGCATGCCCATGCGTGCATCGTGTTCCCTCTTCCGACCGGTTCGTAAATAACCCGTGCCGACAATGCGTTCACTCCTGCGCTCGACGCGGACCGCTGCGCTGTTCGTCAGTGTCGCGTTGCCTTTGGCGGGATGCGGCGGAGAGGCGTCGGTGCCGGCGCCCGTGATGCCTTCGAAAGCGGTCAGCGTCGTGACGGTCGCGTCGCGCGCGATCGAGGGTGGCCTGATCGCTTCCGGCTCGCTCATGCCGCGCGAAGATACGGCGGTCTTCTCCGACCTCAACGGCTATCGTGTCGCGGAGGTGTTGGTCGAAGAAGGCGTCTGGGTGAAGGGCGGCCAGCCATTGGCGCGGCTCGACGACACGTTGCTGCGGTCGCAGGTGGAGCAGCAAGCCGCGCTCGCAAGCCAGCTGCAGGTGCAGGCGGAGCGGGCCGAGGCGGAAGCCGCGCGGGTGAAGGACCTCGACAACGCCAGTGTGTTCGCGCAGGAACAGATCGAAGCGCGCCGATTCACCGCCAAAGCCGCGCGTGCGCAAGCCGACGCGCAGGCCGCATCGGCCCGCGACCTGCGCACGCGCGAGGAGAAAATGACCATCCGGGCGCCGTACGCCGGGTTGGTCATCGAACGCAATGTGCGTGTCGGCGACATGGGCGGCGGCGGCAATCCGTGGTTCCGCATCGCCAAAGACGGCCAGATCGAGTTGTCCGCGGACGTATCCGAGAATGCGTTGTCGCGGCTGAAGGTGGGTTCCGCTGCGAGAGTCATCCTCGCCGATGGAACCGAAGTGGACGGCACGGTGCGGTTGGTGAGCCCACGGGTCGACGCGAACACGAAGCTCGGCAAGGTGCGCATCGAACTGCCCGTAACCGCGTCGATTCGCGCAGGCGGCTTTGCGCGGGCCAGCTTCACCGGCGTGTCGGTCGCGAGCGTAGCCGTCCCGGAAACTGCGATTCTGTATGACGCTGACGGTGCGGCGGTGATGCTGGTCGGAACCGACGACACGATCAGTCGCGTCGCAATCGTGACGGGCCAACGCGGCGGGGGTTACGTGGAGTTGATCAATGGGCCGCCGGTCGGTTCCCGGGTGGTCGCCAAGGCCGCTGCGATGCTGGTGACCGGCGACAAGATCGTTCCGGTCGAAGCGTCTCAACCGGTCGCCTCGCAATGAACGACCAAAACGAGTTTCGCCTCTCGGCATGGGGAATCAGAAACCCGGTCCCGGTCACGGTGCTGTTCATCGCGCTCGTGGTGATGGGCCTGTTCTCGTACTTCAAGTTACCGGTCAAGAACTTCCCCAACGTGGAGTTCCCCGCCGTCGCGGTCAGCGTGACGCGCAACGGCGCGGCGCCGGCCGAAATGGAAAGCCAGATCACCCGGCAGGTCGAGAATTCGATGGCGGGGCTCGCGAACGTCCAGAACATCGCTTCGACGATCACGCAGGGCTCCTCGACGACCGTGGTCCAGTTCTATCTGGGAACAGATCTGCAGAAGGCATTGGACGACGTGCGAACGCGCACCGATCAGGCGCGCGCGGACCTGCCGCGCGATGTCGATCCACCGCTGGTTCGGCGTCTGGAGATCGACGACCAGCCGATCATCACGTACGCGGTTTCCGCGCCGGCGTTGTCGATACAGGAACTGTCGTGGTTCATCGAAGACACCATTGCCCGCACGCTGCAGGCCGCACCCGGCGTTGCGCAGGTCAGACGGGTGGGCGGCGTGGATCGCGAGATCAACGTCGTCGTGGATCCTGATCGAATGGCGGCGCAGGGACTTACCGCCGACAACGTGAACCAGGCACTCGCGGTTGCGAGTCTCGATGCGCCGGGTGGGCGCGTGACCGTAGGCGGTCGCGAACAGACGTTGCGGATTCTTGGCGCCGCGGTCACGGTCGAGCAGATTCGCAACATCACCGTCCCGACGGGTGGTGGGCGATCGGTGCGGCTCTCCGATGTCGCGGATGTGGGTGACGGCTCCGCGGAGGTGCGCTCATTCGCGCTGCTCAACGGTCAGCCGGTGGTCGGATTTCAGGTCAGCAAGGTCAAAGACGCGAGCGAGATCACCACTGAGAACGGCGTTTCCGCAGCCATCGACAAATTGCTCGAGAAGCACGAAGGCATATCGATCACAAAGATCCTGTCGCGCGTTGACCAGACTCGCGCCGGCTTCATCGCCACCTGGCACACGCTGCTGGAGGGCATGCTGCTGGCGGCGCTGGTCGTGTTCGTTTTTCTGCGCGACTGGCGTTCGACGCTGATCACCGCCATTGCCATGCCGGTCTCGCTGATTCCGACGTTCTTCTTCATGAGCGTGCTGGGGTTCAGCCTGAACATGGTGACGCTGCTGGGGCTGACCCTCGTCATCGGGATCCTGGTCGACGACGCCATCGTCGAAATCGAGAACATCGAGAAGCGCGTGTACCGTGGACTGCGTCCGTACGACGCAGCCATCCAGGGCGCGGACCAGATTGCCCTGGCCGTCGTGGCGACCACCTTCGCCATTGCCGCCACGTTCTTTCCGGTCGTTTTCATGCCCGGGATACCCGGACAGTTCTTCCGCGAGTTCGGCGTGACGGTGACCGTTGCGGTGCTGTTCTCGCTGTTGGTGGCCCGCCTGCTGACGCCGCTGATGGCGGCGTACTTCCTCGTTCCGAAACCGGCGAAAAAACGGCCGGAGCTTCCAGTGCTGTATCGGCGCGCGCTGACGTGGGCGCTCGACCATCGATGGGCGTCGGTCGTTCTGGCCACGCTTCTGTTCTTCCTCTCCATCGCGCTCGTGGTGCCGTTGCCGAAAGGCGTGCAGCCCGAGGGGAATCCCAACTTCTTGAGCGTCGCGATCGAGGCGCCGCCGGGTTCGACGATTGGCGACATGCGCGCCGTCGTAACTGAGGTTCACGATCTGCTGGCTGCGCAACCGGAGGCGGAGTCGGTGTTTGCGCAAGTGGGCAACGGGGGCACGAGCGGCGGACCGGGCGGCTTCACCTCGAGTGCAGGAGTCACCAAAGGAACGGTCACGCTGATCCTAAAGGCGCGGCGCGACTCCCGTGTCAGCGTGATCCGCGACCGGATACGACCAAAGTTGCTCGAGATTCCCGACGCGCGGTTGACGTTCGACAACGCCGAATTCGGCTCGGCCGGCATCAACGTCATCCTGACCAGCGAGACGGGCGAAGGACTCGAAGCGGCGGGCCTGGCGTTGCAGCGTGAGATGCGCTCCATACCGGGCATCGTCGATGCGCGCCCCACCACGCCGCCCAGCGGACCCGAGATCGTCGTCCGGCCGAAGGCCGACGAGGCCGCGCGTCTCGGTGTCTCGGTCGCCACCATCGCGGCTGCCGCGCGCATCGCGACGGTCGGCGACATCGACGCCAATGTCGCCAAGCTGAACGAAGGCGAGCGCCGCATTCCCATCCGCGTGCGCCTGCCGCAAAACGCCCGCGCCGATCTGTCGGTGATCAAGAACATGCGTATTCCGACTGCGATGGGTGGAACGACCACGCTCGAAACCGTCGCAGATGTCTATTTTCAGGCGGGTCCTGCGCAGATCAGCCGTTTCGACCGCAGGCGCAACCTGACCATTCGCGCCGATCTGACCGGCGGCGTGCAACTGGGCGACGCGCTGAACAAGGTCGAGGCGCTGCCGGTGCTGAAGACGCCGCCACCGGGACTCGGCCGTGCATCGCAGGGGCAGGAACAGGCGCTGCAGCAGCTGACACTCGGTTTCCTCATCGCGTTCGCAGAGGCGATCGGGCTGGTTTACCTCGTGATGGTGCTGCTGTTCCGCAGCTTCTTCAAACCGGTGATCATCATGATGGCGCTGCCCACCGCCGTCGGCGGTGCGTTTCTGGCGCTGTTGTTGGGGGGTTCGATGCTCGGGATACCGTCGCTGATCGGGTTCCTGATGCTGATGGGATTGGCCGCGAAGAACTCGATTCTGCTGGTCGAGTACGCGATCGAACGCGAACGCGAAGGATACAACCAGCGCGAAGCGTTGCTCGAGGCGTGCAGCGAACGCGCGCGGCCGATCGTGATGACCAGCCTCGCGATGATGGCCGGCATGTTGCCGACGGCGCTGTCGATCGGGCAGGGATCCGAATTCCGCCAACCTATGGCGATCGCTGTCATCGGCGGGCTCATCACGTCGACCGTGCTGTCGCTGGTGCTGGTGCCGGTGGTTTACGAATTCGTCGACGACTTCGAACGCTGGATCCTGCCGCGGCTGTCTCGATTGGCGACGCCGCGGGCGGAGGGCGTTCATTCGGCTGAGGTGGAACGCCACTGATGCGGGGTTGACGGCTTCGAATGAACTCTTGGAGTAGCTGAGGCGGTGCGCAGGACACGCTCGAGCTACCTCCACCGGGAACCGAAGCGCATCGATCGCTAACCGAGTTCGAGGAATTCCCGGATCAGATCGGCGACACGCGGTGCGTGCTCGAGGTGCACATGGTGGGGACCGTCGACGTATTCGATGTGCAGCGCTGGGTGATGTCTGGCGCGCCGTTCGATACCGGGTCGGTACCAACGGTCGCCCTGATTCGCAACGATCAGCAGGGTCGTTGCGGTGGAGCGCTGCATCAGCGCGTCGAGCTGGTCGTCGTTCTGGCGCTGCGGCGTACTGAAGCGGATGCGCGGATCGGTGCGCCACGTATAGCCGCCGCGCACCAGGCGATGGCCGCGCGCAACCAGCGTCGCGGCCGCGTCCCAGCTCTGGTCGGTTGCTTCGGTGACGCGCTTGATCATCGCGTCGAGGTCGGCGTAGACCGGCGGCGACTTGTGCTGTGCCAGCATCTGCTCGATTGCGCGTCGGTTCGCCAATACGCCCTCGTTCGAGTCGCCTTCGTGATGCGCGAAGCCGTCGATCAGCACCGCGCGCAGGATGCGTTCCGGGAACAGACCGGCCAGTTCCGTTGCCACGCTTGCGCCCATCGAGTGGCCGATTACGTTGAAGCGGTCCCAGCGCAGATCGTTCGCGATGGCCAGCACGTCCTGCACGTCGAGCAGCGACGTGTAGTGAACGCCGGCCGGGCGATGCGACGAGAAACCATGACCGGCGAAATCGGGAGCGACCAGATCGAGTTCCGGAAGTAACGGCGCGAGTCGATCGAACGTGTTGGCGTTGTCGAGCCAGCCGTGGAGCGCGAGCGTGGGAACGCCCGCCGGATCGCCCCATGCCTTGGCCGTTAGACGCAGGCCGTTCACGTCGAAATTCAGTTCGTGCGGACGTTGCGACTTCGTACTGGTAGCGGCGTGTGACATCTATTCTTCCGGGACTGCGGTCAACAAAAGCCGGCTAGTCTATTGGCGGCGGGTCGAAACGCAATGCCGGACGCGTAATTTCGGCGATTACGACCGCATCAATCCGCGCAGTGCAGCGCATATACGCGCCACATCGACAAGCCCGGTGCGAAATCGAAGCCGGTTGCACCGGTAAATCCCGCGTCGGCGAAATCACGCTCGATGGTGGTGCGTTCGACGCAAACGCGCCGGCCGAAGCCGCGCGGCGAAGTCGCTGCCCTTTGTTCGCGCAGCCGCCGCCGCCCCTCGCGGCTCCCGTCGGTCCACAACGAGACCACTGCGCCGCTTCGCGTGACGCGCCGAATCTCGGCCAACGCGGCCAATCGATCGTCGCGATGTGCCAGGTGGTGCAGGAACCGCATGCATACCACGACGTCGAACGTGCGATCGCCGAACGGCAACGCGAATGCCGATCCGCACACGGCGCTGCGGTGCGCGTTCGGCGCGGCGTGCGCGATCGCCTCGCGCAGCATTGCGTCGCTGTTGTCCACGGCGACGATGGACGACGCGCGCGCGTCGATCACCGGCCAGAACCGACCCGTTCCACACGCGAGGTCGAGCACGGTATCGGTCGTGCGAAAGGTCGCGAGCGCGCGACCGACGAGTTGACGCTCGCGCGCGGTCGAGATGCGCGTGCGCAGATTCTTGTGGTGATGGCGGTGATAGGCGGACGCCCGCTCGGTGTCGTAGGCAATGATCTCGGGCAAGCAACCTCCGGGGGCGGTAATCTGCGCGCCGCAGAGAGTCATCGGCAACGCGACCGCATGTCAACCGTTAGAGATTCAATCGGATCGACCGCGCAGAAGGCGCGTCCACTCGCGCCCGGGCTGTGGCGCGCGAGCGTGTTCGGTCTGGCGATCGTGTTGGTTACGCTCGCACAATTCGCGGCGACGTGGCGTCCGGCCGACTCGATCGAGATCGCGTTCGTGTTCTTTGCGTGGCTCGATCAATCGCTGCTGATCGCGGCGCCGCTGTTCGTCGTGGCGTGGCTGACGGGTCATCTCGAACGCAGATCGAATCGCAGCGCGGTGATCGCGCGGACGATGCACCTGCTGTTCGCGCTGGTTGCGACGCTCGTCGCGGCGACGCTGCTCGCCGACGTGCGGATTCACGCGCTATACGGTTTCCACATCAACGGTTTCGTCTGGAACCTCGTCACGACGCCGGGCGGTGTCGCATCGATGGAAGCATCGACCGAAACGTGGCTGACGGTGGCGGCCGCAATCGTCGCCATCTTCGTCGCCGTGTTCGGTGCGGTCTGGTGGTTGCAACGCCGCGGCGGCGTCGATCGGCGGCATCGGCCGTGGATGGTCGTCGCCAGCGTGATCGCGATCGTGCTGTGCGACAAGGGGCTGTACGGCTATGCGGATCTCTCCGGCAACGGGCAGATGCTGCGGGCGTCCGGATTGTTCCCGTTCTATCAGCCGGTTACGTTCCGCTCGGCGGCCAAACGCATCGGCATCGAACCCGCGCCGGCGTTGATCGCGTCGGTGTCGCAGCGCGGCGCACTCGCGTATCCGCGCAAGCCGATCGAGATTTCGCCGATTGGAGCGCCGCCGAACGTTCTGTGGCTCGTCGTCGAATCGATGCGGTTCGACCTGCTGAACAACACAACGATGCCGCGGTTGTGGGCATTCGCCGCCGACAACCTACGCCTCACGCACCATTTGAGCGGCGGTAACCGCACCCGAATGGGCATGTTCACGATGTTCTACTCGCTGCACGGGCCGTACTGGTCGCACGTGCTCGAACGGCAGCGCGGGCCGGTGTTCTTCGACGTGCTCGGCCGGCTTGGGTACGACGTCGAAGTGTTCACCAGCGCGAAGTTCTCGTATCCGGAATTCGACCGCACCATTTTCGTCGACGTACCGGCCGAACGTCGGCACGAATACTCGGAAGACGAAGTGTTCTGGCATCGTGACGAGCACAACGTCGACGCGATCATCGCGAGCCTCGAGAAACGCGACACGGCAAAACCGTTCATGCGTTTTCTGTTCTTCGAGAGCACGCACGCGCCGTATCAGTTCCCGGAACAGGATGCGATCGCAAAACCGTATGGCGACGCGATGAATTACGCCCTGATGAACCCTGCGCGTGACATCGAGCTGATCCGCAACCGCTACGTCAACGCGGCGCACTTCGTCGACAGTCAGATCGGCCGGTTACTCGATCACCTCGAAGCGAAGGCGCTGATGCAGAACACGATCGTCGTCGTCACCGGCGACCATGGCGAAGAACTGCTCGAGCACGGTCATTGGGGTCATGGCTCGGCGTTCGTCGACGAACAGATCCACGTGCCGATGGTGATGCGGATTCCGGGGCAACCGGCGCGGGTGATCGACACCGTGACGAGCCACCTCGACATCGTGCCGTCGTTGTTGCCGGCATTCGGTGTGACGAACCCCGTGGAGGACTACGCGCTCGGCGCCGACGTCGTGCGCGGCGTGCCCGAACGAACGCGCGTGATCGCCAGCGAATGGTCGGGTTTCGCGTACATCGACAAAGACTACGTTGCGACCATCCCGCTGAGCGGCGGCTTCGACGCCGACGTGCACCGGCAAGGCGACTACGCACCGGTGCCGGCGTTGCCGTTTTTCCGGGCTCACACGGACGAACTCGCGGAGGTGATGCGGGAAATGTCGCTGTTTCTGACGAACGATGGCGCCACGCATTGACTTGACGCGTCCGCGCCGTATGATTCAGAAATTCGGTCTGGCCCCTGAATTTCGTATCGCTTCAAGAAGGACGGCACGATGGCTGGTTTCGACGAATCCGAACTGCAGGCGCGCTTCGACGCGCGCGTTGCAGCAGAAGAGCGCATCGAGCCGAAAGACTGGATGCCGGACGCATATCGCCGCAATCTGATCCGGCAGATGTCGCAGCACGCGCACTCCGAAGTGATCGGCATGCAACCGGAAGGAAACTGGATCAGCCGCGCGCCGACGTTGAAGCGCAAAGCGATTCTGCTCGCGAAAGTGCAGGACGAAGCGGGCCATGGTCTGTACCTGTATAGCGCCACTGAGACGCTCGGCGCGACGCGCGAGTCGCTCGTCGATGCGCTGCACGAAGGCCGCGCGAAGTACGCGTCGATCTTCAACTATCCGTCGCTCACCTGGGCCGACGTCGGCGCGATCGGCTGGCTCGTCGACGGCGCTGCAATCGTCAACCAGATCTCGCTACAGCGAACGTCATATGGTCCGTATGCGCGCGCGATGGTGCGGATCTGCAAGGAAGAGAGTTTCCACATGCGCCAGGGCTACGAAATCATCCTGGCGCTGTGTCGTGGCAGCGATGAACAACGCGCCATGGCGCAGGACGCGCTGAACCGGTGGTGGTGGCCGTCGCTGATGATGTTCGGGCCGCACGACGCGGAGTCGGCGCATTCCGCGCAGTCGATGCAGTGGAAACTGAAGCGTCAGTCGAACGACGAACTGCGCCAGAAATTCGTCGATCAGACGGTGCCGCAGGCGGAGTTTCTGGG
>DATJGR010000302.1:0-9452 GCA_035494855.1 Pseudomonadales bacterium | reverse complement strand
CGCACTTGCTGCAACGGTGCAGGACGCGTGGCTGTCGTTCGCCCGCACCGGTACGCCGTGTGCGGCCGGACTCGATGGTTGGAAGCCGTACGATCGGGAGCAACCGACCACGGCGATCTTCGACGTGCCGGCCGGCGTGTCTTCGTCTGTACTGGCGGCGGAACGACGCCTGTGGGAAGGACAACCTGACGGCGCAGTCGTCGGCCGGCTCTGATCAGAACAGGTTGCTCATGTTCTGAGACAGGATGACCGTCTGATCGAGATAGATGTGGCGGCGCGCCAGCTTCAGCGCGCCGTTCTCGCGCCGCAATAGGTCTTCGCGGCGACCGATCCAGCTGTCTTCCTCGCTGTCGAGCCGCGTGCGGTAGAGGTGGAAGTTCAGCGCCACCAGAATCTCGTTGGCATCGGCACGCAGGATGCGGACATTGCTCACGGTATGGCGCGTGCGCGACGGCGGGTCTTCCGCCCACGCGCGACCGACTGCCAGGCGTTGTATCCGCAAACCGAGCGTTCGCTTGTCGTCGTCGAAGTACGCCATCGCGCCCGGCTTCGTGAATTCGCTGTCGAGGTCTTTAACGTTCATGGTGCGGCGAATCGGCATCCAGTAGTGGATGTCGTCGGTGCACAGCGCCAGCCATTCGTCCAGACGGCGCTCGTCGAGCAGGCCCGCTTCACGGTACAGAAATTCCTCCGCCTCGAACGTCAGCAGCATGCGCTGTTGCAGGTCGAGACTCTCGAACGCCGACATCAGACGACTCCTGACGGCGCCGGTGAGTGGTGCGCCATCAGTTCCTGCCAGCTGTCGGCCTGCATCCATTCCTGCCACGACCGATACGTCCAGCGCTGGCCGTGCTCGTTGACGACCGTTTCGATGCGGCTCTGGCCTGACGGATCGGCTTGGACGCGATCGTGGCCGCGACCCATCGCGTAGTTCAATGGCAGCCGCTGGGTGACTGCGCCCTTCGCACCGCGCGTCGAATGGCTCCAGTTCTCCCCGTCGTCCTGCTCCAGCAGGCCGGCCGGGCCGAACGTGTGGTTCGCCATATAGATGGCGAAGCGGCGCTGGTCCTCCGGCAGATCCTTCGGCATCAGCGTGAACCACCACAGCTCCGTTTCGTAAGGTCCGCGCGGCACGCGCAGACAGATCTGGTTGAACTGCGTGATCCACAGATTCGGAAAGATGTTCGGATGCCCGAACGAGCGTGCGCCGACCGGCCCGAGCATCTGCTGCACGCGCGGATCGAGCCGACGCGCCGCCATCATGTCGTACCACTTCGGCTCGCCGACGCCGCTCTTGCTGCGCGTGGCGTATTCGTCGAGCTCCGCTTGTGTGACGCCGGGGCCACCGATGCCGTGGCCGTATTCGCCAAGGATCACCATCTGGCTCAGCGGCGCCATCGCTTCTTCCGGCGCGTAACCGATCCGCAACGCCGAGCCGTGCGAAATCTTCACGTGATACCAGTCGTACAGGTTGTCGACCGCGAGTTTCCAATTGCACTTGAGGCGGTTCTTCTGCACGCCGTCGACGACCTCGAGATCGCCGTTCGACGCAATCATGTCGATGCCGAGCCGGCCAACCCAGCCGAGATAGTCCTCCAACGGCGGCGCAGTCGGATCGAGCGTGGCGAACACGAAGCCGCGATAGCTCGCGACCTGCGCCGCTTTGCCCAAGCCCCACTTCGCCTTGTCGACGTCGTTGCGATAGAAGGCTTCCTGACCCGGAATTGCGACGAGCCGGCCGTCGAGGTCGTAGTTCCAGCCGTGATACGAACACAAGAAACTGTTCGTGCGGCCCTGCTCGGCGCGGCACACCGAATTGCCGCGATGCGAACACGAATTCAGCAGCACGTTGATCGCACCGGTACGGTCGCGCACGGCGATCACCTGGTCTTCGCCGATGTAGTTCATGAAGAAGCTGCCTGACTGCGGCAACTGCGATTCGTGGCACACGAAATTCCAAGCCCGCGCGAAGATGCGCTGCAGTTCCTGCCGGTAGATCTCGGGATCCGAGAAGATCCGCCGATCGAGCACGCCACTGTCGGCGTCGTACCAGGGGATCCGGTCCGTTGCGATCATCGTCGCGGCCATATCGACTCTCCCTCCAGCCTCTTTCACCCGCAGCAAAGGCTACCCGGGCCCCGCAACCGGCACCATGAGTGCGCGTCTCGAAAAATTGATCGATCGTCCACAGCCTGGACTAATCAACGGTCTGCGTGCGCTTCCAGCGACCGGGCGTTACGCCGAACTCGCGGCCGAACGCCCGGTTGAACGCCGCTTCGGAACCATAGCCGCAGTGGCCGGCCGCCTCCGGAATCGGCGTGCCTTGCAGCAATCTGGCGGCCGCCGCTTTCAAGCGTATCCGCGTCAGCGTGCGGATCGGCGATTCACCGAGGTAGCGTTTGAAACGCGCCGCAAACGCAGACCGCGACATGTGCACGAGGCCGGCCAACTGATCCACCGTCCAATCGCGCGACGGGTCGGCCGTCATGGCGCTGACGGCCGTCATCAGTTTGTGATCGTTCCACGGAAAGGCATCGAGCGGCACGGAGTCCGGCCCCGTCATGCGGATCGAGTAGAAAACGATCAACTCGGCGAGCCGCTCCAGCGTCAGCTGATCGCCCGATGCGGGATCGGAAATTTCCTCGATGACGAGGTCCATGGTGAGCTGCAGGCGCGGCTGCAGCGGGTGCCGGTCGCTCGCGCGGATGCAGCGCACCTCCGCCGGTACTCTCATCCACGCCAGATATTCGTGCGGCTCTGCGCCAACGAGTACGCTCGCCGTGCGCCGGGTGCGATTCGCGACGCGATGTCCGACCAACCCACCGACGATCACGGTATCGCGGAGCCGCGCCACAACAGGGTCGTTAGTTCCGTCGTCCGCCGTGATCTCGCCGTCCATCACGTGATAGAAGTACGCGGCGACCTGCGCTTTACGATGCAACACGCGCCCGGGTTCGAGCGAGACGATCTCGTAGCGCACGTTCTCCATGCGGAAATCGTGCAGTGCGTGTGTATTCGGAGGTCGCTGCATGGGTGAATCCGGTACGCGGCGAGCCATCCTGTTTCAAACCGCGGGTCGCGGATCCACGCGGAAGAACCAGATGTCGTTCGGGCCTTCGGTCGGCGGCGGCGCCAGCGTCGCGGGCGCCACCCACTGTCGTGCCATCTCTTCGAGTTGCGAACGCAGCGCCGCGTCGATCGCGGGGTCCGTCACGCGTACCGCCTGGCCTTCGTAGCGCTTGCCGTCCACGCGGATCACGACGCGGCCGTCGCGCAGCGCGTCGGAGTGCCAATGCTTGAAGAGGTAAATGAGGTGCAGCACGTTGCGCTGCGTGCCAGAGAATCGGCCCCACATGTAACCGAGGTCGCACGGGATGTAGACCTGACCGTCGTGCACCATGATGCCGGTGTAGCGCGACGTGCCCGGTCCGGTCAGTTCGAGTTCGATCGGCTTCATCGGCGGACACACGCCGTTGCCGCACTGACCACGCGCCGACAGCGCATCGGCGAGTTCGGACGGGGGCGCCAGCGCGCCGGCATGCATCCTTCCGCCCGGAAGCATGTCGTTGAGCGGTCCATCGGAAAGGCGCTGCGCGACGAACACCGCACCGATGCACACCAGAATCGCAATGCCCACCGCGCGCACCGCGTAACCCAACCAGCGGCGCTTCTCCGTCGTGCGAACCATCGCCTGATCCGACATCGACGCTCTCCCCTCAGTACGATGCGCAAGTGGAGAGCAGGGTTCGTGCCAGCCGGCCACTTCCCGCGATTTCAACACGTTACAGGCGCGGACGCGAAACTCGCTTTGGCGAACCGCGCCACTTCATAGGGAATCCCACGCCGCCGCGGCATGTCCACACATCCGGCTAAATCCGCGATGGCTGCGTGCGAATCTCGAGAAAGTGGCCGCTCGGATCTTCGAAATAGAGCAGTCGCCCGTCGTTCGCGAGCGCGTTCACTTCGTTCGGCCGACGCCGGTACGGATCGGCCCAGTACGTCTGGCCGCGCTCGCGCAGCCGGGCGAATGCCGCATCGAACTGCGTGTCGCTGACGAGGAATGCGTAGTGCTGGACCGCGACGCTGCCGGCCGTATTCATGAAATCCACGGTCAGCCCGTGGTCGATCTCCACCTGCGTGAAGTGGCCCGCCTTGGTCGGCTCGGGCGCGCCCAGCATCTGCGCGAGATACGCGGCAGAAACGTCGCGGTCGCGCGCAAAGACGATCATGTGGTCGAGTGATGCGCTCATTCCGGTTCTCCAGTGAATGACTGGAAGCAAGGCTAGAACCTCGAGTTAGGTTGAGGTCAAGCCGACAAATGGAGAAATCCACAGCCGAGCATTGGGCCAACCGGAATCAAACGCTGTTCAGCGGGAAGCGCTACGCGTGCAGCACGGGCTACGCCGACAGCTGAACCCGCTGCACCTGTTGCGGGGAATTTCCGTTTGTTGCACACGCGTACGGCCGTTAGCGTCCCAAGACGCCTCTTCAGGTACTCCGCACATGCAAGCACTCCACTATCTCGGCAAATCTCAGTTGCGCTGGCAGGAAATACCGGACGCCGCGCCGCGCGCCACCACCGACGCGATCGTACGGCCGCTGGCCGTCGCCGCGTGCGATCTGGATCGCTCGATCTTCGCCGGAACCGCGCCGTTCAAACCGCCGTTCGTGATCGGACACGAGTTCACGGGCGAAGTGCTCGCGCGCGGCGCGGACGTCACGTCGGTCGAGGTCGGCGACGTCGTGCTCGCGTCGTTCCAGCCGAGTTGCGGCGCGTGCGTCTACTGCAGACGCGGCAACAGCGCCGCGTGCACTGAAGTGCCGCCCACGTCGATGTACGGCATCGGCGAAACGGCGGGCCCGTGGTCCGGCGCGCTCGCCGATGCGGTACGCGTGCCGTGGGCGAACTTCAACTTACGCCGCCTGCCGCGCGGCGTGTCGCCAGTGGCCGCCGCGTCCGCCAGCGACAACTTCGCGGACGGTCTGCGCGCGGTGGACGACGAACTCGCGATGCGCCCCGGATCGAGCGTGCTGATCGCCGGCACCGGCAGCATTCCGCTCTATACGATCGCCGCCGCGCGCCATCTCGGCGCCGGCCGCATCACCTATGCGAGCGACAACGTGCGCGCGCTCGCGATCGGCGAACGGCTCGGCGCCGATTGCGTGCAGGTCGACGCATGGCCGCGCCGCTTCGCAACGCACGACATCACGATGGACTGCACGCAGAACCTCGAAGGTCTCGCGGCGTTGCTGCGATCCACGGCACCGTTCGGTTTGTGCACGAGCGCGTCGATCTATTTCGGGCAGAGCCCACCGATGCCGCTCGGTGACCTGTACATGAAAGGCATCCGCTTCCACACCGGGCGCGTCAACAGCGCATCGCAACTCGACCGCGTGCTCGCGCTGATCGCCGCGGGACTCGACCCGCTCGCGATCGAACCGGCCGTGTACGAATGGCCCGACATCGAACGCGGCTTTCGCGATGCACCGGTCGGCGCGAAGCTGATCTTCGTCAGATGAGCACGCTCTTGAGCCATTCGTGCAGCCGCGGAATGTCGCGGTTGCGCTCGTTGTGCAGCCCGTACACGAGATAGGCGCGCTGATCGATTCGCGTGGTCAGCGCGCCGATTGTCTGCACGCGGCGCGCATCGAACCACGGCCGCATGAACGGCAGAATGCCGAGACAGACGCCGGCGCCCCGTTCCACTGCCAGCGCCGCGGCGTGGTAGCTGTCGGTTTCGAGCACCACACGCGTGGGCCGCCCAACGAGTCCATGACCGTCGGCCCACGCTTTCCATCCGTCGAACGGGCCGGCCACGTGGATGACCGGAAGCTCCAGCACGTCTTCTGCGCGTTCGATGCGGTACGCACCGGGCGCGGCGATCGGCACCAGGTCGACCGGCGCGAGGTCCAGCGACAGGTAACCCGGGAACTCACCGGTACCATAACGGATCAGCACATCGAGCCGGTTCGACGGTTGTGGATCGAGCAACGCATCGAGATGCACGTCGTTGCGCAGCGTGATCGAAGTGCCCGACAACGCGCGCTTGAGCTCGTCGAGCCGCGGCACGATCACCTCGTTGGCGAGAAACGGGAAACATCCGATCCGCAGGCGGCGCGCCCGATCGGTGGATTCGATCGCGGTACCGCGCAGCAGCTCGAACGCCTGCCGCAGCGTCCGGAAATACTGCTCGCCCTCGGCGGTGAGCGCCACACCGCGGCCCTGCTTCGTGAACAGCGGCGCACCCAGCCGCGCCTCGAGGTCGCGCACGTGATGGCTGATGGTCGACGGCGTGACCGACAGCTCCTCCGCGGCGCCTTTCAAGCTGCCGAGACGCGCCGCCGCCTCGAAGGCGCGCAACCAGGTGAGCGGCGGCGTGACAGGAGCTCGGGTCATGTCGGTCTGCGTCCAGGTGAGACAGTGTGGTAGTTTCTCCCGTCCGGGGCCGACGACGAAGGGGGAATCGACATGGACCTGCAGGACCTTGCGCAACGCATCCAGCGTCTCGAAGACATCGAGGCCATCAAGCAACTGAAGGCGACCTACTGCGCGATCTGCGACGACAACCACAATCCGGACCGCATCACCACGATCTTCGCCGAGGATGGCGAGTGGGAAGGCCGCGGCATCGGTCACGCGAAGGGTCACGTCGCGATCCGCGAGCTGTTCACCGGCTTCCAGCAGGCGATCAGCTTCTCGCAGCACATGGTGATCAACCCGGTCGTCGAAGTAAGCGGCGATCGCGCCACCGCCACCTGGTATTTCTTCGGTCCGTTCACGATGCGCGACGGCAATCGCGCGTTGTGGCAGGCCGCGCGCTACAACGACGATTACGTCAAGGTGAACGGCGTCTGGAAGATCCAGCACCTGCGCGTGAAAGGTCCGCGCATGAGCGCCGACTACGCGACCGGCTGGGCAGCGGCGAAGCGCTGATGGCCAGGTCCGAGCATCACCCGAACGGACTCATCCACTACAACCCGCAACTGAGCTATCACGGCTATACGCTGTTCACGGCGGATATCGACAAAGCGTGGCTCATGGACATGCAGGGTCGGTTCGTGCACCGCTGGCAATGCGCGCTCGGCATCATGAATGCCGAACTGCTTCCCAACGGCCACCTGATGGCGCTGGCGAAGCCGGGAGACAACGTAGCCGGCCAGCGCGGGCTGAACGGCCAGGCTACGGCGTGCTTCGAACTCGATTGGGACGGCAACATCGTGTGGCGCTTCGACGACCCGTGGATTCACCACGACTATCAACGCCTGCCGAACGGCAACACGCTGATCGTGAAGTGGGTGCCGCTGCCGAAGCGGTTCGTTCGCAAGGTCAAGGGCGGTTACAAGGACAAGGAAGACGATCCGAACGTGATGCTCGGCGACGTCGTGCTCGAAGTGACGCAAGCAGGCGAAATCGTCAGAGAGTGGAGGTCGTGGGACCACTTCGACCCCGCCACCGAGATCATCTGTCCGCTCGATCATCGATTGGAATGGAGCCACTGCAATTCCCTCTCGCTGACGCCGACGGGCGATTGGCTGCTCAGCTTCAGGCGCGTCAGCATGGTCGGCGAAGTGAGCGCCAAATCGGGCAAGTTCAAGTGGAAGTGGACCGGCATCACTGCCCATCAGCACGACGCGAAGTACTCGAGCCCGGACACGATCACCATCTTCGACAACGGCGTGCATCGCCGCGGCATGGACTTCTCTCGCGCGATCGAGATCAACGCGAAGACGCGCGAAATCGTCTGGGAGTACGCGGACGACCCGCCGTTCTCGTTCTACACGCTCATGGGCGGCAGCGTGGATCGACTACCGAACGACAACATGCTGATCTGCGAGTCGGCGAAAGGACAGTTCTTCGAAGTGACGCGCAGCAAGAAAGTGGTGTGGGAGTACATCAATCCGTTCTTCGCTTCGAATCCTCGCCTCGGCGGCCGCATGAACATCGTGTTCCGCGCGCACCGCTACGGCGTCGATCATCCGGCTTTCGTCGGCCGCGATCTCGATCCGGATCGCTACGCGAACGTGAACCGGCTGTATTCGAAAGCCTAACCGCTGGTCGGAGCTCAGTGGTTCCACCACGCGCGATCCGAGAAGGCGCGCAGGTCGATCTCGTGCGTCCACACAGATCGGTGCTGCTGCGCGAGGTGGACGTACGTATCCGCTATTTTCGCGGGGAGCATGAGGCCGTCGTGTTCCATGCCGCGCGTTTCCCTCAGCTGCTGGAAGCGCTCGGCGCCCAACATCTTTCCGAGTGTATCCGGCGCATCGACCGCGCCGTCGATGACGATATGCACCACGTGAATTCCTTTCGGTGCGAATTCCGCGTTCAGCGTCTGGCACAGCATCCGTCGGCCGCCCATCGCGGCCGAATGAGAATGCTGACCGCCGTTACCGCGCATCGCGGCCGTGGCGGAGGTCACCAACAGCGTTCCTTTGCCGCGCGCTTCCATCAGCGGAAACACCGCGGAAGCAACACGGAACAACCCGAACGTTCCGAGCCGCCAACCCATCTCAAAGGCTTTGTGGCTGGTGGCCTTCAATGCCCTGTCGCCGATCTGCGCGCCGAGGTTGTACACGACGACCTCGATCGGACCGATGTCGGCTTCCACCGCCGCCACCCGCTCTTCAATTGTGCCTTCCTCAGCCGCGTTCAGCAGGAATCCGGACGCCGATCCGCCGCTCTCCTGGATCTCGGCCACCATCCTGTTCAGACCGTCTTCGTCGCTGCGCCGGCATAGCACCGCGTGATAGCCCTCTTCGGCAAAGCGTCGCGCCACATTTCCGCCGATACCGGCTCCGGCCCCTATTACCAAACAAACTGCTTTCATGATGCGCTCGCTTCAACCGTGGAGTTGCATCATAAAACCATTTACTTTCATCATGCAACTACTTCAGACTATCAGCCATGAAGTACAAATCGTTCGACCACATGAACTGTTCGCTCGCGCAGACGCTCAACGTCATCGGCGAGCGATGGACGCTGCTGATCCTTCGCGATGCATTCTTCGGCGCCAAACGCTTCGGCCAGTTCGAGAGGAGTCTCGGTGTGGCGAAGAACATCCTGACATCGCGCATCAACCTGCTCGTCGAGGAAGGCATTCTCGAGAAGCGCGAGTCGACGGAAGGGGCGCACTCCGAGTACGTGCTGACGGAGAAAGGCTGGGACCTGCAGCCCGTTCTCTTGTCGATGACGCACTGGGGCGACAAATACAAGCCCGACAAGCGAGGCAAGCGGCTGACCTTCGTCGAGCGCGCAACAGGAAAGCCGATTCGACCAATGAGCGCCGTGAGTTCGGACGGGCAACCGCTGCGGCCGCGCGACATCCAGGCGAAAGCGGGCCCTGCGTTGGACAACAAACTGCTATTGAGAGCACGCGAATGACCGAACCAGCTGATCGAACTGAGGTGGCGCTGATCGTTGGCGGCGGACCGGGCATCAGCGCGAGTTGCGC
>DATJGR010000301.1:0-2794 GCA_035494855.1 Pseudomonadales bacterium | reverse complement strand
GGCTGGAACTCCTGTCGTACCAGGGTGGGCGGTATACATTTCGTGCGGCGATGGGCATGCCCGAGCAAGTCGCGAAAACGACGCTCGAGGTCGGAGGCATGCCGGTCGAGGCGATCACGATGCGAGTGGGGAACCCGCAGTGCGTCGTACTCGGCGAGGTGACCGAAGAACGGCTACACACGATCGCGTCGAAACTGGCCGTCCATCCTCATTTTCCCGAAGGGACAAACGTGGAACTGGCGGCGGTCGAGGCGCCGGACCGGGTCCGGATCTTGATTTGGGAACGCGGTGTCGGGCCGACCGAAGCGTCTGGAACCGGCGCGTGCGCCGCAGCGGTTGCCGCAATTCAGTTCGGCGGCGCCGCGCGGGATGTCGAGATCGTATCGCCCGGCGGATCGCAGCGCGTCGAATGGACTGAAGACGGACTCTTCCTCACCGGGTGGGCGGAGTTGATTGCCGAAGCGGCTTGGCTGGCGCCGTTCGAATCCTGACGGTTTCGCGTTGGCACGCAGATAATCGCTGCGTGAAATTCTCTGCCGCCTCGATGTGAGATTCTCCGCGGTCGCTGGAGATGTCGGCCGGCGAGTTCTGCGTGAGAAACTGCCATCGTCACGCGGAGTGCACACCGCACCCTCTGCGACGTGACTACTTCTTTTTGGGTGGCCGTCTGGCGGTTCGCAGCGTAATCGCCGCTTCCACGACACGAATTTCCGAACGAATCTGCTCGTCCAACCCCGACACCGTCTGGTTCGCTCCCGTGTAGTTCTGAGCGGCGAGCAGCGCGCGTGCTTTTTGCAGCGATCCCTCGGCGTCCTTGAGCGTCTCTTTTGCCGGCGCGAGTTCTCGCGGCGGCACGCGTGCTTCTTCCGCAGCTTTCAGGCGAGCCTGGAGATGCATGACGGTTGCGTTGACGCTGTTGACCGCGGCCTCGCTCTGGGTGCGGGCTTTGGCCTTGTTATCCGCCGCGATGTGCTCGGCTTCCTGCGCGCGATCGCTGGCATCAACGGCCCGCGAAAGTGCGAGCCGATAGTCGCGCTGATCGACCGCTTCGTGAGATTGCTGCAACGCGGCGGTCGCCGCGGTGAAGCTTTCGGCGGCGTACTGTTCAGCGCCGGCGGCGCGCGCTGCATCGATCGCCTGCTGCGCTCGATCGATTTCCTTCGTTGGGGGAGCTGAGCACGCGACGAACAGGAAGACCGAGAACGTAATCGTCCCCAGCAGGGCGGGCAGGCGAGACATCAGCACAAAAGTATAGCAGGGTATGGTGTACGATGAAGACCGTTGCGACCCACGATCGGCCGCGCGAGAAACTGCAGCGCCTGGGTGCGGCGGCACTTGGTGATAACGAACTGCTGGCGATTGTGCTCGGTCACGGTCGGTCGCGCGTCAGCGCGCTCGACATGGCCAACGCCGTGCTCGAGGCCGCGGATGGGGCACACGGGTTGGTTCGAACGCGCTACGACGACCTGTGCGCAATCCCGGGAATCGGCCGGGCGCGGGCGGCGCAGATTCTCGCCGCGGTGGAACTCGGCCGACGGACACTGACCCGGCCGCTGCGCGAACGGGTCCAGATCGTGAACGCCCGAGCCGCCGCCGAGTATCTGTTACCGCAATACGGGAGCCGGAGCGTCGAGCAGTTTGGCGTGGTGCTGCTCGACACCAAGCGGCGGGTGATACGGACACTTATCTTGTCGGTCGGCACGCTCGACGCCAGCATTGTCCATCCACGCGAAGTGTTTGGAGCGGCTGCGGCAGCCGGCGCGGCGGCGCTGGTGCTGTTTCACAATCATCCGTCGGGCGATCCGAGGCCGAGCCCGGACGATCTCGATTTGACGCGGCGGCTGGCGGCAGCTGGAGTGCTGATGGGCATCGACGTGATCGACCATGTGATCCTGGCCGACGTGCGGTACTACAGCTTCAAGGAAGAAGGCGTGTTCTAGGTGGCGACGTTGTACTTCGACTGCTTTTCGGGCGCATCGGGCGACATGATTCTCGGTGCCTTCGTCGATCTCGGGCTGCCGATGGCCGGGCTGCGCGAGGCACTCGGCAGTCTCGCCATCGAGTACGGCGAAGTGACGACGGAGCGTGTCACGCGAGCGGGGGTGTCGGCGACGAAGTTTCGCGTCATCGAGCATTCGGCCGACGCGTCAACCGGCGGTGCGCACAAGCATCATCACCTGAAGCACATCGTCGCGGCCATTCGGCGGTCCTCGCTTCCGCCCTCCGGCCAGGAACGTGCCGCGCACTTGTTCGAGCGACTCGCCGACGCCGAAGCGTCGATTCACGGCACACCGATTGAGCGTGTTCACCTGCACGAGGTTGGCGCGCTCGATTCGATCATTGATATCGTCGGCGCGGTCTACGCGTTCGAATGGTTTGGCGTTCGCGATATTGTCGTCTCGCCGCTCAATGTGGGTGGCGGCACGGTTCGCTGCGCCCACGGCGTTTTTCCGGTTCCGGCGCCAGCGACCGCGCGGTTGTTGACCGGTGCGCCGATTTACGGCAACGGAACGATGGAGCTGGTGACGCCGACTGGAGCGCTGCTTTTGACCGGCTACGCGCGCGAGTTCGGACCGTTGCCACCGATGCGGGTCGATCGAATTGGATACGGTGCCGGCGATAGAGATCCGAAAGACGCGCCCAACGTGCTCCGAGTACTTCGCGGCGAGCGAGCGCAGGCAGCGGAACAACATGTGGTGCAGATCGAATGCGAGATCGACGACATGAACCCGCAGCTGTTTGGGCCGTTGATGGATCGTCTTGCCGAGGCGGGCGCGCTGGATGTGTTTTACGC
>DATJGR010000300.1:0-2174 GCA_035494855.1 Pseudomonadales bacterium | reverse complement strand
TCCGGCTCCGATCGGCAAACCAGGCGAGCGGGTGCATGCAGTGCGCTTCCTCGGCAATCGCGCCTACGTTGTCACCGCGCGCGTCCTCGATCCGCTCTACGTGCTCGACCTGAGTGTGCCCGTAGATCCGGTCATCGCCGGCACGCTGGAAATTCCCGGCGTCTCGACTTACCTGCAGCCACTCGGCGCAGCTGGCTCGGAGGCGCTGCTGGCGATCGGCGGGCAGACCGACGCCACGGGTGCGCGCGACGGGGTGAAGGTCGAGTTGTTCGACGTGCGGGACATCCTCCGGCCGCGCTCGATCGCGAGCAAAGTCTTCGGCCTGCGCGGTTCGTTCAGCGAGGCGACGAGCGATCCGCATGCTCTCACGGTGTACGCGCGAGCCCCGGACCGCGTGCGCATTGCGTTGCCGATCGATGTGTTCGCCAAGCCGCGTCAGGGCATTGCCAACGCGTTCGATTGGGTCTACTCGGGCTCGCACCTGTTCGAGGTCCAGGGATTGAACGGCGGCACGCCGCAACTCGAGTTCCAGGGTGTGATCAAGACGGCGGAGTCGAACGGCACCGAGCTGTTTCCGGCGCCTCCGTACGTCGTCCCGAAGCGCACCGTGATGCACGACGATGCGGTATTCGTCGTGAACGGCGCGAACTTCAGCGGCAGCTTGTGGAATAACCTAGCGCAGCCCTGACGACCGGGCGGCCTGCGCTTCTGCGCGACGTGCGTAGAAGCGCAGCGCGGTCTCTTCGAAGTTGCCGACGATCAGCTTCGCCACCGGCTGCGCGTACCAGTTGAAGCGCGTGCTGACGCGATAGCTCATCGTCACGCGCAGCGCGGTCCTGCCGCCGTCGATGGGGCGCAAGGAGTACTGCGCATCGAGCACGTCGAAGTACTCGCCGCCGATCCGCACGTGATCGTCGAGCGCGCGCGGCGGGAACGAATTCGCGGTGAAGTGATACTGCCAACGTACATGACTGCACGCCTGCCAATCGGTTGCGATCTGGTCGAACTCGATGCCCCTGCCCATGCGGATGTGCCGCACGAGGCGGCCGTCGTCGGTTTCGCCGGCCAGCGCCGATTCCGGCAGCGGTACGCCGATTTGATACATGTAGCCATCGTCCATTTCGTCGGGCCGGATCGCCTCCGCCGTCATGAGCTGATCCCACACATCCCAACGCGGCGCGGCGACAGTAATCGTGCGTTCGATCGTGCGAACCTGCTGCGGCAGCGGGATGTAATGCTCGTACGAGCCCAGGAACAGGGGCAGCAGCGCGCAGCAGTAGGTCGCGCGGCGTAGCCACTTAGTGCCGCGAAACGCTGCTCCGACGATCAGTCCCGCTACGCCGCCAATGATGGCGAACATCGGCGCCGCCAGGATCACGCAGATCAATCCTTCGATGTGGATCACGAACGTACCGACCGTGAACAGTACGTTGGCCAGCGCGCTCATCCAGAAGTAGTAAGCCCAGGTGCGTTGCTCTTGCAGCTCGGCGACGAATACGGTGAGTGCGGCGACGCCGATCGGTACGAGCAGCGCGAACGAGCCCATCATCGCGTTATAGGGACCGCCTGCACGTCCTGAATAGATGACGCGCACAGCGATGCCGAACAGCACGCCGGCGGCCAGCGGCCACCACCATCTCAGCTGCAATGCTCGGCGTATCTCATCCGTGTTCAGCTGCATGCAGAAATGCTAGCAGCTGGCGCGCAATGACGGTTTTTTCTGTTTGTTCGCAGCGTTCGCTGATTTCTGCGTCAGCCGCCGCGCCCCACCATGCCGCCGCCATCGATGACGATGGTCTGACCGGTCATGAAAGTGCCGGCGGGCGAGGCGAGGAACACCGCGGCGCCGGCGATCTCATCCGGCTCACCGATGCGCTTGAGCGGATAGATGCGCACCGTCTGTTCGTAAATCTTGGGATTCTCCCAAAGCGCCTTGGCGAAGTCGGTGCGCACCAGACCCGGAGCGATGCAGTTCGCGCGAATGTTCTTCGCGCCCCACTCCACGCAGATGTTGCGCGCCAACGCCATGTCGGCTGCCTTCGAAACTCCGTACGCGCCGATCACCGGCGTGCCGAGCAACCCGGCTACCGAGGAGATGATGATGATCGAGCCGCCGCCGCGCTCCGCCATTTGCGGCAGCACCATGTTGCACAACCAGAAGTTGCTGCGCACGT
>DATJGR010000299.1:0-12679 GCA_035494855.1 Pseudomonadales bacterium | reverse complement strand
TTGGCCTCGGGCAGGAAGTGGAACAGGTCCTTGCTGGCCGCCAGCGCGATCACCTTGTCGGCCCCGCCGGCCTGGTTGCCCGCGAACACGGCGATCACCGCCAACCCCAGCACCAGGATGATCATCTGGATGAAGTCGGTCACGGCCACCGACCACATGCCGCCGAACAGCGTGTACGCGAGAATCGACCCCGTTCCGAGCACCATGCCCACCGGTATCGAAATGACGTTGTCGGAAAGCAGGTTGAAGACGAGGCCGAGCGCCGTGACCTGCGCCGAGACCCAGCCGAGGTAGCTCAGGATGATGATCAGCGAACACACCACTTCGATCGTTCGGCCGAACCGTTCCCGGTAGTAGTCGCTGATCGTCAGCAGCGTCATCTTGTACAACTTGGCGGCGAAGAACAGGCCCACCAGGATCAGGCAGGTGCCCGCGCCGAAGGGGTCTTCGACGATGCTGTGCAAGCCGCCCTGCACGAAGCGCGCGGGAATACCCAGCACGGTCTCGGCGCCGAACCACGTCGCGAACGTGGTGGTAACGATCATGATGAGTGGCAGATGCCGACCCGCGATGGCGAAGTCGGCCGTGTTCTTGACCCGCTTGGCCGCCCACAGTCCGATCGCGATCGTGACCAGAAGGTAGACGATGACCAGTGTCAGCAGCATGGACGGTTTTGCAGGCCCTTAGCTATCAGGAACGACCGTTCTTGGTGAGGATCGCGTCGACCATACCCTGCGGCACTTCGGCGTAGCGATCGAACTCCATCGTGAACGTACCGCGACCGCTGGTGGCAGACCGCAGGAAGCTAATGTAACCGAACATTTCCGCCATTGGCACGTAGCCTTGCACGAATGCAGACGGTCCTTTCTGACCCTGCTCCGTGACCTGTCCGCGGCGCCGGTTGATGTCGCCGATGACGTCGCCCAGGTACGTCGACTCGATCACCACCTCGATGCGCATGATCGGCTCGAGCAACTTCGGACGGCTCAGCTTGTGCGCTTCGCGGAAGCAGGCCCGACCGGCAATTTCGAATGCGAGCGCGGAGCTGTCCACCTCGTGGAACTTGCCGTCGAGCAGACGCGCCTTGAAGTCCACCACTTCGTAACCGGCGATCTGGCCGCTCTTCGACTCGGTGTTGATCGCGTGTTCGACCGACGGAATGAACTCGCGCGGAATGCGCCCCCCGACGATCTCGTCTATGAACTCGATGCCGGAACCCGTTTCGGCGGGTTCGAACGAGATTTTGACTTCGGCGAACTGGCCCGAACCGCCGGTCTGCTTCTTGTGCGTATAGATGTGTTCGACCGGGTTGCCGAACGCTTCTCTGAAGCTGACTTTCGGCTTGCCCATCGCCGCTTCCACGCCGAGCTCGGTGCGCATGCGGTCGATCGTCACTTCGAGGTGCAACTCGCCCATGCCACGCAGTACCGTCTGGCCCGTCTCGTGATCGACGTTGAGCCTCAGCGACGGGTCGGCTTTCACCATCTTGTACAACGCCGCCGAAAGCTTGTCGGAGTCGCCGCGCGATTTCGGTTCGATCGCCACGCTGATGACGGGATCGGGAAAACGCATGCGTTCGAGCAGCGCCGGATGCGCCGGGTCGCACAGCGAGTCGCCGGTTTCCGTTTCACGCATCGAAACCAGCGCGCAGATGTCCCCGGCGCGTGCTTCTTCGATGTCTTTCGTCTGGTTCGCCTGTACTTCGACGATCCGTCCGACGCGCTCTTTCTTGCTGCGCGTGACGTTCGCCAGCGAATCGCCTTTCTTGATCACGCCGGAGTAGATGCGAATGAACGTCAGCGAGCCGAACTGGTCGTTGATCACCTTGAACGCCAGCGCGCGCGCCGGTGCATCGTCGGTCACCTTCTGTTCGCCGATGACGTTACCGTCCTCGTCCACCAGCGAAATGCCGCCGTTTTCGCCCGGGTACGGCAGGTAATCGATTACTGCATCGAGCAGCTGCTGCACGCCTTTGTTCTTGAAGGACGAGCCGCACAGCACCGGAATGAGCTTGCCGCTCACCGAGCCCTTACGGATGCACGCCTTCAGAACGGCCGGATCGAACTCACCCGTTTCGACGAGGTGCATGAACGCGTCGTCGTCCATCGCGAGCGCGGTCTCGAGCATTTCCTGCCGCAGTTCCGGAATGCGATCGATCCATTCCTGGTCTGTCGGCAACGCAAACTTGAACCGACCCTTCAGCTGATCGAGCGGAACCGTTTCCCACTCGGCGTCTTTGTCGTCGGAATCCCAGACGTAGCCGCAGCCGGCCACGAGGTCGACCATGCCAACGAACTCGTCCTGGCTGCCGATCGGGATCTGACACAGCACCGCGTTCGCGCCGAGCCGCTCGCGGATGCCTTTCACGCAGTGCGCGAAGCTCGCGCCCATGCGGTCCATCTTGTTGACATAGCAGATGCGCGGCACGTTGTACTGGTTGGCGAGCCGCCAGTTCGTTTCCGTTTGCGGTTCGACTCCGGCAACGCCGTCGAATACGACGACTGCACCGTCGAGCACGCGCAAGCTGCGGTTCACTTCGATCGTGAAGTCGACGTGTCCGGGCGTGTCGATGACGTTGATCTGGTAGCCCTTCCACTCGGCGGATACCGCGGCGCTCTGAATCGTGATGCCGCGTTTGCGTTCCTGTTCGAGGTAGTCGGTGGTGGTGCTCGCCTTGCCGTCTTTGGTGTCGTGCACTTCGATGATCTGGTGCTTCTTGCCGGTGTAATACAGCACGCGTTCGGTGGTCGTCGTCTTGCCAGCGTCGATGTGCGCGATGATGCCGATGTTGCGGTAAAGCTTGAGCTCTTTTTGCCTAGCCACGATTTAGCCCTGTTTGAAGTCTTTGGTTACGCCAGTGAACTCGGCCGGGTGGGCGCGATCGCGACGTGCTTGAAAAAACGAGCGCGGAATGTACATGGTTATGTCTAGTCAGATCAAGAAGTTGCTGCAGCGCGTCGTCCGAAAATGTGAAGTACGGAATGAGTGATGAGCGGTGCCAGACACCGTCCATCACTGATTCCGACGAGGCGGCGCTCGCGCGTCGCCGCGGGTCTCCTTGCGACCCTGGGCGGCCGGGCGGATCATCCCGATAACGAGTTCCGACGCGACACGCCATGGAATCACTGCTAGACGACCGCGCCGTCTGCCAGCGCGTACTCGATCACATCGACGCCCGATCCACCGACATGGGCACCGAAACCTGGCGGGAGCCGGTGGTGAACTACCGCTCCGAGCAACGCTTCGGCGCCGAACTCGACCTGCTGCGCCGCCTTCCCATCCCGTTCTGTCCGTCGGCCGCACTACCTGAGGCGGGTTCGTACGTCGCGCGCAGCGCGGCCGGAACGCCGCTCGTGGTGGTGCGCGACGACGACGGTCGCGTGCGCGCGTTTCGCAATGCGTGCAGGCATCGGGGCATGCGTCTCGCCGAAGGCAATGGCTGCACGAAGGCGTTCGTATGCGGCTACCACGGCTGGGCGTATCGGCTCGACGGTCGCCTTCACCACATTCCGCACGATCGGGGATTTCCCGACGTCGACAAAGCGGAGCACGGTCTCGTGCCGGTGCACGCCGAAGAGAAATGCGGGCTCGTGTTCGTCACGCAGCTTCCTGGCGCGGCATCGGAGGGCGCGCTCGACGGTCTGCCCGATCTGATCGGCGCCGACCAGCGCATCTTCGCTGCCAACGAGAACGTCTCCGACGTGAACTGGAAACTGTTCATGGAGGCGAACCTCGAGGGCTATCACATCAAGCCCACGCACAAGACGACATTCTTCCCGTACGGCTACGACAATCTGACGCTGATCGAAACGTTTGGCCGCAACAGCCGCGTGACGTTTCCGTTCAGGCGCATCGAAAAGCTCAGGGCGTTGCCGCCCGAACAGCGCGACATTGCCGGTTATGTCACGTACGTCTATCACCTGTTCCCGAACGTGATCCTCGCGGTGCTTTCGAACCACACGACGATGTCGGTGCTGGAACCGCTGACGACCGGAAGAACCCGCTTTCACACATACCGGCTGACGAACCGCGGTGACGCGGTGAACGAAGGTGCCGGCGCGAAAGCGACACGCGACGCCGAGTTCGTCAGCGACACCGGCGGCAAGGAAGACGCGGCGGTGATTCGTGGCATTCAGAACGGCATCGCGAGCGGCGCGAACGAGCACTTCACGTACGGCTATTTCGAAAAAGCGATCGTGCATTTCCACAAGAATCTGCACGGCCTGCTCGGCGTGCCGGTGAAGACGCTCGGCGTGGCACCGGTGGTGCCGATCGCGTCGTCGCAGTCTGCCTGAGAAGATCTGACACGCATTTCTTATCACCGTAGATCACGTTAGATCACGCTAGATTGGGCAGGGAACGCCCTCATTCCCTTCGTTAGAACATTGTCCAATATGAATCGAGGCCTCGGCGCAGGCGTGATGCGCTGCGCACTCCGTGGGAGCGGTCCTTCGCGGAGCTTCTGACGGCGACCGGACTTCGCTGCCTGCGTCACAACTGCGCCGTCCGTAGATCGCTAGCCTCCGCAACCGTACTGATAACGAAGGGTTCCTCAATGATTTTGTCTCAACTGAAGTGTGTCGGCGTGTTTACCTCGACGGTCCTCGGCGGCGTGTTACTCGCCAATGCCGCGGCCGCCTCGGAACAAGGACCGAACTACACGTTCATGGAAGCGGGCTACGCGCACGTCGAGTTCGACGATTTCCAAGCCGATGGTGACGCGCTTGCACTGCAAGGCTCGTTCGCGCTGAACGACATGTTCAATCTGGTTGGCAGCTACCAGGACGGCAGTATCGACTCCGACTTCAACGTCGATGTGGACGTGAAGACGCTCGAACTCGGTGGGGGGATGCACTTCCCGCTCAATCCGACGGTCGACTTGGTCACCCAATTGACCTGGATCACGACGGAGATCGACGCGGGTTCGTTCGGGAACGTCGATGACGACGGTTACGGCTTGGGCGCGGGCATACGCGCGATGTTGACGCCGCGTCTCGAGCTCGATGGCGGCATCGACTACACGGATGTTGCCAACGAAGACGAAACGGCTTTCAGCGGCAAAGTCATGTATCACTTCACCGATATGTTCGCGATGACCGGCGGCTTTACCGTCGGCGACAACACGACGACCTACGGCGTCGGTTTGCGCGCGAACTTCCGCGGCATGTAAGACCTTCGAAGAGCACCGGCCCGCGCCGGTGCTCACTTCCAAGATCGACAAGCGATGGATGGACGAATTGCGCGACGTTGCTGCCTGAAGGGTGCCTGGTCCGACGACGCGACGGAACTCGTCGCACTCCTGGAGCGATCGGGTCCGAACGGATGCGAAATGTCGGCCCGGGATCAGGTGCGCCGGTCAAGCCGGTAGATCAGTCCGGCCGCCACCCAGTTGTCGTCAGCTTTCACGTCGTACTTTTTGGTATACGCCTCGGCCACGCGCGCGCGCTCGGCTTCGTCGGTGACCGGCACCGCCGTGAGATCGAACAGGTCGGTGCCGATGCGCACGCGCACGTTCGGATCATCCGCGATGAACGGCGTCCAGCGCGTTCCCTTCGCGCCGGTCGCAATGTACAGATCCTTACCGATGCCCACGCCCCAGATGTTGTGCGAGTACGGGTCCTTCGGGCGGAACTCGACCTGAATCGTCTTGACCCCCGCGACCGACGACCAGTCCGCAGGCGCCGTCGCCGTCGTTCCTTTGAGCGCCCCACCGGGCAGGATCATGATCGGATCGCCGCACGAGGCGACCAGCACCAACACGCCAACCAACAGAACTCGCATCGCGTTTCTCCCCCCAACGATCAAGTTACGTTGCGTCACACCGAGTATTTTTGTTTGAGCTCCCGCTTCAGCACTTTGCCGGTCGCCGTGCGCGGCAGCGGCCCGTCGGAAATCAGCACCTTCGTCGGCGCTTTGAAACGCGCGAGCCGCGTTGCGACGAACGCCTGAATTTCCTCCGCGTCGATCGTGTGGTTCGGCCGCGCCTCGATCACCGCCACCACTTCTTCGCCGAGCATGCGATGCGGCAGACCGATGATCGCGACGTCCTGTATTGCCGGGTGTTCGAACAAAACCGCTTCCACCTCGGCGCAATAGACGTTTTCGCCACCTCTGATCACCACGTCTTTCTTTCGATCGACCACGTAGAAGAAACCGCTCGGATCGCGATAACCGAGATCGCCTGTGTGGAACCAGCCATCGGTGAACGCTTCCGCCGTTGCTTCGGGCTTGTTCCAGTAGCCCTGCACGACGTTCGGCCCTTTGATCCAGATCTCCCCGATCTGTCCATCGGGCACGTCCACGCCGCGATCGTCGACCACGCGCGCTTCGGCCACCGGAACGGTTCTGCCGACGCTGTCCGGCCGCGCGAAGTAATCGGCGCCGCCATTACTGATGATCGCCGATGTCGTTTCGGTGAGGCCGTAGCCGTTGCCCGGAGCAACGCGTTTCGCGAATTGCGAACCGATGGCGTCGATCAGGTCCGGCGGCACCGGCGCGCCACCCGACGCGATGCCGGCGAGCGAACCCAGCTCGAGCTTGCGTTCTTTCGCGCGCTCCAGCAGCTGGCGCACCACCGTCGGCACGCCCGCGATCGACGATACGCGTTCACGCTGCACCAGTTCGAGCGCCTGATCGGGTTGCCACTTGTACATGAGCGCGACCTTCGCCCCCATTGCACTGTTCACGTACAGGCCACTCAAACCGCCGATGTGGAAGAACGGAAAGGTCTGCAGCGACACGGATTGCGGTGGATTCGCCGGCGGCGTGATGCCCGCGAGCCGCGCCGATACCGCGCCGCCGAGAAACGTATTCGTGAGGTTGGTGACGTGATTGCGATGCGTCGCGAGCGCGCCTTTCGGGCGACCGGTGGTGCCTGACGTGTACATGATCGTCGAGTAGTCGTCCGGGCCGACCTCGACGTCGGGAAGCGCGTCGCGGTCGAAATAGTCTGTCAGCGCGTCGTCGAGCGATTCCGCGTGCGGCGAACCGACCGCGTCGCGCACGCCCAGCACCACTTCGAGCGGCAGTTTCGACAGGTACGGCGCGATGCGTTCGACGCGTTCGCCGTCGAGTATCGCGGCGCGCGCGCCAGAGTCTTCGAACGCATAGTTCAGTTCGTCGCCGGTCCACCATGCATTCAACGTCACGGCAACCGCACCGATCGCCTGACACGCCCAGAACGCCAGTACCCATTCGGGATAGTTGCGCATGCCGATCGCCACGCGGTCGCCTTTACGTATGCCGCGTTCGTGCAGCAGATGGGCGAGCGCGCGAACGCGCTGGTGCAGGTCGGCGTAGGTCCAGCGTTCGTCGTCGTAAATCAGGAATTCCCGGTCGGCGAACGCACGCGTCGATTCGAACACCGCGCGCATCGACGGCGGCGCATTGGCATACACCTTCATCGGCACGCCAACGACCGTCGTTTCGCGCGTCTCGAATGCACCGCCCGTGCCCGTCAGCTCTGCGATGATCTGGTGTCTGTCCATCCGTCCTTCCTGGGCGCGCGTTCAGTGATGGCCACCATTTTTGCCATGGCATAGACTCCCGAGCCAGCACTATTTTCCGGGGGGAGTCGGATCATGTGGTTGCGTCTACGCCAGATCGCATTGGTGGCTCCGGAACTCGAGCCCGCCGTCGACGAACTGAAAGCACTGTTCGGCCTGGAGGTCTGTTTCCGCGACCCGGGCGTTGCCCACTTTGGCCTCGTCAACGCGCTGCTGCCGCTCGGCAATCAATTCATCGAAATCGTCGCACCGACCCGCGACGGCACCGCTGGGGGGCGCTATCTCGAACGCCGCGGCGGCGCCGGCGGTTACATGGTGATCACGCAATGCGACGATCACGCGCCGCGCCGCAAGCGAGTGGCCGATCTTGGCGTGCGCATCGTCAATCAGTTCGAGACGCACGAATTCCGCAACATGCAGATGCACCCGAAAGACACGGGCGGGTCGTTCTTCGAGATCGACCAACAGCTCGGCAAAGGTGCGAACGACGCCGACGGTCCGTGGGAACCGGCCGGCGGCGCGGACTGGAAACCGGCGCGGCGCACCGAGCGCGTCACGCGCATCTCCGGGGTCGAAGTGCAGGCCGATGAGCCGACGCGCGTCGCCGCGCGGTGGGCTGAGATCGCGGAACTCGGAGTGACGGGCGGCGCCACGCCGTCGATCGAACTCGACAACTGCACGGTCCGATTCGTGCCGTGTACCGACGGCCGCCCTGAGGGGCTCGGCGGCCTCGACATCGTCGCGAGCGATCGGGCCGCGATTCTCGACACTGCGAAAGCGCGCGGGACGCTGGTTAAAGGCGCGCAGGTTTACGCCTGCGGCATGAGGTTCAACCTGGTATGACCTATCGCGACATCGAACTGACCATCGACGATCCGGTGGCGGTGCTGCGCCTGAATCGTCCCGACAAACTCAACGCGTTCACGTACGACACGCTGCGCGAGATCCGCGCGGCCATCGACGAATGCACCGCCGACGCGCGCGTGGTCGGCATCGTGATCACCGGCAACGGCCGCGGCTTCTGCGCGGGGCTCGACGCCGCGACGCTGGCCGCGGTGACTTCGGCGCCCGCCGCACCGCGCACGGAAGAGCCCGATGCGTCCGGCGAACTTCCCGGCATCTTCAGCTATCTGCTGCAGGTGCCGAAGCCCGTCATCTGCGCCGTCAACGGCGTCGCCGCCGGCGGCGGGTTGATACTCGCGCTGATGAGCGACGTGCGGATCGCATCGTCGGCCGCCAGCTTCACCACGGTGTTTCTTAAGCGCGGACTGATCGCAGAACACGGTTCGAGCTGGCTACTGCCCCGACTCGTCGGTGTCGGCCGCGCGCTCGATCTGTTGTGGATGAGCGACCGCATCGACGCCGACGAGGCGCTCCGCTTCGGTCTGGTCGAATCGGTGGTCGCGCCCGACGCGCTGCTTCAGACCGCCTGCGACTACGTGCGGCGCCTCGCCGTCACGTCGTCGCCCGCCGCCGTCGCGGAAACGAAGCGACTGCTGTACCGGCATCTCGGTACCGGCTACGTGGAGGCGCTGCGGGAAGCGGACGCCAGCCAGTGGAAGTTCGTCGCCGCACCCGATGCGCGCGAAGGCGCCGCGGCGCTGATCGAGAAACGACAACCTAAGTTCGCACGACTGGGGAGAGCGGAATGACCGGTGCAATGAAGACAGAGACGATCAAGTTCGAAGCGGCCGGCGGCATCGGCTGGCTGACGCTGAATCGTCCGGATCGGCTGAACAGCATGACCAACCGGATGCTCATCGAGACGCACGACTGTCTAGCGGCCGTCGCGCAGCGCAACGACGTACGCGTGCTGGTGCTCACCGGAGAAGGCCGCGGCTTCTGCCCCGGCGCAGACCTCAAACACTACGCCGCGGGGGAACCCGACGTGGCCAGTTCTCCGCATCACTTCTGCGTACCCGTGCTGCTGCACGAAATGCCGCAAGTGACGATCGCCGCCATCAACGGGGCGTGCGCCGGCGCGGGTCTCGGCTGGGCGAACGCGTGCGACCTCCGTTTCGCGGCGGACTGCGCCATATTCAGCACAGCATTCCTGAACGTCGCATCGGCCGGCGATATGGCCGGTCCGTGGACGCTGCCGCGCATCGTCGGCGCAGCGAAAGCGCGCGAGTTGTACTTCCTGCCGGAGAAATTCGGCGCGGCGGAAGCGCTGCAGTGGGGCCTCGTCAGTCGCGTCTTTCCGGTGGCCGAGTTACGCGACGAGGTGGGCAAGGTCGCCGCGCGCCTGGCGGCTGCACCGCCGCACGCGTTGAAAGAAATGAAGCGCAATTTCCTCGACGCGGAAAAGCTCGACCTGGCGTCGTACATCAAACTCGAGACCGATCGCCACTCGAAAGTGATGGCGCACGCCGACGCGAAGGAAGCCTTCAAGGCCTTCGTCGAGAAACGCCCCCCTCGATTCGGCGGTTAGCCGCTCTGCGGCAGCAGCACGTGCACGTACTGCTGCCGCTGGAAGCGAAAGCCGAGCTGTTCGTAAATGCGCGTTGCCGTCTTTTCCGACGGACTGCCGATTGCAACGTAGAGGAACGCGCGTTCGCCGCGCGCGAAGATCGCATTCGTCACTTGCGAGACGAGAGCGATCGCATAGCCGCGACCGCGACCGTCCGGATGCGTGCACACGCCGCTGACTTCGACCCAACCCGGCGGCTTCAGGCGCTCGCCCGCCATCGCGAGCAGATGGCCACCGTCGTCTCTCACACCGACGTAAGAGCCGAGTTCGACCGTGCGCGGCGCGAACGGCCCCGGTTCGGTGAGCTTCACCAGCGCCACCATGTCCGCCGCGTCGTTTCCGCGAAGCGGCACCGCCGGCACCGCGAGCGGTTCGCACGGCGCCTCGCAGCAGAGTTGTCGCACGACGTTGGTCCGCACCAGGCGAAATCGGTGGCGCGGCAACTCGCGCGTGTCGCACAGCAGCGCCACCGGATCCCGTCCGCACAGCGTCGCCAGTTCGTCGAGCGCGTCGGTGGTGCACTCGCGTACCGCGCCCAGCGGCGAGATTTCCGGTTGATAGCGCGCCGCCTGCTCTCTGCGTTCACCCTGCGATGCCTGTCGGCTCGTCAGTGCATGCCAGGCTGGATTGTCGAGTAGGTTCGTCACGGCGTCGTCGAAACCCGGGAAGCCGACGAAACTATCCACTCCGCGTACGATGAGCAACCCGTCCGACGGAACCGGCAATGAACACACGCGTCGTCGATATTCACGCCCACGTCCTCGTTCCCGCCGTAGAATTATTGGTGGCGGATCGACCTGAGCGTATCGCCGCGTTGCGGGCGCAAGGTGAAGCGGCCGGTGCCGCATCCACGCAGCACAACCGGCAACTGTTCGCGAACGAGTACATGCCGAAGCTCACCAACGTGGCGACACGCCTCGCCGCGATGGACGCGATGGGCGTGGACATGCAGGCGGTCAGTGTGTCGCCCACGCAGTATTACTACTGGGCCGATCGCGATCTCGCACAAGCGATCGCGCAGACGGCGAACGAGCATCTGGCGGAACTGGCGGCCGCGCACCCCGACCGATTCGTTGGGCTGGCGACGGTATCGCTGCAGCATCCCGACCTCGCGGCGGAGCAGCTCACAATCGCAATGAAGCATGGACTGCGCGGCTGTCAGATCTCGACGCTGATTGACGACGCTGAACTGGCTGACCGGCGCCACGATCCGTTCTGGTCCCGCGCCGAGGCGCTCGGCGCCGTGGTATTCGTGCATCCGCTCGGTTGCACGCTCGGCGACCGGGTACAGCCCTATTACCTGTCGAACATCGTCGGGCAACCGATCGAAACGGCGCTCGCGTTGTCGCATCTGATTTTCGGCGGCACGCTCGATCGGCATCCGCGTCTCAAGCTCTGCGCCGCGCACGGCGGCGGCTATCTGCCGAGCTACATCGCACGATCGGACCATGGTTACGCGGTGCGCCCCGAAAGCCGCACCATGGCCCACGCGCCGAGCACGTATCTCAAACGCATCTGGTTCGATTCTCTCGTGTACACGCCGCGCGCGCTCGAAACGCTGGTGCGTGAAGTCGGTGCGTCGCAGGTGGTCATCGGAACCGACTATCCCTTCGACATGGGCACGACGGCGCCGCTGCAACAGATCGAACAGGCCGATCTTTCCGAAGCCGCTCGCGAGTGCATCCGGGGCCGCAACGCGCTCGAACTGCTGTCGCTGCCTCCCACATGACCAACCCCGGCGTGTATCGAAACGACGCAACGCTTAACATCGACGCGAATCGAAGACACGGAGTAAAGGAAGATGCCGACCCAACCACGCGGACTGAACGCTGCTTTCGGCGGCGTGAAGACGACGCTCGCGGAACAGCGCGAGATCTGGCTGGAAGCGCTCGATGAAGACGCGATCTGGGAAGGGCCGACGTTCGAAACGCCGATCTACATCGTAGGACGGCGCGCGTGCGGCTTCTTCATGGAACTGCTTCTCGAAGTCGTGCCGAAATTCTCGACGCAGTTGGTCACGGCGTATCCTACGACGGAACCGGACACCGTGATCATCGAGTCCACCGGCGGCGGCGACACGATTTTCGGCGGCAAATACGAACAGCGCTATTTCTCGAAAATCACCAGCAGGAACGGCAAAGCGTTCCGCATGCGCGAATACTGCAATCCGTTCCAGACCTACAAGGCATTCGGCAAGGAACGTTGGGAATCGCGGATCGCCACGATCATGAAGGAACACAACGCGCCATGGCCCGCATCGCAGGCACCCGATCCGGCGCGGCTGCCGGGGACCTGACGGACTGCGATCTTGGTCGCGCGGTGACGGCCTTCGGTAAAGGAAATCACTGCGATATTGAACGGGGGCGGCGACGGCTGATCGGTGTTCCGGGTACGCTCAAGCCATCCCTGGGCGCTCTAGCCGCGGCCATCCCTGGCCGCGGATGCCCCTCCACACCGATCACCCGTCACCGTTCCACATCCAAACGTCGCGCCTTCGTTTCGGGATCAACAAATGACCGCCGGTGCCTGGCACCGGCGGTCATTTGTCGATGAGGCTGGTGTCTTGCCACCATCCGTTGACTTGTTGGTGAGATGAACGCGCGCAAAGCGCGCGTTCACTCATCTCCCACGTCTGTCGATGGAGACACGACTACAGGCGGAGGTGCGTGTGTGTTGCGGAGGGCCATCCGCGGCCAGGGATGGC
>DATJGR010000298.1:0-5073 GCA_035494855.1 Pseudomonadales bacterium | reverse complement strand
TGCAGCGTAGTTGAGCCGCGCGCGGCAGAACACCGCGTTGGTCATCGTCGCCGTTTCGCCCATCTCGCCCTCCGTTTCCGTCCGCTCGCGAATCATAACCGGGCGCCGGATGCCGGTGTCTGGGTCGGCAGAGGATTCGTTCAGCGAGTATCCTTTGTCGCCATCGCCCTTCGAGTGTCCGTTCGATGACCGCCGACTACCTCGAACCCGCATTGGGCGCCGAACGCTGGATCGGCACGCTGCAACGGCGCACCGATCACGGCATTGCGTGGTCGCACAGCAGCGAACGGCCCGAGGTGGTGTCGCACACGCTGTACAACGGCAGTGCCGGCGTTCTGCTGTTCTACCTCGAACTGCATGCCGTAACCGGACAGCAGCGCTTCCTCGAGGTGGCGCTCGCCGCCGCCGACGACCTGGTCGCCTACGCGGACGCCACGCAATGGCAGTCGTGCGCGATGTATACCGGCTGGCCGGGCTTGGCCTTCGCGCTCGGCGAGATCGCGCGCCATACCGGCAGGCAGCAGTACGCCGCCGCTGCCGCCCGATGTCTCGACCGCCTACGCGCGAGCGCGCACGCGGTCGGCGCCGGCATCGGCTGGATCGAACCGATGCCGTTCTCCGACATTCACGGGTTCAAAGGCGATCGCGAAATTTTCGACGCATCGGTCGGCGCCGCCGGCGCCGGCTTCGTGTTGCTGTACGCCGCACGAACCGGTCTGCATCCGAGCGCGCTGCAGTGGGCCACACAGGTGGGCGACCGGTTGCTCGAAGTCGCGCAGCGGACCGACGCCGGCCTGAACTGGGCGTTGATGTCCGACATGCCGTTCCCGTGGAATCCGGCGAACTTCGCGCACGGCGGCGCCGGCGTCGGCGCGTTCATGGGGATGCTGTTCGAGGTTACCGGCCACCAACGGTTTCTCGATGCCGCGCAGGGCGCGGCTGCGCACCTCATGCACATCGCGCATGCGATGGGCGACGGTCATCTCGTGCATCACCACGACGGCGACGGTGCGAATCTCTATTACCTTTCGGCGTGCCACGGACCGCCGGGCACGACGCGGCTGTTCTACCTGCTGCATCGGATCACCGGTGACGCGACGTACTCGCAGTGGACCGACGGCGCGTTGCGCGGGCTGTTGAGCACTGGCGCACCGGAGCGACGTTCGGACGGCTTCTGGAACAACGTCGGCCAGTGCTGCGGCGATGCCGGTGTGGGCGACTACGCGGTCAACTATTACCAGACGACCCAGGACGCGCGCTATCTCGATCTCGCGCGCCGGGAAGCCGCGGAGCTCGACGCGCGTGCCGTAACACGCGGCGGCGGACTCTGCTGGCCGCAGGCGGAACACCGCGAACGGCCGAAGTTCATTCAGACTCAGACCGGCTACATGCAGGGCGCCGCGGGCATCGGCAGCTTCTTCGTCCATCTGCACACGACGCGGGCCGGAAAGCCGGTGAAGATCGCATTTCCCGATACGCCGTTCTGACAGGCGTTATCGGACGTTTGCGACCTTGACGATGGCGCCGGACGCCTGCGGGTCGTTCGGATCCTTCACCACGGTCACGTAAAGGTCTTTACCGTCGGGACCGAACGCGACGTTCGTGGTGCCGTCGCCGGCTGCAATCTCGAACACGTGCAGCAGCTTGCCTTCAGGCGACAGCTTCAGCACCTTCCCACCGCACCACTGCGCGACGTAGATGTTGCCGTCGCCGTCGACCTTCATGCTGTCGGGGCCGATGTACCAAGAGTCGGTCTTGTTCTTCGTCAGCACGTTCAACAGCGCGAAGTTCGATCGGTGCGCGAGCGTGCCGTCGTCGTTGATGGAGAACTTCTTGATGCCGTTGCCGACGGTCTCGCTCACGTAGAGCGTCTTCTGGTCCGGAGAAATGCCCACTCCGTTCGCGTAGTTCAGATCGTCGGCCACCTGAATCCACTTCTGACCGCCCGGCGGAAGATACAGAACGCGACCGATCACGACCGTTGGCGGATCCACGAACGGCCCGAAGACCGTTGCATAAGCGCCGCCGTTAGCCGCGACGACGACGTCGTTGATGCCACCGTCGAACTTGCGGCCTGCGGAGTCTTCGCTCCAGCGGCGGAGTTCCTTGCCGGTCATGTCCACTTCGACGATCGCGCCGGGATCGTTCGTGCACGCGATCAGGAACGTACGTTGTTTCGTGAGCGCCAGACCGTTGTGGCCGCAACCCTCAGCGGAATTGAGCACGGTGGTCGTTTTGCCATCCCACTTCGACAGCGCATTCGATATCCAGCCGACGTAGTAGAGATTGCCATCGACGTACAGCGGTCCTTCGGGCCCGAGCACACCCGTCACGACGATGGTCTCGTCGGCGAATGCAGCGCCCGCGGCAAACAGTGCGGCAACCGCTGTGCCGACGTATCGCTTGTCACGAATCCACATAAGCCGCCTCTGAGTGCATCGGCCACAGCGCTGTGCTCGCGCGTTGTCGAGGAAACACCTCGACGTGGTGCGTGGTCAGGCCCGGAGGATCGGCCGTTACGATCGCACCCGCCACGTCTTTGAAACCCGCGCGGAAGTGGTTGCTCGATTTGAGCGCGACGATGCGATATCGATTCACGTCGATGCCCACTGCCAGAAACGGTTCCGGATCGAACGTCTGCGACCGCCGGGACGCCACGATCACGTCGATGCCGTCGATGACGAGCCGCGCCATTGGGCCGAGCGACAGTGGCGATCCTTTCGACATCGCCTGCATCACCAGCCGTCCATCGGATAACGACTTGACGTAGGCGCGCGTCTCGATCGGCGCACCGTGCAGGTCGTCGTATTTGCCGCCGAGCGAAATCTGAACGGTGGCGCCGCAACCGGCCGAGTGTGCCTGCGCCGCAACGTCCGCGTCGACGATGAAGCCGAAGCAGGCACGCTCGAGCTTCGCTTCGAGCATGGCGCGCAACAGATGCGTACCGTCTCCCGGCGTGCCGCCACCGCAGTTGTCCGACGTTTCATTGATCACCACCGGCGCCTCGCGGCCGGACGCCCGCAACTCGCCCGCGCGTTGCACCGCCTCGGCCACCGCTTCGTTTGCGGTGAGGCTTCGCGCGCGGAACTGCTCGCGCTCGTCCCACAACGATCGGGCGAGCCGTTTGGCCACGCGGCGCGCCTGCTCCCCGTCACCTTCGGTGGTTACCACCACGTAGCTGCCGATGTGCGATACATCGGTATAAGGAAAGCCGTGGAACCAGCTGACGTCGATGACGCCCGGTTCGCTCTCGGCAGCCAACATGCGTTCCAAGGTGCGTTTGCCGATGCCTTCGAACGTCGTGGTGGTCGGTAACAGCATCGGCAGGTGCTCGACGTGCAGCACCGGTCTGAATCCCTCGGCCTGCATCCGCACGATCAACCTGATCGCTTCCTCGGCTCTCGAGTGCATGTCGATGTGCGGATACTGGTGGCACGCGAATACGCCGTCGAGCGCATCGGCCATCCGTTGCGTGACGTTGCCGTGCAGGTCGAATCCGGCGGTCATCGGCACCGCTTCGCCGATCACGTTGCGCACGGCCTCGCACAGGTCGCCTTCGAGATCCTCTATGCCTTCCACCACACCGGCGCCATGCAACGACAGGAATACGCCGTCGAGCGGCATCGCGTCACGAATGCCGCGCAGGATTTCCGCTTTGAACGCATCGTACGTTTCGCGCGCGACGATCCCGGACGGTTGCGCGTCGCAGAACAGAACCGGCACCACGTCGATGCCGAGTTCTTCGCACGTTTTCAACGCACCGCCCAATCCGGTTTCGGTGCCGCGCGCCAGGAACAGGCGTTCACCGCGCAGCTGGTGGAAGTCCTTCGCCTCGGTGCGGCCCCGACAAAAGGTATTCGTCTCATGGGCGAGCCCGGCAATGGCGATCTTCATGCTGGCTCCTCGGATTTTCCGGGTTGCGAAGGCAGGCATCGAAGCATAACCCGTCCCGATCGCGCCGCTTGACGGTTCGGCGCGATGCGCCGAAACTTAAGCACATGCCTAACTTTCAGCCGAACCTCAACCGGATCTTCAGATCGCTCACCGACCCAAGCCGCCGCGCAATGCTGGCGCGCTTATCGCTCGGCGATGCCACGCTCGGGCAACTTGCGGAGCCGCTCGAGATGTCGCTGCCGGCGGTGCACCAGCATCTCGCCGTGCTCGAGGAGGCGGGCCTCGTTACGTGTGAAAAACGCGGCCGCGAGCGCTGGTGTCGCCTCGAGCCGGATGCGCTCGACGACGCTGCGCGGTGGATCTCGGAACGGCGCGCGCTGTGGCAAAAGCGCCTCGGTGCGCTTGATCAGTTCCTCGCCGGGAAACAGAGGAGCGAGAGGGACATGCCAAGCAAAGGCAAGAGGAGGCAAAGCAAATGACACCGCTATCCACCGCACATCACACACTCGTCGTGAAGCGCGGCTACGACGCGACTCCGGCGCGCGTATTCGCCGCATGGCGAGATCCGCTGGCATTGCAGAAGTGGTACATGCCCGGAGATTCGACCTGGTCGGCGCGCATCATCGCGCACGATTTCCGTGTGGGCGGTGTGAAGCAGATCGAGTTCGGACCTCGCGGCGAAACACCGTACACGGAAGACTGCCGATACGAAGACATCGTACCGGAGCAGCGTATGTGCTTCTCGATGACCATCTCTCGATCGAATCAGCGGATCACAACGTCGATGGTCACCGTGCTGTTCGTCGCAGCCGGTCGTCGCACCGAACTCGCGGTGACCGATCAACTGGTGATTCTCGACGGCGGCGACACGCACAACGATCGTGAACGCGGCTGGGGCGAGACGTTGGACAAGCTTCCGCTCGCGCTCTGATACCATCCGCGCGGGGACCCACGTGGAGAGATCATGCGCCGCATCCTTGCCGTCGCCATTCTGGCTGCGACGACGTTCCATGCCGTCGCCAGAGATTTGCCAACGGCCTCACCGGAGTCGGTCGGGATGTCCCGCGAGCGGCTGGATCGCATCGGCGCAGCGATGCGTCGGTACGTCGACGAAGGCAAGATTGCCGGCATGGTCACGCTCGTGGCCCGCCACGGCAAGATCGTCTATGCGAACGTGGT
>DATJGR010000297.1:0-24437 GCA_035494855.1 Pseudomonadales bacterium | reverse complement strand
TCGCGGGCGTGCGTTTCGCGCGGCAACACGACCTCGTGCTGGCGGTGCGCGGCGGCGGACACAACGTCGCCGGCAACGCGGTGTGCGACGACGGCCTCATGCTCGACTGCAACGGCATGAAGAGCGTGCACGTCGACCCGGTGAACGGAATCGCGCGAGCGGAACCCGGCGTGACGTGGGCCGAAATGAATCACGAAACCCAGGCGTTCGGCCTCGCGACCACCGGCGGAGTCGTGTCGCATACCGGCATCGCCGGATTGACGTTGGGCGGCGGGCTCGGGTGGCTGGCCGCAAAGCACGGCTACACGTGCGACAACCTGATCGCGGCGGACGTGGTGACGGCCGATGGCAACCTCGTGCGCGCGAGCGCGGAGCAGAACGCTGATCTGCTGTGGGCGCTGCGCGGCGGCGGCGGCAACTTCGGCGTGGTCACGTCGTTCGAGTTCCAGTTGCATCCTGTCGCGCCGATCGTTTACGGCGGCATGGTGGCGTGGCCGTTCGAAGCGGCACGCGACGTCCTGAAGTTCTACGCCGGGATCTGCCGCGACTGTCCGGACGATCTCGCGATCAACGCCGGCATCATCTTTACACCGGACGGTCATCACGTCGTCGCGTTGATCGGCGCGTGGCTCGGCGACATGAAGGAAGCCGAAGCCCGACTCGCGCCGATCAGGAACTTTGCGGCGCCGGTTGCCGACATGATGGGGCCGATTCCCTACACCGTGCTGAATACGTTGTTCGACGGCGGCAATCCGTTCGGCGTGCACCGCTACTGGAAGTCCGGGTATTTCGCCGAACTCGGCGACGAGTTGATCGACCGCATCATCGCGCACGCAACGGAGACCACCTCGCCGATGAGCGCGATCCTGCTGTTCCGCGTGGACGGCGCATGCACCCGTAAGGATCCGTCAGCGACCGCGTTCAGCCTGCGCGAAGCCTGTTGGGATTTCGACGTGATCGCGCAGTGGACCGACCCTGCCGGTGCCGAAGGTCACATCGCGTGGGCGCGCCAACTTTGGAATGCGGTGGAACCGTTCAGCCGCGGCGTGTACGTCAACCACCTCGACGCAGACGATCCGCGGGCGCGCATCCGCTCGGCATACGGACCGAACTACGAGCGCCTCGCGAAGCTCAAGACGAAGTTCGATCCGACCAACTTCTTCCGGATGAACAACAACATTCCGCCGGGCTGACGTTCTACGGCCGACCCGCGTGCGGCGACGGTGCGCTGGTCGACAGCAGCACGCCCGTGAGCGAGCCGTCGGTCATGTGTTCGAAGCCGCGCCACTGTGCAGCCGTGATGAACAGCGTGCTGCCGTCTTCGCCGCCGAGCATGCATGCGAAGCAACCGCGATCGACGTCGACGGTCTGCAACACCGCGCCGCCTTCGCGCACGCGCACGCAGCGCTTGTTCGGTACGTCTGCGTACCAGATGGCGCCTTCGGCATCGAAACAGATGCCGTCCGGCGCCCCATTGCCGAGCTCGGCCCAGACGCGTCGGTTCGAGAGACTCCCATCGGCGTCAATATCGAATGCGGTGAGGCGTCTCGCGAACGACTCCGCGATCACCAGCGTCGAGTCGTCAGGCGTGATCGCCATGCCGTTCGGAAAGTGAATGTCGTCGGCCACCTGCCGGGCAACGCCGTGCGGCGTGACCATCGCGATGATCCCGGGCGCGAACGGATCGCCTGCGCGCGCATCGAACCCGCTGCCGTTGATGTAAGCATTGCCGCGACCATCGACCACGATCTCGTTCCATCCGCTTCTGGAGAGGCGCGACGTGTCTGCGTACGTATTCCACGTGCCATCGCGTTCCTGCACCAGCAACGGCCGTTCGCTGATCGACGACATCAGCAGGCGACCATCGGGCAGCCAGTCGATCGAGAATGGAAACGACTCGACCGGCACGCGCGCCATCACCTCGCTGCGGCCGCCCGGATCTACCGCGATGATCTGCTGCCCCACCCAGTTCGAGAACCAGACGCGGCCGTCGTGCCAGCGCGGCGACTCGCCGAACGCGAGCCCGGTCATCAACGTCTTCAACTTGCTCATCGGATCGTTCCTCATGTGTGACATGCTCTCATGACGCACGAACGCGGCTCACACAGACAGCTTCAGATATTCTCTCCGTCCATCAGTTACACCAACGAGGACGATGCGATGCAAGGCCCTACCCGTTCGATGACGCTCGACGAACTGAAAACCTACGTCGGCAAGGAAGTCGGTGTATCCGAATGGTTCACGCTCGACCAGGACCGCATCGACAGGTTCGCCGACGTCACGGAAGATCACATGTTCCTGCACGTGAATCCCGAAGCCGCGAAAGCGACGCCGTTCGGCGGCACGATCGCGCACGGACTATTGACGCTGTCGATGGTGCCGGTGATGGCATACCAGGCGATGCCCGGCGTGTCGGGCACGAAGATGGGCGTGAACTACGGCTACAACAAGGTTCGCTTCATGGCGCCGGTAAAGAGCGGCAAGCGCATCCGAGGCCGGTTCGTCGTGAAGGGGCTCGAACCGCAGAGCGGCGGCCGCATGCAGATTCTGCAGGACGTGACGGTCGAGATCGAAGGCGAACCGAAGCCGGCGCTGATCGCCGAATGGGTGACGATGGTCTGGATGTGAGTAGGACCTCTGCGTCGACGCCGGCCTCGACGTGAGTCCCGGGCCCCCGCGACTGAGGTAGACTCGCGCGCTTCGCCTCGCGGAACCCGCTGATGGATTCCTTCTCGCCGACCCAGGCGCGACGCACACTGCTGTTCTCGCTCGTCTGCATCGGCATGGGCTTCACGGTGCTCTTCCCGGTGCTCGCACCGCTCGGTCGCGAAATCGGCCTCACCGAAATCCAGATCACGAGCATCATCGCGGCGTCGTCGCTGACCGTGTTTCTGTCGAGTCCCCTCTGGGGCCGCGTCAGCGACGTGTGGGGCCGGAAACGCGTCATCATGGTCGGCCTGTTCGGGTTCAGCGCCGGCACGCTGCTGTTCAACTCGGTGCTGTACGCCGGCTTGTCGCGCCTGCTCACCGGCACACTGTTGTTCGGCGCACTCATCGTGGCGCGCATGATGCACGCGAGCGTCATGTCGGCGTCGATGCCGGCCGCGAACGCGTACATGGCCGACATCACCGACCCAACGACGCGCACTAAGGGGATGGGCGCGGCCGGCGCCGCCAACAACGTCGGCTCGATTCTCGGCCCGGCCGTAGCGAGCCTCGCGATGGTCTCGTTATTGACGCCATTGTGGGTGATGGCGGCGGTCGCGTTCCTGAACGGCCTGTTCGTGTGGCGATTCCTTCCGGAGCCGCCGCGCCACCACTCCGGCACCCGCCCCGCGCGGATGAAGTACACCGACCCGCGCATCCTGCCGTTCGTCATCGTCGGCGTGCTGATGTTCACCGGCACCGCGCTGGTGCAGCAGACGATGGGCTTCAGGTTTCAGGACATGCTGGGGCTTTCGGCGCGCGAAACCGCGCAGAAGTTCGGCTTTGCGATGATGCTGTCGGCCGCCTGTTCGCTCATCGCGCAGTTCGCAATCGTGCAGCGCATCAGCGTATCGCCGTTCACGCTGCTGCGCCTCGCGATGCCGCTGCTGATCGTCGCGTTCTCGATCATGGCGCTCGCCGATTCCCAACTCATGCTCTCCGTCGCGATGATGATCCTCGGGCTCGGCATGGGCATGGCCGGTCCCGGGTTCATGGCCGGCGCATCGCTCGCGGTTTCGCCGCAGGAACAGGGATCGGTTGCGGGCGTGGCAGGGTCGTGCGGCCCGCTCGGCTTTACGCTGGGTCCGCTGCTGGGCGGCGCGCTTTATCAGATCAACAGTGCGCTGCCGTATGCGGTGGCTGCGGTGATGTATCTGCTGCTGTTCGTGTCGATGCACTGGATTGGCAAGCGCGTCGCCGTGCACGGCGCCGACGCCTGACGCAGTCGCCGGCCGACGTTATGTACGACGACGTACGGACCGTTGCGCGCGTTGCGCAGATTCTCTTCACCATTCACCACGATCGCGCAGCGTGAAGGCACAGAAGGTCGACACCGATCCGATGACGGCGGCGCTGGCGCGTTGCCGGGACCCCGCGGCAACCGGATTCGATGCGGCCTGGGTCGGTATGGAGCCGACTTTTCAAAGCCGCAAGTCCGTAGCCAAATGGCAAAAGATGGCTGCGGAGCCCGGCGGCGAAGACGCGTACTTCCTCGATCGCTACATGCTCGAAACGCAAGCACGGATCGCCAACGCGATCAAACGCAAATTCAGAAAGCACCGCGCGGCCGCACAGCCCTACTGCATGTTCGCGCGCGTCGAGCGCGACGACGACCTCGATCAATGGCAGGTACGCCGCCAGAACCTCGTATTCCATTGGCCGGATGCGAATGCAGAACCATTCGAGGTGCGCGTTTCGCTCGATCCGGAAACGTTCGAATACAGCATCAAACCGGTTCCGCTCGCCTGGTTTTACGACGAGCGATTCGTTGCGTTCCTCCATCATTTCATCTGGAAAGTTCCGCAGAAGCTCGGCCTTTCGTGTTCGATCGCGCACGGCGGCGGACAATTCTCGTTATCGGCGAAGACGTTCCTCACCGGCAGCCTTCTGGCCGACGACATTGCGTACAAGGCGAGTCACCCGGAATTGGCGACGTGGATCATGGACTGGCCGAATCCGGACGATCGCGCGTTTCGCGCGACGCAGCGCCGGCTCGCTGCATTCGACGCCGTCATCGCGGCTTACTGGGAAGGTCGGTTTCATCCGCGGCTGAACGGCGTCCTGACCGCCGAGAACGCTTATCTCGATCGCGGTTTCGGCCCCGCGCGTGGCTCGGATGCGTCGCTGATGGACACGCGCAGCGGTCCCACCGGAAGCGCCCGCGAGATCTTCCAGACGAACTTCGCGTTCGGCAGAACTGTGCGGCTTGCGGCGCAGAACATCGATCCGGGTTACTGGCAATCGCCCCCCAACGAAGACGGCTACAAGCCCGATCAGGTCATGCGATACAGCGAAGGCAATCTGAACAGGCTGCAGATCGCCGGCGAGCTGCACGTGAAGAGCGGTAAGGTGCTCGAAGCGGATCGCGTACCGGATCTCGACTGTCCACTGGATGTTTCGCTTCTGACCACCGAAGCGAGCTGGGAGAACCGCGCTCAGATGTGTCGCACGAGCGCGCGCGACTTCGTCGAGGCGCTGCTGCTCGATGTGCACCATGCGCAATATCTCCAGGCGCATCCGCGCGTGCGCGTCGCTACCTCGTTGCATCAGGACCAGCTTCACGGCGAAGCGGAAGCGACCTTGAAGCGATACGGGGCACGCGCGGTGCTGGACCGGCTGCATGCACAGGCGCGGGTGGCGAATCTGGAAGCGTCTGCGGAGCGGATCCGATCGGACCGCATTGAACCGGAACCGCTGTTCTGGGCGGCGTGGCACGCACTGCCGCCGCGCGAACAGTACGCGATCGCGCGGGAAGCGGTGGGTGGGTTCATCGAACGCGTCCACGATGCAGAGTCGATGGATCCCCGGCGGGACGCGCAGTCCGATCCGATGGAGTGGCACCGCCACCGGATCCATCCGCTCCTGTGGAAAGCGCTGGAGGCGCCTGGCACCGATCCGAACGATCCGATTCAGCAGGAGCGCAGCATCTGGCTCGCGCGGCAACGACACTATCGGGGCCGACGACCGATCTGGTCGCAACTGAAAGACTCCCGCGCCCCTTGGCATGCCCGTCAGGACGAATAGGTTCCTCTGTGTACGTGGTTCATGGCAAGCGCCGTAACCAGCGTGGTGATCGCGATCGTGGTCGCAATCTCGTGCTCCACCAGATACACCAGATTCAACGCTTGTGCGCGTTCCGCGAGATGTTTCAAGAGCCGCCGCGTCCGGTCGGGAAAGTGGCCCGTCCAGCGGAACACGTTCGCAACCAGATCGGCTTCCATCAACAGGATCAGGCCGTGCGCGGGCAATCGCACGGTGGAACCCGCCGCGTCGTCGAGGGAAGCGTCCTCGAAGATCGACCGCAGCGCCCCGTCGAGCCCTGGTGGTAACGGTTCGACATCCGGTTCCTCGTCGTAGTGAGCGGCCAGCAAATCCTCCAGCTGACTGACGTCGTCGTCGCGCTCGGTCGCAACGACGACAGGATCGAGCGATCGCAACGCGTCCATCGTGATTTGGCAGAACTGGAGCTTGGCGAGCGCAACCGGAAAAGCGGCGTAGTCGGCGCGCCAGTCGTGTCCGGGCGTGAGCCACACAGCGAACGTCTCGGCCCAATCCTCGTCGGGATGTTTCTGCGCATACCAACCGGGAAGGTGCCGCACGAATCGACGGCTGAACGGTTCCGGGTGGTACTCCTCCAGATACGGTTGCGTCATCGCACCGAACTGCGCGACCCAGTCGGGTTGTTCGTACAGGCGATACGCGTAGTTCACGACGTGGCCCATCTCGTGGCGCAGATAGCGCAGAAAATCCACCGGGCCGGCGCCCTCGAGATGTCCGGCGCGCTCGGCATGCAACGCAGTAAGATCCGCGCGCGCGAGATAGAACGGAATGCCGATCGAGATCGTTTCGAACGGAACGCCCCATTCGTCCGATAGGTAGAAGCGCGGTTTCAAACGTTCGATGCCGGCGCGTTGGAGTTCTTGCTCGAAAGCGTTTACGAGCGGTTCGAGGTCGGTCCCTTCGATCGTGAGTCCGAGGTCGCGGATCGAGGTGCCGAGAAGACGCTTCGCTTCGAAGTGAGTTTCAGACGACATCGGCCGGCCCGGTGAACCGTAGAGCACGATCATAGGACCGCGGCAAACGTCGAATGCACCTTTCGCGCATCCATGCCGATCCGCCTACACGTACGCGAGCAGCAGTCCGACCCTGGGCCAGGCGCATCCGCGGAATCGCTCGCGAAGCGCCCTCGATGACACGATAACTGCCGTCACGCCATCGACGCAGGCTACCCTTGCGTCACCCCGGGGTTCCACCGTTAACTGCACGCTCGCACCTCGTCGGGCTCGCAGTGAAGTCGGCGCTCCTCACCCGCTATCCGGCGCTCGAGTATCCACTCTATCGCCGCTACTGGTTCGCGTCGTTCGCGTCGGTGGGCGGCACACAACTGGTCACGCTCGCGCAGGGCTGGCTCGTGTTCAAACTCACCGGGTCGGCACTCGATCTCGGACTGCTCGGCGCCGCCGCGGCGGTACCGAACATCCTGATGTCGTTGTTCGGCGGCGTCGTCGCGGATCGTTTCGACAAGCGCAAGATCATCCTCATCACGTCGACGCTGACGGCCGCGCTGTTGTTCGTGCTCGCCGTGCTCGACGCCACCGGACAGGTGCGCGTGTGGCACGTCATGACGATTGCGGCGCTCACGTCGCTGATCTCCGGCGTCGAGTGGCCCACGCGTCAGGCGTTGTTTCCACACCTGATCGAACGTGCCGGTCTGATGTCGGCGGTGGCGCTCAATTCGGTGCTGTGGCAATCGACGCGAATGATCATGCCGGCGCTTGGCGGCGTACTCATCGCTGCAACGAGCACCGCGTTTCTGTTCGCACTCTCCGGACTCGGTTTCGTGGTGATGTTCTTCGTGATGCTGGCGATTCCGCTGGCGCTTCCCGGCACGCGCGGCGGCTCTACGCTGTATCAGATCCAGCAGGGGCTCGACTTCATCGCCGGCCACGAGCTGTTCCGGTGGCTGATTCTGTTGTCGTACGCCGGGATGTTCTTCGTCAGCGCGTACATGCAGCTGATGCCGGCGTTCGCGCTGCATCTCGAGGCGGGCGAAACGGGCTACGGCTTCCTGCTGTCGGCCACCGGGGTCGGTTCGGTGGTGGGCACGCTGGCAGTCGGCGGCATGCAGCAATCGCGGGCGCTCGGTTTCGTGCTGCTGGCGGGGGCGCTGCTGTCGAGCGTCTCGCTCTATGGTTTCGCGGTCGCGGTGCAATACGGCTGGTACGGATTTGCGTTGTTCACCGCGTTTGCATCGTCCGTTTGCGCGTCGGTGTTCATGATCTGCTCGATGAGCGTGATGCAACTCGAAGTACCCGATGCGCTGCGCGGTCGCGTCATGGGGGTTCACTCCATCACGTACAGTCTGATGCCGCTCGGCGGACTGCTACTGGGCGCGATCGCGAACGAGACCACGCTGGTGGCCGCAGTCGCTTTCGGTGCCAGCGCGTTTCTGCTGGTGACGCTGCTCGTCGGCGTCACGCGACCGGCCATTCGCGAGATCGACGGCAAAGTGTTGGTCGCGCGTTGATCGACACGGGTTCAATTCACTACAGGAGGTAACGATGAAGATCGGGGTATTCGCCACGTTCATGTCGCCGCAATGCACGCCGCAGTTCATCGTCGATTTCGGCCGTCGTGCCGAATCGGCGGGACTCGACTCGATCTGGATGGGTGAACACGTCGTGTTGTTCGACCGGACCGAGTTTCCGTATCCCGGTTCGCGCGACGGCAAGCTTCCCGTTCCGGAAGGCGCCGGCATGCTGGATTCGGTGGCGACGTTCGGCTTTCTGGCTTCGGTCACGAAGACGATCCGCTTCGGCACCGGCATCGCGCTGATCTCGCAACGCAATCCGCTGTACACCGCAAAGGAATTCACGACGCTCGACTGGCTGTCGGGAGGACGCATCGACTTCGGGATCGGCGTCGGCTGGTGCAAAGAGGAAGTGCTTGCAAGCGGCTACAGCTGGGAAGACCGCGGCGCGCGCAGCGACGAATTTCTGGAGATGGTCACGCGCCTGTGGACGCATCCGGTCGCCAGCTACCAGGGCAAACACTTTCAGCTCGCCGATTGCCGGCTCGATCCGAAGCCGGTACAGAAACCGCACCCGCCGATTCTCGTCGGCGGGCACAGCGCCGCCGCGCTGCGGCGCGCGGCGCGCTACGGATCGGGCTGGTACGGCTTTGCGATCGGGCCGGAACAGACCGCACCGGTGCTGCAGCTGCTCGACAAGGCGCTCGCTGCAGAAGGCAGATCGCGCGACGGCTTCGAGGTCGTGATCACACCGCCGTATCGCGTCAGCGACGACATGCTGCGCGGTTTCGCGGACCTCGGCGTGGACAGGGTCGTGCCGCAACTCGGGTCGCAGAAGCCGGAAGCCGTTTCGGACAAGTTGAAGGAACTGGAGCGTTTCGTCCGCGTCGCCGCGTGATCGCGTTTGCGATCATCGACTGTCGGCCACCCAGCACCCTCGTTGGTGATCGTCGACGCGTCCTGAAGCCTGCATGAAGGCGTAGCAGATCGTCGTGCCGATGAATTTGAAGCCCTTCTTTTTGAGGTCTTTGCTCATCGCATCGCTCTGCGGTGTAGACACAGGGAACTCGGCCAGGCTACGGAACCGGTTGCGGATGACCTCTCCGTTCGTGAACTGCCACAGGTAATCGTCGAAACTGCGTCCGGTTTCGAGCAGTTCCAGATAGGCACGCGCATTGCTGACGAACGCGTCCACTTTCAGTCGATTGCGCACAATCCCGGGGTTCGCCAACAGGCGCGCCTTCTTCGCGTCGTTGTAACGGGCCATTTTCTTCGGATCGAAGCCATCGAACGCTTTCCTGTAATGCTCGCGCTTGTGCAGGATGGTGCGCCACGACAAGCCGGCCTGGGCACCCTCAAGACACAGCAGCTCGAACAGCCGCTGGTCGTCGCGCAGCGGACGGCCCCACTCCTCGTCGTGGTACGCGACCATCAGCGGATCGCCTTCGCACCACGCGCAACGGCGGCGTCCGTCGGGATGTTTCGCGGCCTCGCGCAGCTTGCGCTCCGGCGCGTCGGTCATTTCGCAAGATCCTTCAGAAAGTCGAGCATCAGCGCATTCACTTCGGGCGCACGCTCCTGTTGCGTCCAGTGCGCGCAATTGCGGATGTTCTCCATCCGGATACCGGGGATGAGCAGCGGCATATGGGCCGCCATTTCGGGGCGCAGGATCAGATCGTTCTCCGCTGTGATCATCATGCTCGGGATGTTGAGACCCGGGCCGCTCGGCGCTCCGACCTCGTCCGCGTTCAGATCGGCGGCGCGATACCAGTTGAAACCGCCGGTGAAGCCAGTGCGCGCGAATTCGGTGGCGTAGACGTCGAGCTCCGCATCGGTGAGGAACGTATTTCCGGGCGGCACGCGCGTGAGCGCCCCGCTGCCGTCGCCGCCGACCGTCGCGAACGTCCACAGATCTTCGGCGCGCGTGTAAGGCATGAACACCTTCGCGAGGTTGCCGCGCACGTCGGCCTCGAACTCGGCTTCGGCAACACCAGGCTTCTGAAAGTAACGCATGTAGAACGTCGCATCGGTCAACCCGAACGCATCGCGCATTGCGATCGTCGGCCGGGAACCCGGCGTCGGCGGGCCGTACGGTGTGTTCAAGCCGATCAACCTCTCGACTCGTTCCGGATAGCGAAGGCCCATTTGCCACAGCACCGCGCCGCCCCAGTCGTGGCCGACGAACACCGCTTTCGCGATGTCGAGCGCATCGAGCAGGCCGACCATGTCGGCGCACAGGATCTTCATCGTGTACTGGGCCGCGTCGCGCGGCGCATCGGTGCGACCGTAGCCGCGCATGTCCGGCGCAATCGCACGCAGACCGTTGTCGCCGAGCGCGTGCAGCTGATGGCGCCAGGAATACCAGAGCTCAGGCCAGCCGTGGCACATCACCACCGGAAACCCGGCGCCGGCCTCGGCGACGTGCATCGAAATGCCGTTCGTTGAAATTGTGTGATGCCGAATGTCCGCCATTGCCGGGCCCCTGGTCGCAAGACGCGATCATAGCCCGTCGGCGCGGTTTACACGCTCAGGAGGCGACCCTGCTGGAACCGTCGCAAGTCTTTACACCCGATCTTGGTAACCTCGTGCAACTCTTTGTTATGACTGGAAATCAACTGGTGGCATGGAAGTTGATACGACCGACGTTCGCGCGGGCAGCGGTTCCAATATTGCGCACCAACACGGACGCATCCCGGAACGCCCGATAGTGTGTCTCCAATCGAAACATTGAGGGATGGCGAAGGGATGGCCAGTACGCAACGAGTCGATTTCTATCCGACGGCAGACGCAGAGTTCCGCCGTTTCCTACAGTGGCAAACCGAGTGTCATGCGCAAGCGCAACGGCTCGAACAGATGGACGACGGGGCGATTCCGACCCATTTCTCCGAGCATGTGAGCCACTACCGATACGCGCGCGCATGTGCGGTGATCGATCGGGAAGCCAATCCGGAGAACGCGGGAATCGAAGCAGTCCGCAGATGGCTGCACAACAGCCACTCGGCTCCAAGAACCGACTGACCGCTCCGCGCCTTCGCGTGTCAAATGGCGCGCGATGAAGACCGTGACAGCCCACGACCACAGGTATCGTGAACTGCCGCGGTCGTCACCGCGCTCGATCAGCCTGCAACGAGTGGGTCGCCGCGTGTATCGGACGATTCCACGATCGCTGTAAGCGCCGCCCTACGGAACCGTTAGCCCCAATACGGCGGCTGCTTGTAGTAGTCGAACACCTTGCCGCGCCATGCGGTGTCGTTGTCGTTCAGCTCGTCGCGCTCATACGCCGGCGCCTTGCGCAGCTGCTCCTTATTCAAATCGACGACATAACCGTCTTTCGTCGTATCGTAGTGCAGCACTTGCCAGGGCAGCGGATGGAACTTCTCACCGATACCGAGGAAACCACCGAACGACATGATGGCGTACACCACCTCGCCGCTGGGTTTGTCGATCATGATGTCTTCGATCTCGCCGAGATGTTCTCCGGACGTGTTGTACACCTCCGTTCCGTTCACGCGCTTCGCCGGAATTGCGCTTTTGCTCACAGTTGACGTCTTCATGGATCCTCCTTGTCGTTTACAACCGCGCCTTCATAACGCGAAAGGATGAGTGCAAGTAGCGTGCCGCCGCTCAGCACCGATGAAACGGGTTACTCCGATGCAGCCTTGTTTCGAAATTGCAAAATTGCATGCGGGCGCGGCACATTTTACGGATCGGGTCGCACGGCCTTTCAACGGGCAGGCTTGCGATGATCGCGTTTCTCTTCGGGATCGTTTTCGCGGGCGCGACTCGCCGCATCGGCCTCCGCTTCGCGCAAATCGTCGTCTTCTTCCTCGCCGGGCGTGTTCCCGCTCGAGCGGATCGCCGAGCGGCCTCGTTCGGATTCGACGAACGCGCGTTCCGCCTCGTTGAAGCGACGGGCCGATTCTCGATCGCCTTCGCCCTGATTCTTGTGGATATCGGTGGGCTTCTTCGATCGGGGAGTTTTTTTACTACGGGCCATGTGTCTCTCCTTGCGTGGGTTCGACCTCAGTGTTGCCGAGCGAGGCGACGAATGTAGCGGTGCGTTTCCGACAACGTCGTAGGAGACGTCCGTAGGAGCCCTGTACGCAGCCTGATGCTGTAGTAATGCGCCTACGATCAGATGTCCAAGCCGGGGATGTGCCGGGCGTGACGTTTCAGGAATCCTGACTCGACTTAAACGAGGGAGACCGCGATGAATTTTCTGGCTTGGATCGTCATCGGTGGGGTACTGGGCTGGCTCGCCAGCATCGTGATGAAAACTGACGCGCAGCAAGGAATCTTCCTGAACATCGTCGTCGGAATCGTGGGCGCGTTCCTTGCGGGACTCGTCATCGCGCCGTTGATCGGAACCGGCACCATCAACGCCAACGACTTCAGTATGGCGAGCCTGCTGGTATCGTTCCTTGGCGCCTTGATTCTGCTGGCCATCGTCAATCTGTTCCGGCGCAGAAGCGTTAGATAGCCCGCTGCACACACCGGTTGCGGCATGCTTCGGCGAAAGAAAGGCGCCCCCAAAGGGCGCCCCGGTGTCAGCGGCGTACGGCAGCTGTTTCACGGCGTGGCGATCGAAACGCCGCGTGGGGAGCGGATGTGTCGTGCGGCGGCGGCCGTAATCGGGCAGCGGTTTCTGTCGGAGGATGCACCTCTACTGCCGCTACCCGATTGCGACATGACGCGCGATTGCCGGTGTGTCTACCAGCATTTCACCGATCGACGAACCGAAACCCGGCGCGAGACCGATATCGGCCTGCCGAATCGCCACGTGGAATCGGACCGACGCAGGTTGAAGCGGCGCGTGACCGACCGGCCCTGACATCGGTGCGCAGCCGCACCGACCTCACGTCCGCGCGCGGTTAACTTGACGTGGGGTTACGATTACCAACAGGAGAGAACATGAACCCGATCTTCAGAAAATGTGCTGTGACCATCGTGGCTGCGTCAGCGGCCTCGTTCGCAATGTGCGCCTCGGCGGTCGACGTCAGCGCCAAGCTCGCCGGCACGGAGGAAGTCCCGCCCGTGAAGACGATGGCGACCGGTTCCGCGCACTTCACGGTAAAAGACGACATGTCGATCTCGGGCAGCGTGAAAACCGAAGGCATCAAGGGCATCGCAGCGCACATCCACGACGGCGCGGCGGGTCAGAACGGCGGCGTCGTGGTGCCGTTGACCGCGACGGGCGCGAACGAGTGGTCGGCGCCGAAGGACGCCAAGCTGACGAAGGCGCAGATGGACAAGCTCGCGGCCGGTGACCTGTACGTCAACGTTCACAGCGATGCGCACAAAGACGGAGAGATCCGCGGTCAACTGAAGGACTGACCCGGCTCAACTCGGATGCGCTGAGCTTCGCGCGGTCGTCGTTCTGCAACCCTGATAAGATCGACGGCTTACGCGAACAACCGTACGCCTCGCCGATGCTTTAGCAGTCGCCCTCGCATCGCGCAGTGCGATCAAGGAGCATTCGATGAGGCGTGACGGGGCTCTCCTCGGCATGCTGGCAGTGGTCCTGTGCGCCGGGTGCGGAAGCGGCGACGAGCCGTCGATCGCGCCCATCCCCGCCCCGCCCAACGGCGCAGTCGGCTCGCCGTACAACGTCGGCGATTCGACCACGTGCGCGCCTTCCGGAACGGCCTGCCTCCCGTGCTTCATCGGCGGCTCGATCCGGGCCTGTCCGGCCAACTGGCGCTATCACAACAGTTTCGTGTTCAGCTCGACCCAGGGTCTCGCGCCGTTCTTCTGGACCGCATCGTCGTTGCCGCCGGGCATTACCCTCGCCTCCAACGGTTCCATCGGCGGAACACCGACTACCACCGGAACGTATCCCGCCCGGATCACGGTGACCGACTCCTCCTTCCCGGCGAAGAGCACGACGGAGACCAAGACGATCATCATCGATCCGCCGCTGCCGCCAACCATTGCGACGTCGCCGGCGCCGTCGAAAGGCGCGGTCGATCGGCCATACAGCAGCGTGTTCGTCGCCACCGACGGAATCGCGCCGCTCACGTGGAGCGAGACCGGGCAGTTGCCTCCCGGTCTGGGATTCGCGGCGGATGGCACGCTTGCCGGCACGCCGACCGTCGTCGGCGCATTTCCGATTGCCGTTTCGGTCGAAGACGGCGGCGGGCAATCCGCAACACCACAAGACGCGACGATCGACGTACTCGAGCACGGATTCGCACTGACCGGGTCGATGACTTCGCTTCGTACGCTGCACACCGCCACGCTGCTCGACAGCGGAAGCGTGCTCGTTGCCGGCGGCACTAACGGAACGACGGGGTCGAACTCGGCAGAACTCTACGATCCGGCGCGCACGACGTTCGGCGTCACCGGAAGCATGACCGACGCCCGCTTCGATCACACCGCGACGCTGCTGCGCAACGGCACCGTGCTGGTCGTCGGTGGATTGTCCGATCCCGCGGCTGAACCCATCGCCACCTCGGAACTGTTCTCGCCGTCGAACAGCAGCTTCTTCACGACGGGCAGTCTCCTCGCGGCGCGCCACGCACACGCCGCAACGCGGCTCGACGACGGCACCGTGCTGATCACGGGCGGCACCGGTAACAGCGGCGCTCCGCTCGCGAGCGCCGAAGTGTACGACCCCACGACCGGCCGCTTCGTCACGGTCGGCACCATGACTGGCGCGCGGTCGGGACACACCGCAACGTTGCTCGGCAGCGGCGCCGTGCTGATCGCCGGCGGAACGAGCGATACCGACGGAACGACCGTTGCGACGGCCGAGATCTACAACCCCTCGACGCGGCGCTTCAGCGCGACCGGAAGCATGTCGGCGGCGCGCGCGCATCAGGCGGCAGCGCTACTGTCGAACGGCGAAGTGCTCATCGCCGGCGGCATTGCCGAGAACGCCCTGGCATCCGCCGAGTTGTACAACGAGTCGACCGGCACGTTCACATCCACCGGCGACATGCGCACCGCTCACTCTGCTCCAACCGCAACCCTGTTGTCGGACGGCACGGTGCTCGTCACCGGCAGCGGCGACGACAAATCGCACCTGATTTCCGACGCAGAACTCTACGATTCTGCGAGCGGCGACTTCACCGCGACCGGCAGCCTGACCACGGCTCGCGACGGACATACTGCGACGCCGCTGCCAACACGGGTGCTCGTCGTCGGCGGGTCGAACGGACCGGTTCTTTCCAGCGCCGAGCTGTATCAGTAGACAGGCCGTCGCGACTCGCGCCATCGCAGGGTCGTTGGCTCACTCTGACCAAGGGAGGTGCACCCGAGAGGACCTCGGCTGCTCGTCAAGACGCTGCCACCGAGGCCGTCGTTGACGCTTCGCATTTGGCGCCGGACAATCGCCACCCACGTCGGCCTGGCGGCATCGACGCGACTCACCCTACGAAGAAGAACAAGGAGCCACAGCATGAAGACGAACCGCACCGGTCTCGCCGGTTTGACGATCGTTGCCGCAAGCCTGACCTGCACACTCGCCACGGCTGCCGACAGTCCGAAGGCGAACCCGGAACGCGACGCCTACTTCGGCGAAACGCACATCCACACCAGCTGGTCGGTGGACGCGTGGGTCATCGGCAATCGCCTGACCGGTCCGGACGACGCGTACAAGTATGCGCAAGGCGAAACGATCAAGCATCCGCTCGGTTACGACATCCACATCGATACCCCGCTCGACTGGATGGGGGTTACCGACCACTCTGAATATGTCGGCGTAACGAAAGAGGCGAACACGCCGGGTTCGTCGCTGAGCAAACTGCCTGAGGCGCAGGGGCTGATACTCAAGGATCCGAAGAATCCGGAAGACGTGCAGCGCGTCTTTCTGTACCTGCTGTCGCTGACCAGCAAGCCGCCGATCAAGGCATTCATGAGTCCCGAGGTGGCCGGCTCGATCTGGAGCGAGAACGTCAAGATCGCCGACGCGAACAATCACCCGGGCAAGTTCACCGCGTTCTGTTCCTACGAATACACGTCGCAGTTCAACAACCGCAACCTGCATCGCAACATCTTCTTCCGCGACTGCGCGAAAGTGCCGGTCATGCCGTTCTCGATGCTCGATTCGTGGCATCCGGAGGACTTGTGGGGCTGGATGGATACGCAGCGCAAAGCCGGCAACGAGCTGCTCGCGATATCGCACAACGCGAATCTGTCCGACGGCTGGATGTATCCGACCGATGTCGACAGCCTCGGCAGACCGATCGATGCTGCATGGGCCGCGTCGCGCGAGCGCAACGAACGGCTGATCGAGATCAAGCAGATCAAAGGTCAGTCGGAGACGCATCCGCTGCTGTCGCCGAACGACGAGTTCTCGAACTACGAGATCATGAGCATCCTGCTCGGATTGCCCGACGAGTCCGGCCGTATTCCGCACATCGTCGGCAGCTACGCGCGGCAGGCATTGAAGGACGGTCTCACGCTGCAGGACGTGCGCGGGTTCAACCCGTACAAGTTCGGCTTCGGCGCCGCGTCGGATTCGCACAACACCGCCAGTCCCTATCGGCAGGACAATTTCTTCGGCGGCCATGCCTCGGCCGACGGCATGATTCAGCAGCGGATGTCGGGGCACATCTTCAATGGCATCGATACGCGACTCGAGAACCCGGCCGGCCTGACCGGTGCGTGGGCGGAACAGAACACGCGCGCGTCGATCTGGGACGCGATGTACCGCAAGGAGACGTTCGGCACGAGCGGACCGAGGATCAAGGTGCGCTTCTTCGGCGGCTGGACCTTCAACGACGCGTCCATCAACGCTAGCGACTGGATCAAAGGCGCCTACAAAACGGGTGTGCCGATGGGCAGCGATTTACCCCCGATGAAGGGCACCGCCCCGACGTTCGCGGTGTGGGCCATGAAAGACCCGACGTCGGGCAACCTGGACCGGATCCAGATCGTGAAAGGCTGGTCGAAGAATGGCCAGAGCTTCGAGAAGATCTACGACGTGGTCTGGTCCGGCGACCGTAAAGCCGACAAATGGACTCACGAGATTCCGGCGATTGCGAGCACCGTCGACATCGATACCGGCACCTACACGAATTCGGTGGGTTCACCGGAGCTGAAGACCACCTGGACCGACCCCGATTTCGATGCGTCGCTCCACGCCTTCTACTACGCGCGGGTTCTCGAAATTCCGACGCCGCGCTGGACGACGATCCAGGCGCACGAGATGGGCATTGTCCCGCCGGATACGGTACCGGCCACGGTGCAGGAGCGCGCGTGGGCTTCTCCGATCTGGTACACGCCCGCCGCCTCGGCGCTCAAATCGGCGCCGGGCGGCACGACAGTCGCGAGTCTCACCGCCAAAGGCGCTGCGGCACTGACGGACGCAGAGTTGAAGACGTTGCTGGTCGGCAAGGCAATGTGGATCCGCAACACGGTAACCAACGGCATGACGAAGGTGCGTTACGACGAGACCGGCAATGCGGTAGCGCTCTATGTCGGCGACCGCGCGTTGCTGCCGAGCGACACGGGCGACCTGTCGGCAACCTCGTATCACACGGTGCCGGCGCCGTACTCGATCGCCAACGGCAAAGTCGTCACGATGTTCGGCAACACGCCGCTCGAAATGACCCTGTACAAAGCGGACGGCAAGTACATCGGGGCGCGCAGCAACGAGTTCGGCTACGCGAACTACGAATACACCGTGCAAGGTCCCGCCGATCTGTTCGATCTCGGTAAAGCCGCAGCGAACATTCCGAAGGACCAGGCATCCGAGCTGCATGCGAAGGAGTGAACCGGCGGCTCCGGAGCAGAAGGAACCCGCGCGCGATCCGAACGACACCATTACGCCGCGACCGGTCGCCCGATCGGCCGCGAAGCGAGCCATCAGGCGCATTGCGTCCGAGCCGCTCGTTCATTTCCTGCTGATCGGCTTCGCGTTGTTCGTGGCGAACGCTTACCTGCAGCGCAACGGCGATGACGTCGAGTCCAGCTCGCCGAAGCAGATTCAATTGACGCTCGATGAACTGCGGCAATTGGAGCTGGTGTTCGAAGCGCAATGGCGGCGGCAACCGACGCAGCAGGAGTTCGACTCGCTGATCGAAGACCGGATCAGGCAGGAAATCCTCTACCGCGAAGGGCTCGCAATGGGGCTCGACAAAGACGACGAGATCGTCAAGCGCCGGATGGCGCAGAAGATGCAGTTCGTCTCCGAAGACGTGGCGGCCCAATACGAGCCGAGCACGACCGAACTGCGCAACTGGTTCGACGCGAACGCAACGACGTTCGCGCTGCCCGGTCGGATCGCGTTCCGGCAACTGTATTTCTCGCCGGACTCGCGCGGCGAGCGCGCGCGCGACGATGCAGCAGCCGCGCTGCTCCGGCTCCAAGGACAACCAATCGGATCGAGCCGTGCGAGCGGCGATCCGACGATGCTGCAGGAGTATTACGCCGACCGCGCGCCGGACCAGCTGGCGAAGGACTTCGGCCCTGCGTTCGCACAGGCCGTGTTCAAGCTTCCGGCCGGATCGTGGCAAGGACCGATCGAATCCGGTTTCGGCTGGCACCTCCTGTTCGTCGATTCGATCGTGCCGGGGCGCACGCCGGCTTTCGAAGAGATCGAGCCGGACGTCAAAACCGCGTGGCTGGGCGAGCAGAAAGCCGCGGCCTGGAAGAAGGCCTACGACGCGATGCGCGCAAAATACATCGTGCTGCTGCCGATTCCGCCGGACGGCGTAAAGCCGTGAATCGACCGGCGTTTCTGCTGACGACCCTCGTCGCGCTGTTGGCCAGCGGATTCGCGTCGGCGCATGAAGCGCGTCCCGCCTATCTCGAAATCAAGCAGACCGGCGACAACCGCTACGAGGTGTTGTGGCGCACGCCCGTGTCGGCGGGCATGCCGCTGCCGGTGGTGTTGAAGCTGCCGCAGGAGATGGTCACGGTGACCGGACCGCTGGTGCAGCAACTGGCGGATTCCAGGCTCGAACGTCGCACCATAAGTGCCGAAGGCGGCGGTATCGCAGGAAAACGCATCGAGTTCCCGGGCTTGCAGCTGACGATCACCGACGTGCTGATTCGCGTGGAGACGGCCGACGGACAAACCCGCACGTCGATCGCCCGTCCGGGTCAACCCTGGTTCGAGGTCGCCCCTTCGCAGAGTTGGTGGGAACGCTCGCTCACCTACGCGGGCGAAGGCATCCGCCACATCCTGTTCGGCGCGGACCACCTGCTGTTCGTGCTGGGGCTGCTGCTGATCGTTTCCGGACGATGGATGCTGATCAAGACGATCACCGCGTTCACGGTGGCGCACAGCATCACGCTCGCGATCGCGACGCTCGGCTATGCCAGCCTTCCGGCGCTGCCGCTCAACGCCGGCATCGCGCTGAGCATTCTGTTTCTCGGCCCCGAAATCGTCCGCGTGTGGCGCGGCCAGTCGAGCTTCACCATCCATCATCCGTGGGTGGTGGCCTTCGCGTTCGGCCTGCTGCACGGATTCGGCTTCGCTACGGCGCTGACAGGCGCGGGCTTGCCGCAGCAGGCGCTGCCGGCAGCACTGGTCAGCTTCAACGTGGGCGTCGAGATCGGCCAACTCGGTTTCATCGCGCTGCTGCTCGCGCTGCGCCGCTCGTTCGAAATTCTGCTGATCGATTGGCCGCGCTGGGTGCGACGCCTTCCGGGATACTCGGTCGGCGTGCTCGGCGCGTTCTGGACGATTCAACGCGTTGCGTTGCTGCTCGACCTTGCGGTCGTGCGGTGAGCGGCGCGCCAAATCATGCGATGAACCAGCACCGCACCGTACCGCCCATCGCGACGTTGCTGGTCGCCCTGGCATTTGCGCCGGATGCGCTCGCGCACCTGCAACGCAGCGACGCCGCCGGTTTCCTGTCCGGCTTCCTGCATCCGATCTCCGGCTTCGATCATGTGCTCGCGATGGTGGCGGTCGGTTTGTGGGGCGCGCAACTCGGCGCACCGGCGTTGTGGGTGCTGCCGGTCGCGTTCCCGCTGGTGATGGCGATCGGAGGTTTCCTCGGCTTCGTCGGCGTCCATCTGCCCGGCGTCGAAATCGGCATCGCCGCATCGGCGGTCCTGCTCGGTGCAGCGGTGCTGTTCGCGTGGCGGCCACCGCTCGCAACAGCCGCCCTGCTGGTCGGCGCGTTGGCGATCTTTCACGGCCACGCGCACAGCACCGAATTGCCAAACGGCGAGGACGCACTGCTGTACAGCATGGGTTTCGTGATCGCCACCGGCTGCCTGCACGCACTCGGCATCGCGATCGGGACAGTGCGACGCTGGCGCTGGGGCAACAGATTATTGCGCGCGCTCGGTCTGGGCATCGCGGCCGGCGGCGCTTTCTTCATGTGGCAGGCGGTCGCGTGAAGAACGCCGGCAGGTGGATGATGATCGTCGCCGTGGCGCCGTCGGTAGCGGAAGCGCATCTGACGTCGAGCGGTCTCGGTCCGTTCTACGACGGCCTGCTCCACCTGATGACCAGCCCTGAGGACCTCGCTGCTGCCATTGCGCTCGCGCTGTTGTGCGGACTGCGCGGAGCCGACCACGGTAGACGAGCATTCTTCGTCGTCCCCTTAGCATGGCTGTTGGGTAGCCTCGGAGGGCTGGTTGCCCTGACGCCGCAAGGCAACGATATCGTGTCGGCATCGTGGCTGCTGCTGCTGGGCGCACTGATCGCGTTCGACGCGAAACTACCGCTCGCGGCCACGACCGCCCTCGGCGCACTGCTCGGGTTGATGCACGGGTACTCGAACGGCTCTGGAATGAACCTCACGCTCGCCGTGGTGCTTGCACTGATCGGTCTTGCGACCGCGGTTGCAACGATGACGGTACTCCCGGCCGCCGCTGGCGTTCGCTTCGGTGGAGGCTCGACGCGCATCGCGCTACGCGTTGCGGGCAGTTGGATCGCCGCGAGCGGCCTGCTGCTGCTCGGTTGGTCCATCCGGAGTCCGTAGCTCGAAGCCGCATGAATGTCTACGCCGGATATGGGCAAAACAGAGGCAGAGCGGCCGCCAGTCTGAACCGCAAGCGGCGTGAAGGACTACATGCCGTATGGCAAGCGACAACTAGTATGGCGGCAGACGATGGCGGCGGAGCACGATCGTGAATGCGAGACTTCGAAGCGAGAGCCGTTGGCTGTTCTACTGGTACGGGTTGATCTCGGGCGTCGCGCTGTCGACCTTCATCATGACGTGCGTGTATCTATTTGCCCCGGCAACGTAACGATTCAGCCTCGTAGGACGTGCGCATGTTCATTGGCGGAACGGTCAGCGAGCACGGGCCCGTTTCGCCGCATCGATCCAAATCGCTGCGCATAAAGCCACGTGAATTCTGCACCCAGCAGAAAGATCTGTGCGGAGTAATACACCCACACGAAAATGATCGCGATCGACCCCGCCGCGCCGAAACCCGAGGCGATGCCGCTCTTGCCGATGTAAAGGCCGATCAGAAACTGTCCGGCGTTGAACAGCACCGACGTGATCGCGGCACCCCACCAGACGTCGCGCCACCGCACGTCGACGCGCGGCATGATCTTGTAGATCATCGCGAACAATACGGTCGTGAACGCGAAACCGAACGTGGCATTCACGAACTGCAACAGCGCTTCCCAACTGCCGAACGCACCGCTCCACCATTTGCCAAGCGCAGAAATCGCCGCGCTGACGACGAGCGACACCATCAGCAGGAAGGCGATTCCGAGCACCATGCCGAACGACAACAAACGTGATCGCACCAGCCTCCACAGTCCGCCGGTGCGATCGCGTTCTGGAGCGCGCCAGATGCGGTCGAGTGCGTCCTGCAGTTCGCCGAATACGGACGTGGCGCCGATCAGCAGCACCACTCCGCTCAACGCCGCCGAGGTGAATCCGTTCGTTGGTTTGCTCATGCTCGCGAGCGCCGCATCAATGGCCTGCGCCGGTGCTTCTCCCATCAGACCCCGCAACCCCCCGAGGACTTCGCCGCGCGCAACGTCCTCTCCAAAGATCAGCCCGGCGATCGAGATCACGATCAGCAGCAATGGCGCCATCGAGAACACGGTGTAGTACGACTACGCGGCACCCATACTCGGCGCATAGTCGGCGGACCACGCCGCAGCGGCGTCTTTGATCAGATCCCACCAGTCCGCCAGCGGGAGATGGGGTCGGCGTTTCATCGGGCGGCCTGCGTAGAGTTTCGGAGCACGGCATCCGTCAGTCGCGCGCAGTCCACGTCCTTACCCGGGCCGGTTTCGATGAGTGGGACGAAAGCCGCGGCCGGCGTGAGAAGACCCAGTGCGATCGCGCCGCCCGCCCGCAGCGCAAGTCCTTTCTTGTCGAGCTCGTATCCGGGATGCCGAAACGTTCCGCGCAGCAGAACGGGTGTGCGCAACGACAGAATGCTGGCGTGTTTCGGTTGCGGCGCGATCGTGAGATCGAACTGCTCGTTTCCAAAATCGAGCGTTCCGCCGCCGTCGATGCGGGTTTGTTCCGTATCGACGACGAATACCTCCGACTTCCCTTCGCCGTCGTGGACACTGAACGCAGCGGCGCCACAACGCACCGGAATGTTCTTGTCGCCACCAAGTAGCAGCTTGAGAACTTTGCCGCCGTTGAGGCCGGCTGCCGCGTCGACCAGGTTCGAGATCTGCGCGTGCGCGAGCGCGAGACTGACGCGCCCGTCTGAGTTGGCCGCCACGTCCGCGACCGAGTTGCCCGTGCCGTTCAGCGCGAGTTCCCCTTCGAGCAGACCCTGCGATTCCACGACGATCGACGAGCGCGGCAGCAACTGACCCAGCTGTAACTGCTGAAAATCGACGTTCATACGCGCTGCGAGCGTCGGCTGGCGCGCATCGACTTCGATGGCCGAGACGATGCGGCCGCCCGCGAGTTCGAAGTCGAACGGTGTCAGCACGATGACGCCGTCTCGCAGGCGCACTCTCACGTGAACGTTGCCCGCGGCCAGCTGATCCGGCGCCACGATGCGTTTCGCACGCAGCTCGGCGTCGGCGTCGATTGCACGCAACCTCCCGCCTTCGAACTGACCGGATGGCAGCAGAGTATCGTCCGGCAAACCTGCAGGCAGTATGCGATCGCCGGTCGCCTGACGTTCCTGCGCCTTCGCGGCTTCGCGTGTCATGGTCTGCGCCTGCGTCGGCGGCGCGGTGGTCGGCGAGGTTTTGGTGGTGACGCCGATCAACGGACCCAGGTCCGCCGCGTTCAGCAGGTCGCTGTGCAGCGTGACCCGCAGCAACGGTCTCGGCTGACGATCGAGATATGCCGCAGTTCCGGCGACGTCGGTCGAACCGATCAGCCCCTGAATATCGTGCAGATCGAATCGGGAATCGGTGTGAAGGAGACGACCCTCGATGCGGTACGGCGGCGACGCCGGCAGCGGCAAAAGCAGGAACGGATACAGGTTGGCCAACGTTTCGCCGGTGATTCGCAGCTTCAGATCGGCAGCGCCCGTATTCGCAATGTCGGCGATCGCGCCTTCAACGCGCAGGATGGTAGTACCGGCGACGAGCCGTCCCTTCATCGGGAGTTTCGCGGCTTCGTCCTGGAAACTCGCCGCGCTGCCCGTCAGCAGATCGCCATGGAAGAGTGCATCGCGGTAACGACCCTGAAAGCGATAGCGCGTCTTGAACCGGCCCGATCCATTGGCGGCGTCGACATCGTTTGCAATCGCAGCGAGCACGAGCGAAAGACCGTGGTCGACATACTCGAGCGCACAACGCGACATCGACACGCTGCCGATCCGCACACGACTCGGCGACGTGTCGTCCGGCGGCGCAAAGATCCAGTTCTTTCGCCCGTCGGCCAGCTGCTCGAATCTGAGGTCGCCGTCGGCGAGCATCGCATCGGGCACGACGATCCTGCCCCGAAGCAGGTCTGGCACCGATATCGAGAACTCGGCGCGCGCGATGCTCGCCATCGGTTCGTCACTGGCCCAGGGCGCGTTCGCGAACACGACATCGCGCAGGCGGATGGTTGGCGTCCATCCCAACCGCACCGACAGCCCGGAGATCGTGAAGTCACGGTCCGTTTTGTGTGTGACGTACGCTTCCAGCGGACGCCGTAGCCAGTTCCAGTCGAAAGCAAGGATCAGTGCCAGCACGACAGCAGCGGCGACAACGAGTATTGCCCACCGACTTCGTCGAGGCGCGGATGCGCCGTTGCGGCTTTCCGGCAATTGCTCCACGCTCGACTCCGGTCGGCGTTCGGCCTTATCGAGTGTCGACATGCTGAGGCCCGTGGTGAGACTACTCACAGAGCCTATTCCCGGAGACGTG